>JAJTER010000147.1 GCA_021299835.1 Saprospiraceae bacterium | reverse complement strand
ATTGGACTTCATCCAGCATTGGTTGCCAATAGCAACCGTTTCGTAGGAGTTCCCATCCACGTCGGAAACGGTAGAGGTACCGCAGGTAAAAGAAGGTGCAACCACACACGGAACCCCAGGACAATTCTCTAATGCCGCCTTCTTCCAGCGTACCTTAATCTCATCCAGATTATAAAAAGCTTTTCGCTTGGTATTCAAATTTTCCTTCTCTTTCAATATGTTATTAACTGGAATATCTTCCCTGGGAGTTATCTGTGAAAAACACACAAAAGGAAGCATCATTAAAAATAAAATTCTAGCCATCGCTTTATGATTTTTTAAATTTGTAATGGACAAATGTCAAATCATTCAACTTATTCCTAAAATATTTCATCCTTAAATTTCTTTGATTTTAATGAAATCAAAGAAATTTGTTCCAAAATGAACCCCAAATTGGATAAAAAGTGAAAATATTGTCCTTTTTTTGAAAATGAAATGGAGAAAAAAAGGGATGAGCATACAAAATACGCTAACAACTTGAGCGCGCATTTTCTGTCTGAACTGTGATTATTTTGATTAATAGGATAGATTATAAAATTGGAAACCTGATGAGATGGATTACCTGACTGTGCCGTGCCATTGTTCCGACAATAGGGAAATGCAACTGTATCATGAAAGAGGCTGTCTAAAAGCCCGGATGAATTAAAATTATAGTGCCAAGATGGCGAGGCTATCTGTGAGTTTATTCGAAAGAATATATCTACGAATTAACATTACGTTTAAAACGAAGACGTTCTCAGTAATCCTGTAAATCCTGTAAATCCTGATTCAAAACCGAGTGTTAGTGGTAAATTTCAACTTTAAAACCTATCGTAAAAAAGTAGCATAAAATAAACGCTATCCATATTCCGTGAAATCCTGTATATACTACTCCCAGAAAGCGGGAATACGATAATCATAGATCTGCAAGATTACACCGGGTAAAATATCATTTAGACAATGGCAAAAATGAAAATATGTATTTGTTCTCTGTCAAAGAACCAGAAGGTTATAAAACCTATTTTTATGATAATGATGAAAAATATGTTGTGGTGTTAGAGCCATTAAGAAATAAAAATGAGTATTATTTACTAACAGCTTACTACCTTACAGGCAAGGATATAAAGAGGGACAAAATAATGGCAAAATATACAAAGAGAAGACTAAATGAGATACTCTAAAAAAGCAAAAAACGCAGAGCATCTGGGCTTGCGTTCTTCGATTTCCTTCTTTCAACTGAAAGATGAACTTGATGTAAAAATACAAACATTATTTCAATAAGCAAACGTTTATGTAAATAAATATTATATGGCAGTAATTTCCAAGGACCATATCGAACAAATCATCATTCAGGAGTTCATTCACCTGGGTTATTCTTATGTCAATGGTGCATTCTTATTTACCAAAATTGGTGCATTTGTAATTACCGATTACAACGAATTCAAATTCAGGCTTAAAGTCTTAAAAAAATCCAGATTTTGGTTTTCACAAAAGACTATTTCTCCGAAAGTTATTCCTATCCATGTTGATAATCAAAATTTGGGCCAGGGTGAATGAAAAATAAGTTACCTTTGTATAAAGCTAAATGGTTGAAAATGATATTGAGGTGACTAATTATCGTAATTTTGCTACACGAATATTAAGCAGATGAGCAAAATAAGAATAAAAAATTTCGGACCTATCAAAGACGGCTATCTCGAAAACGATGGATGGTTAGATATTAAAAAGGTGTCCGTTTTTATCGGAAATCAGGGATCAGGTAAGAGCACAGTAGCTAAGCTCATTTCAAGTTTTATGTGGCTTGAAAAGGCAATCATTAGGGGTGATATTAATAATCCAGTTTCACATCAGGGATTCATAGACTTAATAGAATTTCACAGACTTCAGAATTACCTGGAAACAAATACAGAAATAGAATACGAGGGTGCAACTTATCACTTAAAATTAGTTGGTAATCCCAACAGCATTAAAAAATCAATTGAGGCAAGGTTGTTAAACGATAAATCAATCAAGCTTCCTAAAATTATGTATGTTCCAGCTGAAAGAAATTTTTTAAGCTCCATTGAAAATATCAATAAAGTATCAAATCTTATCGTTGGAAGCCTTCAAAATTATTCTGTTGAATTTCGTAATGCTCAACTAAGCAATAAGAGTAAAGCCGTAGAATTACCTATATCAGGAACTAAAGTTGTTTATGATCCAAAAGATGCTCAAAACTACTTGCTATTCGGTAAAAAAAGATTGAAACTCACTGAAGGCTCTAGTGGATTTCACTCTATCGTCCCTTTATTTTGGGTAACTAAATATTTGATTGAATTTATTAAGCAAGGAGAGAAAAATTTATTAGAATTACTGAGCACTGACCAAACGATTAGGAGAAACCAGGAACTAAAAGAACTCAACCTGTCCGGTTTAGATGTGAAAACATTGAAAAAAGGAGAAAAAAAGATCAATGAGAAATATGTCTGCAAGTATTTTGTGAATATTGTTGAGGAACCAGAACAGAATTTATTCCCAAATTCCCAAAGGTTACTTTTGAACAGCCTTTTATCTTTCAATAATGGGAATAATATGCTTATAATGACTACGCATAGTCCATACATAATCAATTTTTTGACTTTAGCCGTTGAAGCAAATAATCTGAAACCGAGAGCTGATACCAATGAATTAAAGTCTAAATTGAATGAAATTGTACCTTTAAATTCAACGGTAGATGGTAATGATTTAGTGGTTTATCAGTTAAATGAGGACAATGGACAAATCACTAAGCTGAAAACCTATAAAGGCCTACCATCTGATGAAAACTATCTGAATGAAGGCCTCGCAGAATCAAATAATTTGTTTTCAGACCTTTTAGATATTGAAGATTTATGTCCGTAGATTTTTTTGCATCTCCTTGTACGAACCCTTCAGGTAATTGCCAAAATGAATTGGTACATTGCTTACAACCTATTAATAACCATAGGTTTGGAATAAGTGATGCCAGTGCTAACCAGAGAGTTCCTGCAAAAATTATGTTCGATAATGAAGTAAACTGGGATTTTACTATTGAAAATAATGTACATAATATTTTATTTAAAGCCATTGACTTTTGTGTAGAAATATATCGGACAGGAACCTACGATGTCTATAACGATGAAAGTAATATCAGTGAATTTGCATCCGACAACATAGATATAAATGGTAATGGCTTGATAAAAAGATGTGAGGGATTATTAATGAATAGTGATTTTATCCTCTTTTTTGAAATTAAAAATAGACTCAGAGGTAATTGGTTAATCGATGCAAGAAGAAAATTTGAAGAGACCATTTTAAGTTTCAAAGAATATCATCCACATTTAGCAGGTTTGATTATCGAGCCAATAGTTGCAAATAAGTGTTTTTATCGCTCCCACCAATCTGAAATTATTCAAAAAAAGATGCTAAAAGATAAAATTGGTGTTGGATTCAAAATACAATCTAATTTTACAATTCCTTAATCCTCATTGCGTCGAAAGTCCAATCTTGGCACTGTTTTCTATTTTAGAAATTTGAGCTTTTTGAACGCCAACAATTTCGCCTTGTTGTGCTTGAGTAAGATTACGTTCCTATCTTGCATGCTTAATAGCCTGTCCTAACAAGTCTATTCTTAATTCATTTTCAAAAGCATCACGTCTTTCCGTTCCAACTTTTCCTATGTGTTTGTCAATCATTGTGTCAAGCGAAACAGTTTTAAATTTATTTGTCTCCATATTCTCGTTTTATCATCAAGATTTTCTAAAAAATAACATTACAGACTTAAAATATTTGTAAATTCATGTTATGAAAATACCAAGACTATATTTTGATACTTCTGTGTTTGGTGGAGTTTATGATATTGAATTTCAAAAAGAAACAATTCAACTTTTTGAAATGGTAAAATCAGGAAAAATAGTTTGCGTGTTCTCAGACTTAACTGAATATGAATTAGATAGCGCTCCCGAAAAAGTTAAGTCACATTTCATAAATATCAATAAAAAAACTATTGAATTTATTGAAATTACTAAAGAAGTCAATCAGCTCGCAGAAAAATATATTCAAGAGAAAGTAGTCGGAGAAACCAGTATGGATGATTGTAGACATATTGCTTGTGCAACAATTAACAAAGTTGACTATTTGGTAAGTTGGAACTTTAAACACATTGTCAATGTTTTCAGAATACGTGGCTACAACGCAATTAATATTAAAAACGGTTACATTCCACTAGATATTCGCTCACCTAAAGATATTATTATAAATGAAAACTAAAGAAGCTGTAAAAGAAAAAGAATTCGACACTGTTAAGTTTTTTAGGGCAGTAAAAGAAAAAAATTCAAAAGAAACCCAGGGAATGACTTTTGAAGAATTCAAAGAATACCTAAATAAACGAAAATTAAAAACGGTTAAATTATAACTTGTGCCTTTGACAAGGTTCCCCATCAAGCCTTACTTTTTTGCTAAAGCTTTATTCCATCATCATGATTGCAGATAGCTGTTTGATGCTTTCCCAAATATTGTGAATCCGCGTGTTTTCATTTTCAGAATGTTGATTATTATCATGATTGGCAATGCAAAGGTTAACCACTTTCGCGTTCAGGTGCTTTTCAAATAAAAACAGCGGCAAACTTCCCCCAGCCGTAGGAAACGTCAGCACTTTTTCTTTGGTTGCTCCCTGTACGGCAGCAATGATCTGTTTCGCAATGGGCAAATCCATGGGGGTTCTTTGGGCATTGTAACCTCCCCTATCGGCCGTCACTTTTGCGATTTTGTTATATTTAGCCCGTTCCTCATCCGTTGGATTTCTATCAATGACATAAAATCCCTGCGCAACGACATGATCTTTAACTCTCTGTATTTGCCGTAAATAATCTGTTCCCAATACTTGCCTGAGATCGAGCGTCACAGCAGCTTCCGTTGGAATAACATTACTCGCCTTTTCACCAACATCGGCACTTCGAATACCATTAATGTTCAGGGAAGGATATTGATAGGAATCAAACAGGGAAGTACCTACCTTTTCTGGTTGAATGCGCCGGATTAGGGGCCCAATTGCCATAATGACCACTGTGAAGGGGTCTTTTGGGACCAAAAACGGTAATATCCATGTTCACATCTCCCCGAACACCAAAATCGATTAAAGGCAAACCCGATTGATGCACCGGGCCATCGGCAATAATCCACACATCAGAGGAAAGCAAATCCTTATGTTTATCTAAAATTTCACCCAAATGAACGGAACCAATCTCTTCCTCCCCTTCGAAAAAGAATTTGATGGAACACGAGGGTTGTAATCCACTTTTTACTATCGCATCATAAGCATGAATAATGGCCATAACGCCAGCCTTATCATCAGAGCTACTTCGACCTGAAATTCTCCATTCCGGATTAATTGGACTTCCAACCGCTGGAAAAGGAATAATTTCACCCCCTTTATCAATGGGTTTCGAGAGAAATACAGGTAAAAATGGTTTTATAGCGGGATGCCACTTTTCAGGATTAACAGGTTGCCCGTCGTAATGCGCATAAAATACAATCGTTTGTTTTGCATTAGGCACTATCACTTCCCCATACACTGCTGCGGGTGTTCCTTGCGTTTTGGAGTCAAGTAATTGCGACTTAACCCCTCTTTTTGACAGCATTTGTTGAATAAAAAGGGCATTTTTATTTATATCCTCCTTATTCAGTGCAAAATTAGGCAAGGAAAGGAAGTCAAAATATTCCTTAAGTATTTCCCGCTCATTGGCCTTACAAAAGGAGGCAATGCGATCAATCTTTGTCTGACCATTGAGGCAGAATAGATTTGCAAGGGATATGAAAGTAAGGATACCAATTAAACGCCGCATGTGTGGAAATTTAAGATTAAAAGCATTACATTTGAAAAGCTTAGGTTAAAGTAAATAATATCGTATGAATAACCAAAATTTATTTATTGGAATATTCTTGTTTTTTTGCCTTCCTACGTTCATCATGGGTCAAGAGGCAGAAAAATATAAAGGAATGTGGAAAGGGGAATTAAATGATTCCGTTGAAATATTTGAATACATTTTAAACATAGATAAAGTAAAAGCGAATACGTTTACTGGAACGACCTATTCAAACGGCAAAAACTTTTATTGTGAAACGAGTGTAAAAGGAATAATTAAAGACAATAAGATCAATATCACCGAGGAAAAAATAATAACTACTAACTATCAGAATAAAGCAGCCCTTTGCTTACTCTCTTTTTTTCTGACCATTGAGAAAACCCAACTATCGGGTTATTTCATTCCACGAAATAATTTTTCAACCTGTGGAGATGGCTCCGTTATTTTTCAAAAAATGGAAAAGAAAGTACCCATCAAAACGTAGAAACAATACCATTTTTAAATTCATAAATTCATTAACATGAAAGCAAAAATCTTCTCTTTATTCCTTTTAGTTTTTTCCGTAATTTCTTTAAATGCGGCACTTCCTCCTATGAAAGTAGCAACAACAGATGCTACCATTCAACTGTCGAGTGAAGACTTATTGGCACTCACTCCAGCCAAATATGAGGAATTGACCGGTGAGAAATTAGGTCTTAAAGGTAAATTGGCCTTGTATTTACTAAAAAAAGAGGTAAAAAAGACGGGCACTACAGAACCTATTCAATTAGAAGAGGCATTAGCAGAAAATGAAGGCGGCTTTAATCTGATCGGATTTTTGGCTGGATTTTTCCTGGCTTTTCTCGGTGTATTGTTGGTATTCTTATTGGCTTCCAATAATAAGGCTATGAAAAGATCTGCCTGGCTAGGTTTGGGCGTTTTATTGGCACTTGCTCTTATTGGACTTATCCTTTAAAGCTTTATTACCCTAAAATGAAGAAGGCTACCTTTCTAAACAAAGATTGGTAGCCTTCTTTCGTTTTTCAGTTTAAACCAATATTACTCACTTACTTTGGACAAAAAACACATAAAGGGCAAAACACACCTCAGCCTTGTAAAGAAGCTCCTCTTGTGTCATCAAATCCATGACTTCTTCAAAATAGGATGTTTGATCTAAGACAATCGATTCATAATCATCAAAACTCCCATCATATTCAGGATATAAAGGCCAATGCGAATCAATGTCAGAATAGCCATTTGCCTTCTCTTCCTTAGTCCATAAAGATCGGTTATTTTCCAACACAGCCCAGGCCAGGTCTAAAAAAATGGACTTATACATCTGAATGTCCAACTTATACTCGCAGGCACATTTTAATAAACCTCCTATAACGCCTCTTACATCTTTAGAAGCGCATGCATTCACATACCCTAGAAATGTTTCCATCTCATTTTTGAACCTCTCATCCTTAAAGGATTGTTCAAATGCTGGAATAGCAAGTAATTGCTCCCTGGTTATTTCCTTCATTAAGCCATTTTATAGGCATTAAAGTTACAACATTAAGCTATAACTGTTTCAGGGATTTTAATTTCATTTAAATCCGATTGATATTGACTTAATTGCTTCTGAATGCTTAATGCATCGGATTTAAAATGGGTTGTATTGGCAAATAAATTCATATAATATTGAATACCCGCAGATAAATTATTCCTAAAGGAATTCCATTTTTTTATTTGACCTGACGTTATGATACCTATTGAAACAACATTTATATCATTTTTCAGATAAGCAATATACAATTGAAGTTCCTTTATAAAAACGTGAGGTCGATTAACATGAGTCATTACATTAGCATTCCCATATATATGTTTGACCATATCAGACAATGAAACTTCCTCTTTAAAATAGGCCAGATTAGGGCCCGGGCAAATTACGACCCCTTGTTCCTGTCCCTTTATTTTTATATCATTTTCCAAATAAGCTGCATTTACTAAACCTACACAGAGGCAAGATTTTTCAGTAATGTTGGATTTCAATTTTTCAAATTCAGTGACCCCCATAAGATGTTGGGATTGATATAACTCATTCAATTTAATATCCTGATATTTTTTTGAAGCTGTACATAAACCTTTATCGTCCAATTCCTTACTAAGAGCTAACAAACCTTTTGGGCAGGAGCTACCCGCCTTATTCTCATTAATTCTTTTCTGTTTCCAAAACTCATTAGTCGTCCCTTTTACGGTGTTAAAAGGAATGCCCAACGGAGAAATATGGCTCAGATAGAAATCATCTTCTTTTGCATTTTTCAACAACTCGCGCGTTTTCGCATCAACAGTGCTCCATTAAAAAAGAATGTTCCTCTGCCGTTCCTACCCCACCCTGGGCTGTAATTTTCAGCGGTAAAGGCATTTCCGGACAAGGTTTACCTTTTAAGGTTAGTGATTTAACCATTAGTTCATGAGCGGAGTCAATCAACTGACCTTTTTTCTCTTTAAATTCTTCTAAAATGGGGCCCATTAAAAGTCCGTCTGTGGCAAATGCATGACCGCCACAATTAAGCCCAGATTCAATGCGATATTCGGAAACCCAAAGCCCCTTTTTTGCTAAAAAATTACCTTGAATCATAGCTGAACGGAAATCGCTCACTTTCAGGATAATTTTCTTTTTCAAGAAACCATTTTCATTCGGAAAAAAATCATCAAAATGCTCAAAATAACTATATAATCTGGGATTCATACCTGCAGAAAGTACCACCGAAGAAGACAAATTACTCTTTACAAAACCACGAAGCGCGGCGTGGGCATCATTGAATTCAATGGGAAGCTGGACATTATCCTGATAATTATCTTTATCCACTTTCGTCATAATATTAACGTCGATGTCCCCTGCCGAAAAATTTTCCTCTAAATATTTCTTCACCGTGTCCTTTAAGGTAATTCCTCCATCCACGATTCGCATCAGGCCCTCTTTAAACGTTGATTTATTAGGTAACATGGTTATGAAATGCAAGAGAGAATCCTTATTCTCGGACAATTCCCTTTTAAAATCATCAAATTTACTTTTGACAATAGTATCGACAAGATTCAGATAGCAGGTTATCCTTAACGCCCGACAATCATGGCATTTATTATTCAATGCATGATAAGGTAAATTGAACTTTCTGCTATAAAAAGCATTCATTTTTTCAATAAGTTCGTCATCCATAATGGAAATGACGGAAGAAATACCTAGATGAGCCACCCGAATAGGGCTGTCAATGGTATAAGCCAGCCCCATAACGGGGATATTAAATGTATGAATGGAAGGGTGTGTCATGCTAAAGAATTAAACAATAATTCTCAAAGATGACCTATTGAAATGAATGAAATGGTGACAAAAGTCATTGGGAGAAAAAGGTTCGTTGAACTATCTCCATGGGCAAATTATCTTACCTGATTGGTTTGTCAAATCACGCCAGATAAAAGATAATTCAATGCTTTGGGGATTAATATTTCCCAGATTTTGTTTTGAAATGACAATGTCATAACTTAAACCTACTTGTAAATTATTGAGCATAATACCAACATAAGGATAAATAGCATCCCCTTCCCTAAACCAACTGCCAGCATAAAGTACCTGAATATTTTTTCCTTTACTCATGTCTAAACCTACTACGCCACCGATAGCAAAATAATTCTGTTTGGCTTGGATTCTAAAAATTCCATTGGCGCTAAACAGAAGATTATTCCAGGAACTAAATTCATAGCTACTATAAAAAACCGTTTCCAGGGAGGATCTTTGTGAAATATCCTTTAAAAAACTTTGTTGAGGTTTATTCATATTAAACAGGGAAAGCCCCATATTAAATTGATTATAAGTCGTTTGATAACTATAATGAACGCCGGCATTTAAACTATAAAAAACAGGCATTTTCAATAATTGATTTTCTCCACTAGGCCTATTTACATCAAAACCAGTACTTCCAAATTGATTTCCAAAAGTGAGATTCACCCTATCTAAATATCTTTTTCCAAGGGTCGATTGGAATCCAACGCCTACTGTATTATTTTCATTGAGATTTAGATGATAGCTTATGGAACTGCTAACATAAGAACTTTTAAGTAAGCCATAGTTTGACTGATCTCCTAAAAATAATAATCCCAGCCCTAAAATATTTTTATTTCTTTTTTTATCAGCAAATACATTGGCATCCAATCCCATCGTATAAGTTCTGTAAGGTGTTTTTCCAATACTCCATTGATCCCTATAATTGCTCATTAGCCTATATTTTCCATAACCTGTGCCAACTAACGCAGGATTTATGGTAGCCGGCGACATGAAATATTGCGAAAAATGGGGGTCTTGGGCCGAACCCAGCACACTGGTAAAAAACAAGATAAAACAAATGAATTTCAGGCCCTTCATCGTAATAAAATTGATTGACCTCGTTTAAAAACCGTTTCCCCATCCGAGCCAACACCTTCCACCATCCAAACATAAGAATCAATGGGTTGTAAAACCCCATTGAACGTTCCATCCCAATAAGAATTCTCATTGGTAGTTTCAAATAATAATTGCCCCCATCTATTAAAAATTCTGAAATACTTTAATTTTGTTATACCGATGTTATAAAATTTTAATTGGTCATTTTCACCGTCATCATTAGGGGTAAAAGCCTCCGGAACCATAATATCCGTTTTTTCAAAAACATTCACTTGGAGGGTATCTGTTGTTTTACACTTATTGGCAGTATAAATATCAATTAAAAATTCCTGATTCATATTGGAATTATACATAGGATTATAGGAATTCCAACCTTTTAAATCAGCGCTAGGCTTCCAATCATAAGTCACTCCAAATTTTCTGGCAAAAAGAGATTGAGGTAAATTCCTACTGACATTCATAACTGGGTAACGAATACCTGCAATAGGCTGTTCAATTTGAATTTTCTGGCTTTTTATTGGAATCTGTTCAGGGCATTCCTCTATTTCTATGCTCAAAGTAACATTAAATAAACCAGATTTTTGAAATGAATGAACAGGCGATTTATTATAAGAAACGCCGGTTCCATCGCCAAAGTCCCAAATATATTGATAATTATCCCCACCTTTAGTTTCATTTAAAAAAGCTACAGGAAACTGAATACATGAATTTATGAAAGAAAAATCAGGTTTTGGAATATTTACATTATTTAAATTTATTTTTGTGTCAGATAAGGTCATACACCCATTTGAAGAAACAGCTTTTACCTCATAAACGCCACCCCGATGAGCTTTTAACTGGCTGGAAGTTGCTCCCACAATAGGCTGTCCATTAAAGTACCAGTAAACCAAACCGTTAGTGACAGCATTTAAAGTGATTGGGACACTATCGCAAATAAAATAGGTTGAAGGCTGCAATAAAGAAATAGTAGGATTATCATAGACTTCAAATTTAAACTGGTCCGATATGGTGGCACAACCATCCTTATTTGAGATCATAACCTGATAAATCCCTGCCTTTTTCACC
The DNA here is from genome assembly GCA_021299835.1 of Saprospiraceae bacterium. GTDB lineage: Bacteria > Bacteroidota > Bacteroidia > Chitinophagales > Saprospiraceae > BJGN01. The sequence continues at coordinate 2,863 of JAJTER010000147.1, read as the reverse complement.
GTAATTTCAGTGGCAACTGAATCCCAAGCTATATTGTCTTTAAGCCATTTGATTTCATTTAATTTGTCAACTTCACTGGAAGAAATGCTAAGAACAGAAGAATCTCCAGCACAAAAAGCAGGCTTTCCATTTATTTTTAAATCTATCTTGGGATTTGGTAATATTCTAATATACTTTTCGATAGTATCTCTGCATTTATTAACATCTTCAATGAGTAAACCAATGATAAAAAGACCTGTATCCTTAAATGTAGTTTTAAGAACTTCCGCATAATTCTTTTTATCACCGGCAATTACCCATTGTCTTTTATTGATATCTGAACCATTCGATGAAATAGATTTATCTTGAAATTCAAATAAATTATTTCCAAAACATTGAACTGCCTGATTAACATCAAAATCTGCCACTAATGAATTTGCTTCCGGTTTGGTTAAATAAATTCTCTTTTTACTTACTCCACAACTACCACCTACAACAGTGAAGGTATAATAGCCTTCATCCTTTTCAGAAAATGAGGGAATATTTAAATTTAAATCTTTAGAATAAAACTTATTTGGGCCTTCCCAAAAATAGCTGCTTGATTTATCTATTTTAGGATTTAATTGAATGGACGCTCCAAAACAAAAGGAAGAAAGGGCATCGCAAGCTGATTCCTCTATATTTTCAAAAACGATGGTTGTATTTGAAAAATCTGAAAAATAACCATATCGCGTAGTTGAACTTTGGTCACCATGAATGATTCCCAGGTGAAATCGCCCCACTTTATTACTAACGGAAGCAGTTTGCCCCGCTTTTAATTGGCTCAATGGCATATTTTTTCTATAAACCATCCAGGAGCCATCAGATCCATTTACTTCTATAAAATCAATGGCTCTTATTATATTTGGTAATCCATTGAAATAAAAGTCATTAATATTTTCTCTTTTTGTAATAATATTTACAAAAAAATCCTGATTAGTGGCTCTATTTACATTGACCACGCTGGAACCTGTACAAGAAAGTCCTGGTAAAATGGCACCCCCAATTTCACATCCGAATCCAGAAATATGAAAAATCTGAACGGGGAAACTGGTATTTACAAAACATGCATTTTCATTTAATATTCCCTCATAAAAACTGCCTTTATTAAGGGTTATTTTAAGTATTCCATTTACATAAACCTTGGTAGAATCTTGAATGGGAAAAATAAAATATCTGTCAGCAGAAAAAAAATATCCTTTCATGATAGCAAATTCACTACCCGCTAAATCATCAGGGATAAGTTGATCGCCAGCAGTATCAGCGCAACCAAACCCAGGTAATTGAATGGAATCATCCTTTATGGTAATGGCAATTGGCTTGTTGGAAAGTACAATAGTCCCACCAGCTCTCAGATTGGGTATGTTGGAAATATTTTCAAATGAATAGGTTTGTCCCTTGTTCAAGACAATAATTATTTCTTTTTTAGATCCATGACCTGCTAAATCTTTGGTAGGATATACTTTTACCGTCGTACTGTCTTCCGTGGCAACGATGATAAAATTAGAGGTGTAAAGAGGATAATTCCACGAAGATAAGCTCATTTGCTGTGGAACGGTAAATTTCTCACCCAGACTATTTGTTCCTTTCAATGAAAAAAGGTCCCCATTTAACGCATCTGCAATATCATAGTAACAACTTATTTTACATGACGATTGAATAAATAAACCTCTATTCTGAGGTTTATTGATGCTATCACACTCAATAATATGTTTGAATTTGGTGAGGTCTATGGAATAGGATGAATTTTTAGGGACGGTTACTTCTATTTTTTTAAAGTCATTATTTGATGGTTGGGAAATGATAACTTTTGCATCTTCCCCATGGGTGGAAATTCTTAATATAATTGGATCATCCCCATGTCTGACTTGTAAATCAGGGGCGGCAAACCAAAACTCATTCCCAATTTGAGAAAAAACAAACTGGAAGGTAAAAAGAAAATAAATACTAAAAAAAAACTTATGAATCATTTTAAACTAGCTTGTAATTCATAAATTTAATCTATATAATTTAAAATCAGAAATTATTTAAAAATGATAAAATGAGATTCAATCAAATTAAAACGTTTTATAACCCTCTTCAGGCTTGTGAAAGCCATGCCGATAAGAACTACAGCAAATCACCCTTGAAACCTAAAAAGTTAATTCAATTTTTGAAAGATAACCAACTGATAAAATATTTTGATATTCATTCAGCGTTTCCGGCCTTGACGAAAAATGATTTATTAACAGCTCATACCGTTGAATATGTGGATAATTTTTTGGAAGGAAAAGGTAATTGTGAATCCAATGGTTTAAAGTGGAGTAAGGAATTTTCCGAAGCGGTCTTAATGAATATTGCCTCCCTTTATGCTGCCATAAGAAATTCGGTGGTGAATCCTCACGAGATTAGTTTCAGTCCTTCCAGCGGTTTTCATCACGCACGTCCCAATCGAGGCTCTGCATTTTGCACCTTTAGTGGGCAAGTAATTAGCTCATTGAAGATTTGGGAGGAATTCAAAATGGCAGGTTGCTATCTCGATCTGGACGGTCATTTCGGAAATTCTATTGAAGATTCAAGGTCTTTTGCTCCTAACTTGAATCATGCGATTCCCCCCGGATTTAATTTTAACCCCAGACTTTATGATGCTGAATACTTTGAAGAAGTTGAAAATTTTATAGAAAATACTCTGGAGCCAGCTCTCCTTGCAGGTCAAATTCATTACGTAGTCTGGTGTCATGGCGCCGATTCCCATAAGGAAGATCAGTTGGGAGACCAATGCAGCACAGAATGGTGGATGAAATGTGCCGATTATTTTTGGCAATGGGTGAGAGAAATGGATACTAAACTAGGAAGGAATCTTCCC
>JAJTER010000146.1 GCA_021299835.1 Saprospiraceae bacterium | reverse complement strand
ACTTCAGCGGCTTGATCCATCCAAACCTTCATAGATATTTTCTTGCTGTTATTTGGCACAACAATAGTCGCAGGTAAACCAGTAGCAAACATACCGGCAAAAATTTCACCTCCTGGTCTTTCTATGAATTCACCTACTTTATTTGACATATTTATGCCTCCTTTCTTAGGATTGTCGATAACAAAATCGACTTGTTTACCATCCAAATCGCCATTGGCAAAATATTGGAATTTGCCAAGATTGTCCAGTGGCGTTTCAAAAGTAGAAATACAACCAGTGTAAGGAGCGCGCACGAATTCGAGATCATCGATAAAATAAGAGAGAGGTGCGGTCGGCGTTTTTCCAGGATTGAAGAAAATGACTAATTTTTTGTTACCTTTTCCGATAGCACCTTTAAAGTCGATCAGGTATTCAACCCATTTTTTTGCATTAGCAGCTTTCACCTCAGAAAGTACTTCAACTTGTTGTCCACCCTCTAATTTGAACATTAAAGGAACGGCAACAGGTGACCAGATTTTCAACTTAAGTTGATTTTGCACACTCAAGTCAATTTCCTTTCCAAAATCCCATACTATAGCGCCCCATTCATCTAAAGGATCATTATATTTTCCAACTTTATCGTTCGCAGATGAATTAATACCAGAGGCATCAGGATTTTTGATTACCTCAAGAAAATCTCCTCCTGTTGTAGAAGCTACGGCATTTCTCTGACAGTCAAAATCATCTACTATACCGGCTACGGGTACAGTTCCTTCACAAGGATTTACCGTTGCTTTGGTTTGAGAAAGATTATCGAAATACCAGGTATCAGCAGCTGCCAAAGCAGGGTCAAAAATGATTTCCACTGTTTCAAAATCGGTAATTGCCTTGAAATTATCAAAGTTAAAAGAAAGATCCACCCACTTCTTAGTTTCGGTAATTGGTCTGTTCACTTCTTTCAATCCTTGCGTAGCAGAATTCAATCTCAGGGTCAATGATTTCGCCCCAGCGGGAGCCCAAACTTGTAGATTAAGCTGAGGTAAATCCGTTAATTTAAATCCGGTTGGAAGCAAAGATTTCACCCCACCTAAGGCAGAAGTACCTTTTTTATAAGAACCAACATTAGTAGTAGTATTGGCACCTGTTTTATCAGGGTTTGCGATTAACCCATTGAATTTTCCAAAAACCGCTTCTGCACCGAAAGTTTCCCACGCCAATTTGGCTTTAGGCTCAAAATCTTCCAAAATACCAGAAGGTTGGGCTTCAAGTCTGATATCATCTATATAATAGGTATCATTGGCGCCAGGTAATTTCCCTGCATTAAAGAAAAGCACTAATTTTTTATGGCTATTTCCTGCTTCACCACTGAAATCAACTTTATACTCTACCCATTTATTTAACTGAGTAATAGCTATTGGCACTTCTTTAGCTGGTGAAGTTCCTCCTTCTAATTTCACTAAAAGATTACCAGCAACGGGAGCCCACACTTTAATTTTGAATACATTTCTGTCGCCTAAAGGAATATTTGCACCATAATCTACAACTAAAGCATGCCATTCTCCTCCAGTATCTTTGTATCTACCTACATTGGCACTTTCATTTACTGACGAAGGATCTGGATTTTTAACAGCAACAACATCATCCCATCCTGGCATAGCATAAGAGATATTGCGTTGACAATCAAAATCATCAAGTACTTCAATATTTTTTGCTACCCCAGAACATGCGCCAGATTCTACAGCAACCAGGTTATCAAACAGATAAGTATCTTGAGAATCTGCTGTACCTGGGTCGAAGAAAATGATGATTTTATTAAAATCTTTCTTTGCTGCCGCTCCACTAAAGTTGAATGTATATTCTACCCATTGATTAGCAACGGCAATTTTCTTTTTTTCTTCAATATTTCCAGAAGCTCCTTCTAATTTTAGTAAGAAGGAAGTAGTTACTGGCGATTTAACATGAATTTTAAACGTATTGTAAACGGTTAAATCTAAAGGTTGAGCCAATTCAGCAATGAACAGGCTGTATTCAGCACCTTTCTTTTTAGTATAAGCACCTACTTTTTTACTTGCGTTAAGTTTTAAGGTATCACCACCAGGAACATTATCCACCAGGGCAAAGGTACCATCGGCTGCTTTCCAGGGTAATTTCGCAGTAGGCTCAAAGTCTTCTAACACCACGCTGGTTGGTCTGGCTTCGAAACGAAGATCATCTATAAAATAAACATCATTTGCACCGGGTAATTTTCCAGCATTAAAGAAAAGGACTAATTTTTTATGTTTAGCTGCCACTTGAGAGGTAAAATCAACAGTATATTCCACCCATTTATTTAACTCCGTTATTTGCACTGGCACCTCTTTAGCCGGAGAATCACCTCCTTCTAATTTCACTAATAACATACCTGCGACAGGAGCCCATACTTTAATTTTTGCCAAACTTAACTTATCCAAAGGAATATTTTCTCCATAATCCAATACCATGGCATGCCACTCAGATTCTGCATCTTTGTAACGTCCTACTTTTGCACTCGTATTTATGCCTGATTTGTCAGGATTCACCACGGCGGTAAGGTCGGTCAAACCAGGAAGAGCTACCTGAACATTTCTCTGACAATCGAAATCGTCCCAGATGGCAGCATTTCTTGCCACTCCTTTACAGGCACCAGATGGCTCAATAACCAAATTATCAAAAAGGTACGTTGCGCCGGAAGTATCTACCCCCGGATCAAAAAACAAAAGAATTTTGTTTAATTTACGATCGGCGGCGGCACTAAAATTGAAAGTATATTCAATCCATTGTCCAGCCACAGCTATCTTCTTTTTTTCTTCGATAGGAGCGGAAGAACCCTCCAATTTTAGAATAAAGGAAGTAGCAACGGGTGCTTTAACCATAATCCTTAACTGATTATTGGTTGTCATATCTATTGGAGCACTAAGTTCCGCAAGAAATAAACTGTAGGCAGAGCCTTTTTTCTTGGTATAGGCCCCTACTTTTCCCCCTGTATTGATACCGAGAACATCTCCACCTGCGGGGTTATCGACCACAGCAAATGAACCTTCAATCGGATTCCAGGGAAGTTTAGCAGCGCCTTCAAAATTTTCCAGGACTACCTGAGCCTGACCCAGGAAGGGCAGCACCAGTAGCAACACTTTGAGTAAACTTCTTTTCATCATAATGACGCGTTTTGAATAATGTTAATTAATGTATAAAAACAGGCATTGCTGCCTTTTCTTGATTCGATTGGATGAGCAGAAGGAAGCTTCCGCGTAAATGATTGGGCAATGTTAATGTTTCTTGAGAGGCAGATGAAAACATCTCTCTCTTTTCCCATTTGTACATTTCGTGCCCCTGCATGTTTAATAAAGAAAATCTTACACCTCCCTTGATTAATTGATTTACAGATACTTGAATAGCACCATTGGTCACCGGATTTGGATAAATAGAAATGTTTCCATGATCTAACAATCCAACACGATTTGAACTAACCACTTTAGAAAACCCAATCTGCTCTAGCGCCTTATTAATCTCTGGATTTTTCATAAAAGATTCCCAGATTTTACCGCTCCGATAGTTTTCAATCATCACTAATATAGGTCCTTGATCTATAGCAAGATATGAGTCAGCAAACCAATTCCTTTCCAGATTGAATGCATCATAAAAGCCCATGGGACCAAATAAATCTTTGCCGTGCTGGTTATAAAAATGCTTTAGAGCGGCTATAGATTCCTTTGGGGTATAAACAATACTACTCAGTGCAGCGGTAGGAGCAATGGTACCATTATCGCGTTCAGGGGTAGGTTCGTGAGCCAGATACCCAACTATTGGATCGTCGCTAGCCGTCAGCCCCCAGCTATTCTCGCTGTAGCCTTTAAAATTTTTAGGATTTTGTATCGAATAGGCCCTGTTAATGAGCGTATGATTAGTGTTATGTTTAAAATAATCGGTATAAGCGTCCCTTTTATCCCTGGGATCAAAACCAAGAAAAGAATAATGGGCAAAAAACAGCGGTCCACCTCTAAAACCACCGATATCTAAACGATAGCCAAAAGAAGTCAATCCCGACTTATAATTTGAACCTGCCCATCCTACATGGTATAAATTGGCAGGAATAGTATTCACGGGTGCTGCAATAGCTAAGATATAGGTAATCAATGCTTCATTCCAGCCGCGGAGTTGAAAATTCATAGCAAACTGGTGAACAGGAGACCAATGCCAATACAGCACATTCTGATTTTGCTGTCTGTGCCACTGCCAATCAACGGCTTCCCAAAGGGCTGTAATTTTGGTTCTCAACTGCCTTTCATCCTCTATTTCCGAATCAAAATAGCCTCTGGCGGCGAGTAATCCCTGCATCAAAAAGGATGTTTCAACCAAATCACCACCTTCATCACGAGCACTAAAAGGGATAATTTTCCCAGAATCACCATTTAGCCAATGCGGAAATACCCCTTTAAATCTGTCACACGATGCCAGAAAGGCAACTATTTTATGTAAGCGATCCAGTGCTTGCTTTCGTGTTATATACCCGCGTTCAATACCTGTTAACAAACCCATGATTCCCATGCCACTGCCACCAGTGGTTACCAGATTGCCGGAAGTATTTCTTTCCCTGGACATACCACTAGAGGGATGGGCAAAATCCCAGAAATAGCGAAAGGTATATTCCTGCACCATATCCAGATATTCGTCATCCGTGAATTTGACTAATCTTGCACTTTTTGTTTCATTACTTTCGTTGAAGGCACCCTGACTATTCAATGCTTCTATTTTGTAACTATAAGTGATTGAAGTATCTATATTTTGGGGATAATCGAGATAGAGCGAATCCTTACCAGAAATTAAGGGTAGTTGAGTGAAGGTTTTCCACTGATCGTCAGAACGAAGTATTTTAAACTGCGCTGGAGTGGGATTAGCAGGGATTTTCCAATGCAATGCAATGTGAGCGGGATAAGATTTAGTTCTAAATGAGGTAACTATGGCAGGAATTTCTTCTATAAAGGTAGCGGCTTTAAATGCTTTTACCTCATCAACCAATAAAACATGAGTAGAATTATCCGCAGTATTTTGTCCGAAAATGACTGCTTTTATTTGATTCCATTGCAAAGAAGAACCAGCAGTTTCTGCTTTTAGTGTAGCAATGGGTATATTCACCAGCTGCCATTTTTCAGCAGGTAAACTTTGTACAAACTGAGAAAGTGGAAACTTCTTGCTTTTTGTATTGCCGGGCGCGCCTTCAAAAAAAAGGTATGGCATATTTGCTTTGTCCAATCCATTTTTTGAAAACAAAGCAAAGGAGAGGGTATCCATTTTGCTAAGGTCGAGGAAAGGAAATCCCGGGGCAATAATCAATGCGGACCAATCTCCCCCTGCGCGGGAAATCCATTGAATGCGAAGACTATGTTTCCCTTGGTAAGCCGGAATAGAAAGTTCTACCGGAATTTTATCATTTGTCGAACCTGCCTGTTCGATGTAACTATTTCCGGACTTAAAGGCTAATCCAGCGTCATAAAAACTACCTTGATTACTTTCTCTAAAAAAATAGACTTCCTGTTGGGCCAATAGAGGTGCCCACCCAAATATTATAAGAGCTAAACAATACGCCAATCTACCAAAAAGTAGTTTTACCATTCGAAATTTTGTTTGGCAAATACAACCCGCACTTGCTTCTTGAAATGTATTTTAATCATTTCAACGTACAAGATGCAACAATTGGAGATAAGAAGTATGAAAAACCACTACACTACTACTACGCCATTCAAAAAAAAATTATAAAATGAGCAAAGGTAACGCAGACAGGTTTTGGGTGGTGAGAACTTAATGAAATCAATAGTCTATCATAAAATTGGTGAGATTATCATCCTCTTCTAAATTCATTTTTTTACGAAGTCTGTAGCGCTTATTTTCTACACCACGAATAGAAATATTCAATAAGGGAGCGATCTCCTTAGACGACAGATTCATTTTAAGATAAGCCGCTAATTTCAGGTCTCCAGGGGTCAGATCAGGAAATTGATGTTTTAGTTTTTTAAAGAAAATTTCATGGACCTCGTTAAAATTACTTTCAAAAATTTGCCAATCCTTTTCATTT
>JAJTER010000145.1 GCA_021299835.1 Saprospiraceae bacterium | reverse complement strand
ATAAACACCCCGGGAGATGATCAGGCTCCCTTTCTTCATATAGATGGGCAAAGCTTATATTTCATGTCCAATGGACATAAAGGGATGGGCGGATTTGATATTTATCTTTCCAGAAAAGATAGTACCCAGAAGTGGGGAAAACCTATTCACCTGGGTTACCCCATAAACACCATTGCCGATGAAGGCGCGCTTTGTATCAATAGAACGGGGGAAACAGCCTATTTTTCCAGTTCTAAACGGGATACACCTGGAAAGGGAATGACCAGTAAAACAAATATTGATATCTTCAGCTTTCCTCTTTATCCGGACATCAGACCTATTCCCGTTACTTTCGTCACTGGGAAAATATTTGCCAATGATAGTAACCAACCTCTTCCGGCACAACTTGAAATAAGTGTAACTGAAACCGAAGCCATTATTTTTAAGGCAAAAATAGACTCCACAGGAAAATTCTTTATTTGTTTACCGAGCGGTCAAAATTATTCCCTGTCGGCCTCCTACCCCGGATATACCCTTTACAGTAATCATTTTACGCTACTCGACGCTCATTCTGCTTTAGAACCCTATTATTTGACTATTTTACTGCAAAAAATAAATAAGCCAGCCACTGCCATTTCAACGGAAAAAATGGTGGAAGAAGGAGATCCAATTGTATTAAAAAATGTATTTTTTGAAACTGGGTCAGCACAACTAAATCCAAATTCGCTCCATGAATTAAATCTGTTAAGTCAGTGGTTAGCCGAAAACGCAGCTATTTTTATACAAATAAACGGTCACACTGACCACATAGGGGCAGAGGAAATGAATGTGCAACTGAGTACTCAAAGAGCAAAAACAGTATATGAATACTTAATACAATCAGGAATAGGTAGGGAGCGTCTTCGATATAAAGGCTATGGTTCGTCAAAACCCGTTGCCGACAATGCAACGGAAAAAGGGAGAAAAGAAAACAGGCGTACAGAATTCATCTTATTGAAATAAATGCTGTACGACAGTATTTTCAGGGAAATGTCAAAATACAAGCAAAGAAATTATTTGACGATTAGTTGATCTCTACCTGGACCTACGGAAACCATAGTAATAGGCACATTAAGTTCTTTTTCAAGTTTCAACAAATAATCAGTTGCCTCCTTAGGCAAATTATTCCAATCGGTTACTTCATCTAAGGGCACGTTCCAACCTGGAATATTTTCATAAGAAACAGAAAAGGTATCATCACTTATATCAAAGGGAAGATTTTGAGAGAGAGAACCATCTTCTGATGTATAGGCAGAGCCCATAGCAAAATCAGAAAAAGCGGAAAGTACGTCCATTTTAGTGACAATCAGCTGAGTAACCCCATTTAACATGATAGCATATTTCAACTGAGGCACATCGAGCCAACCACAACGCCTTGGTCTTCCGGTAGTTGCACCAAATTCTCCGCCTTCAGACCTTAATTTTTCTCCTGTTTCATTATGCAGTTCTGTTGGAAAAGGGCCCGATCCAACCCGGGTACAATAGGCTTTGGTAATACCATAAACCTCCTTTATTTTTTGCGGAGAAACGCCCAATCCGGTACAAACGCCCGCGGTAATTGTATTGGACGAAGTAACGAAGGGATAAGTTCCAAAATCAATATCTAACATGGTACCTTGGGCCCCTTCAGCCAGTATTCTTTTACCCGCAGCCAAGGAATCGGCTATAAAATACTCGCAATCAACAAATTGCAATTTTTTAACCTCATTAATTGCCTCCATCCATTTTTGTTCTTCACCTTCGATATCAAAAGGAAGATCAGGAAACTGAGCTAATAATTTTAGGTGTTTCTGCTTTAGCGAATGGTATCTGGCATGAAAATCAGGCGACAGAATATCGCCAATTCTAAGACCATTCCTACCCGTTTTATCCATATATGCCGGACCAATACCCCTGAGGGTTGAACCAATTTTTTCCTTCCCTTTAGCTAATTCCGATGCTGCGTCGAGCATACGATGAGTGGGTAATATAAGGTGAGCTTTCTTGGCAACAAAAAGTCTGTTTTCGAAAGTAACACCCACGGCGGTGAGTTCATTCAATTCTCTGACGAAAGTAATTGGGTCTATAACTACCCCATTACCGATAAGGTTTTGCAGATTTTCTCTGAAGATGCCAGAAGGAATAGTATGAAGGACAAATTTTTTCCCTTCAAATTTAAGCGTATGGCCAGCATTAGGTCCACCTTGAAAACGGGCTACCATTTGATATTTTGGTGCCAAATAATCTACTATTTTACCTTTACCTTCATCGCCCCATTGCAATCCCAACAAAACATCAATTTCCATATGTGCAAAAATATATTTTTAAGAATCAACTTTTCGAAACAAATTTAAAATAATATCCAGCAGAATTTCTTTAAAAACGATGAAACTGAACTATTAATTTATAAACGGACCATATTTAAGGCTTAGGACTCCTTAAACCAGCCAGCATAGGTAACATAATTATTGGCAATTCTGGAAACCGTCTGGGAAAATTGTTCCTCACTTAAGGGCTTCACCTTTCTGGCGGGAATCCCTGCATAAATATACCCGGATTCCAGTACCATATTTTCCAAAACAATAGCTCCGGCGGCGATAAGGACATTATCTTCCACTACCGCGTGATCCATAATTATGGCACCCATACCCACTAAAATATTATTTTTCAAGGTACATCCATGCACGATAGCCCTGTGACCGATACTCACATTATCACCAATGGTAGTTGCAGCCTTATTCCATGTACAATGAATAATGGCACCATCCTGCACATTGACCCGATGACCTATCCGAATAGCATTTACGTCCCCGCGAATCACTGCCTGAAACCAAACGCTGCAATCATCTCCCATGATAACATCCCCGATAATGGTTGCATTTTCAGCCAAATATATATTCTGCCCAAAAACAGGCGTATTTCCGTTTACCGACTTAATTAATGACATATTCAACTTTTTAAAGTATCTGTTAAAAGATTTTAAAACCCACCAAGATACCTTTGTCAAAATTACAAAGATTTGCCAATGGTTGATGAAAAGCTTTTAAGTAAATTAGATTACCCTGCGTCGCGTTAGAAACAGGTTTTAATGAGCAAAAGAATAAATAAATTTGTATATTTGAAAATATAAAATTTGAGTTATGAAAATTGAATTAAACTTGCAGAATAAAAAATTGGAACTAATCCAATGGCTTTCTTCAACTGAAGAAAGCAAAGATTGGTGGAATTCGATAGCTGAAAGTGAAAAAGAAGCCATTGAGTGTGGTATCCAAGATGCAAATGATGGAAAATTAAATCCTCATTCGAAAGCAAGAAAAATTTATGAAAAATGGCTATAAAACAATAGAATATTTAGAAGAAAATTGGACAGAAAAAGAGTTGAGAACCTTAGCAGAAAGCATTGAAGAGAAATTAGCATTGATTTCACAAAATCCAAAAAGGAGAAATTTGAAATAAAACCTTCTTACAAGAAAGGATAAAAAGTCAAGGCTATTATGAATATCTAAGTTGTCGAAAAACAAGAATAAAAAATACGTATTTTAAAAATTAAATGTAATAAACTGATTTTTATCAGCTAAAAATAGGCTCAAAAGTCATCAAATGGGTATAACCCAGCAAGATACCTTTGTTAAAATTACAAAGATTTACCAATGGTTGATGAAAAGCTTTTAAGTAAATATGATATTCCTACGCCGCGTTACACGAGCTACCCCACTGTTCCTTACTGGCAGACAGAACCGATTTTAGAAAATGTATGGAAGGACAGGCTAATGGATTCCATTTTGAAAAGTCCTTCATTAAGTTTATATATCCACCTTCCCTTTTGCGAAATGCTATGCACTTATTGCGGTTGCAATAAACGAATAACGAGAAATCATGGTGTTGAACAGCCTTATTTGGCAACTTTACTTAAGGAGTGGCAATTATACCGAAAGGAATTTCCAACCTCTCCGACGGTACAGGAATTACATCTGGGTGGCGGGACCCCTACTTTTTTCAGCCCGGAAAATTTAGTTGATTTCATGGGGAAATTGATGTCAGATTTAGAGATTTCCGCCGATGCAGATTTTAGTTTCGAAGCGCATCCATCCTCCACTACAACCGATCATGTTGAACAACTGGGGAAAATTGGATTCAATAGGATAAGCCTGGGCATTCAGGATTTTTCCCTGGATATTTTGACCCGAATCAATCGGTTTCAGACCTTGGAACAAATTGAAAATATCACGTATTCAGCGAGAACAAATCATTATACCTCCATTAATTACGATCTGATTTATGGTCTCCCCGGTCAGACCATTAAACATATTAGTCAAAATATGGCTCAGGTTGAAAGATTAAAACCTGATAGAATTGCCTTTTATAGTTATGCGCATGTACCTTGGGTTAAGCCCGGCCAAAGAGCTTATTCTGAGAAGGATTTACCTGTCGGAATGGAAAAACAGCGACTTTTTGAGGAAGGCAAAAAATTATTATTAGAAATAGGTTATCTGCCCATCGGAATGGATCATTTTGCCCTGGCAACTGATGATTTGTTCAAGGCCTTTTCCAACAAAGATCTTCATCGTAACTTCATGGGATATACCCCTAAGGATACCGCCATTTTATTAGGACTGGGTGTTTCCGCTATCAGCAGTAATGAAAACACCTATATTCAAAACTACAGAGATTTGGCAACATACCAAAAAAAGATAGAAAATGGTCATTTACCCATTGAAAAAGGACACTTAATACAGGTGGAAGAACAAGAAACAGGAAGGCAAATAAGAAATATACTTTGTCAATATGAAACGAGTTGGGATCCTACTTTTTTAGACAGTGCATCTGGACTTCACATTAAATCTGACTTAATTGATTCGGAAAATGATGGCCTGATCAGGCAAAAAGAAAATGGTCTGGAAGTCACCCATCTTGGTAAATCATACCTTCGGAATATCTGTTTAATTTTTGACGATAAATACCGTGCAAAAAAACCAATAAATCCTCTGTTCAGCAAATCGATTTAGGTGACAAAAATCATCCTTTTGAATGGAGTAAAGTCTCTCAAAAGATATTGAAATACTACCATTTTTGTACAATTAAATGGATTGTTTTATACTAAAAACAGCCATTTTAATCGATTTGGGAGTGAAATTAACATTAACCTATTTAAACATAACTACCATGAAAAATATATTTCCGGTTATACTTGCTGCATTAGATTTAAGCATGCAGGATAAGCAGATCCTTAAGGTTTTAAAAACGGTAGGCGAATTATTTGCAACGGAAAAAGCCTATTTATTTCATATTTCACCTGATTTTTCAGTGCCGGAAAATTTAGAGGCTACTTATCATAATTTATTTAATGCTACCTTGCCCATTGATGAACGCATGCGGGAAGATATATTAAAACAGGTAGAAGAAACCTGGGAAAATTATCCATCTTTTGCCTATTCTGTTGAAATCAGAGAAGGCAAGCCATATCAAAAATTAATACATTGGTTAAATATAAAAGAGGCTGATTTATTGGTTATTGGACAAAAAAAGCAACCAGGTAAAAGTGGATTAACGGCAAAAAGAGTAGCTCGAACGGCACCTACGAGCGTCCTGATTATACCAGAAAAAGAGAGAACTTTCAAGTGGATATTAGTTCCAATGGATTTTTCAGAACATTCAAAAAAGGCATTAAGTATGGCCATTGCCTTACAAGCTAAAAAACCTGATATCTCCATTACTGCTTTGCATATTGTCGAACAACCGCCGGCTGATTTTTATAATCAGGCCCTGGTAGATTCATCCTTCAGAGAAGCCCTGAGAGAAGCAGCGAACAAATCATTTGAAAAATTATTTGCCACCATTCCCGGAGCCGAGAGAATAAGGCTGGAATTAATTGACAATCATTATCACAATCCGGGTATTCACATTCATGAATTTGCAAAAAATGGAGAGTATGATCTCATATTAATGGGTGCGCAAGGGCACTCAATGTTGAAATCTATGCTTTTTGGCAGCGTTACAGAAGCCATCGTTGATAAAAATGAAGATCAACTTGTTCTTATATTGAGATAGCCAAATATATAAATATAAAATTTAATAAAAATTCGTTCAC
>JAJTER010000144.1 GCA_021299835.1 Saprospiraceae bacterium | reverse complement strand
CTTTAAAAAACTTCTTAATCTATTCATAAAATAAAAAGGTTATACTTCAAAAGTACAACCTTTTTATTTTATTCATTAAATATTTCGAGGGGAAATATTAAGCGTTTTCTTTTTCGAGTTCCACATTAAACAGACTTACAAAATCTGAAACAGAGAAACTACCTAAATCACCTTGACCTTGTCGTCTTACTGAAACCATTTGATTTTCCTGCTCTTGTTCTCCTACAACGAGCATAAAAGGGATATGCTGAACTTCTGCATCTCTAATCTTACGTCCAATTTTTTCAGCCCTTTCATCTACGAAACCTCTGATATCATGCTTAGCCAAAGCCTGAACTACCTCTTTACAATAAGGAATAAATCGGTCACTGATAGGTAAGATAGCAAATTGATCAGAAGTCAACCAAAGCGGAAACTTTCCCGCTGTGTTTTCAATCATGATAGATATAAACCGTTCCATAGATCCGAAAGGAGCTCTATGAATCATTACCGGGCGGTAAGGTTTATTATCGGCTCCGGTATAGGACAAATTGAAACGTTCAGGAAGATTATAATCTACCTGAATGGTTCCAAGTTGCCAGGAGCGACCCAGCGCATCCTTTACCATAAAATCCAGCTTGGGGCCATAAAAGGCTGCTTCACCCAATTCCGTTACCGTTTTTAAACCTGCCTCAGTTGCTGCTTCAATGATGGCACGTTCCGCATTTTCCCAATTTTCATTGGAACCTATATATTTCTCCGGATTATTTGGATCTCTTAAAGAAATTTGGGCTGTGAAGTCCTGAAAACCCATTTTCCTTAATACTACCCTGGTCAAATCAAGTACATTTAGAAATTCCTCCTTCACCTGATCTGTGGTACAAAATATATGCGCATCGTCCTGAGTGAAACCTCGAACGCGGGAAAGTCCGTGAAGTTCCCCACTTTGCTCATACCTGTAAACGGTGCCAAATTCCGCAATCCTCATTGGCAACTCCTTGTAGCTATGCGGTTTATGTGCAAATATTTCACAGTGATGAGGACAATTCATTGGTTTCAACAAAAATTCCTCATCTTCTTTTGGCGTAAGAATGGGTTGAAAAGAATCCTTGCCGTATTTAGCATAATGACCGGAAGTAACATACAACTCCTTTCTACCAATGTGAGGGGTGGTAACCAATTTATACCCCCTTTTCTCCTGTTCTGCCTTTAAAAAATTCATCAATCTCTCCCTCAGCGCGTTTCCTTTAGGTAACCAAATCGGTAAGCCAGGTCCGACTAATTCAGAAAACATAAATAATTCGAGTTCGGCACCTAATTTTCTATGATCTCTTTTTTTGGCTTCCGCCATCATGAATTCATATTCCGTCAAATCCTTTTGCTTGGGAAATGAAATACCATAAATACGAGTTAATTGCTGGCGAGTGTCATCACCTTGCCAATAAGCACCGCCTAATTTTGTAAGCTTAACCGCTTTAATAAAGCCGGTATCGGGTAAATGCGGCCCCTTACACAAGTCTGTAAATTGTCCCTGAGTATATAACGTAAGAGATTCGTCTCCCCTTTTTTCAATCAATTCTAATTTATACTCGTCTCCCTTATTTGTAAAATAGGAAACGGCCTCTTCCTTTGAAATATCCTTTCTGACATATTGATTTTTCAACCTGGCCAGACGAATCATCTCATTTTCAATTTTAACAAAATCTTCTGAAGAAAGAGGTGTAGTGCCCGTATCCACGTCATAATAAAATCCGGATTCAATAGCTGGACCAGTACCGAATTTAATATTTGGATAAAGAGATTCCAGCGCCTCCGCCATAAGATGCGCGGTAGAATGCCAAAAGGTCGTTTTACCATCTTTGTCGTCCCACGTTAATAATTGCAGGGTTGCATTTTTTGAAATAGGGCGGGAAAGATCCCAAACTTCCCCGTTTACTTTGGCTGCAAGTACTTTTTGAGAAAGTCCCTCGCTAATGGAACGAGCAATTTCGAAGGAAGTTACCCCTGGCTCAAATTGGCGAGCATTACCGTCTGGAAATGTAATCTGAATCATTTTGTTAATTTATAAAAAATAAAGGCATGCAAAATTATCCTTTTTGCTGGAAAAACTGTTAATTTAAATCAATAAGCATTTCAAAAGAAGAATAATTTATGGTTATGTTTCAAAAATCATTGTATATCCTGTCGGCTTTTTTATTTCTAGCCATCAGTTCACCTACTGACAATAGGAGAGAATTTGAAATAAGTCGGAATTTGGAAATTTTTGCCCAGGTTTATAAGGAGTTAAATGGCGGCTTTGTGGATGAAATAGATCCTGGTAAACTAATGCGAACAGGCATCACCGCTATGGTTGCTTCGTTGGATCCATTTACCAACTATTATCCCGAATCTGATATTGAAAAATATAGAATCCAAAATGAGGGAAAATCTAATAATGCGGGTTTTGATTTTAGATTCATACAGCAATATGCCACCATTACAGAAATTTATGAAGGGCAATCAGCCGATAAAGCGGGGATAAAAACTGGTGATCAGATTATTGCTATTGATGGCAAAGACACCTATGGAAAATCAGCCGAGGAAGTTGATTTTTTCCTCCGTGGCACCGCAGGTTCTTCCGTTTCTCTAACGTTAAGAAGACCAGGAAGCACCTCTGAAATAAAGACAAATCTGGTTCGGGGTGATTTTGAAGTGCCAAATGTTCCCTATTTCAGTCGTTTGGAAAATGATATCGCCTATATTTCATTGACCACTTTTACACCTCGGGCAGGACGAAATGTTTCCAATGCCCTCAGGGATATGCGTCAGGAAAATCCTGATTTAAAAGGGGTTATTCTTGATTTGAGGGAAAATGGAGGAGGACTTCTCATGGAAGCTATCAGTGTTTGTAATGTGTTTATTCCTAAAAATAGTTTGGTGGTAACCACAAAAGGTAGGATAAAAGAACAGGATAGGCTGTTTAATACCACTCAGGATGCAACAGACACTGAAATACCTTTGGTTGTTCTTATAAATAGAAGATCTGCCTCTGCTTCTGAAATAGTGAGTGGTGTGATTCAAGATTATGACCGCGGCGTGGTCATCGGCCAAAGATCGTATGGAAAGGGTTTGGTGCAAAATACGGTGGATGTTGGTTATAATGCGCGTCTAAAATTAACCACTTCAAAATATTATATACCAAGTGGCAGGAGTATTCAAAGTGTTGAATATAAAAATGGTGAACCTGTTGAGGTTCCCGATGATAAAAAGGTAGCCTACAAAACTTTAAATAACAGAACCGTATATGACGGAGGTGGCGTTTCCCCTGATTTACCCATTCAGCACCCAGATAATATACCCGTTATACAGTCCATTCTGCGTCAGGACATCATTTTCAGATTTGTTTCCCGCTATGCTAATAGTCATAAATCTACGGACATTAATAATCTGAAATTCAATGATTTTGACCAATTTCTTTCCTTTATCAGGGATGAGCAGATAGAGTTTGAGACAGAAGCCAATAAAGCTTGGAAGGAATTTGCCAGAAAATCAAAAGAAGAAGGATATGCGCTGACGGAAACCCAAAAGGTAGTCGTGGAGGCATTGGAAAAGGAGCAGAAAGGAATCCTAGAAAAATACAAAACAGAAATCATGAATCTAATTGAAAAGGAAATAGCCGCCCGACATTTCTATGCCAGCGGCAGAATAAAAATCGGACTAAGAAATGATCCTGAGGTAAAAGAGGCAATTGGGTTACTTCGTCAACCATTGAGATATAATGAGCTATTGGGATCTAAACAATAAATAGAGAGACATGTGACCCCTCTGGGGTCAGGACCAGGGGGGGATTTGGCGCGCTGAAGCCTGGTTTTGAATCAGGATTTACAGGATTCCGAGGATTTTTTAGCGTTGGGCATTAGTTAGGATGATGCGCGCAGCAGCCTATGATTCACTTTTCCATCATCCATTCTTTTTAATTAGAGAATAGTAAGCATTTTGCCATATATATGCTTTTGAATCAGGATTTACAGGATTCCGAGGATTTTTTAGCGTTGGGCCTTGGTTTAGATGGTGCGCGCAGCGGCCTGGTTTTGAATCAGGATTTTCAGAATTTTCAGGATTAACCATAACGCCTTTGGTTTGAGACGGAAGATTATTATTAAATAGTGCTTTTATTTCCGGGCTATTCGCCGCTGCGATCATCGCATCGGCGAAAAGCACATAATAGGTATTCATTTCTAGAAATACGATACCTCCCCCACCAGCGACGTTATCTTTAATCCTGAAAATCCTGATTCAGAACGCTACGATACAGCACCCATCTAGAAATAAACAGTATGTTTAAACCAGCGACGTTATCTTTAATCCTGAAAATCCTGTAAATCCTGATTCAGAACGCTACCATATAGCACCTATCTACGAATAAACAGTATTTTTATTTCGCCCCTACTAGATTATTTCAAAAAATTGGATGTTTCTGTAATGAAATCTACCGGGTTTTCGGCATGTACCCAATGGCCGGCATCTTTGATTGAGACGATTTTTGCTTTAGGGAATAATAAAGAAATATTTTCTTCGTCGGAAGGGAGGATATAATCTGATTTTGCACCTTTTAGGAAGAGTGTAGGTCCGTCAAATGATTCCTTTGACGGAAAATCAAGCATTTCCTTATATTGTTCGATTAACACGGGGAGATTCATTTTCCACCCGAAGGTTCCATCTCCAAGTCTATCCAGGTTTTTTAATAGAAATTGAACAACCGATGAATCGTGGATATAGGTAGAAATAATGTCAACAGCTTCTTGCCTGCTTTTTAATTCCTTAGGATTTACCTTTGACAGCGCATACAGGATATCTTCATGACTTGGCAGATATACTTTAGGCGCGATGTCAACTACAACCAGATTACCAACTAAAAGAGGATATTTCAAGGCAAAGGACATGGCTATTTTTCCACCCATGGAATGACCTATTAGGGAGACTTCTGATATTCCAAGATGGTCTATAAAATAACGAACATCTTCCACCATGGAGGTATAATCATGTTTGGTATCATGAAAAGATTTTCCATGATTTCTGACGTCCAGAATAAACACCTGATAGTTAGCAGCTAATTCCTTAGCTATACCTTGCCAATTATCTAAGGAGCCCAGAAAACCGTGTAGAATAAGTAAAGGCTTGCCTTCACCGAATGATTTATAATGAAGTAACATGGTTGATATTTTGCCAGGGTAACCAATTCCCTGATACCTCTAAAATATGAAAGCGGGCGAATAATTCCTCTGCATACCATCCTGTTTTTCGCGTTTTTGCCACCATATTCCTATGTTTTTCACCGTGATAGGCATAGTTTTCAACAAAAGAGACATTTTGCCATACACTAAAAGTAGCTTGTTGAATGAGAGGCCATTCGCCAACCCCATTGGCAGAATAAAGCCCTTCAGGAGATTGGTTTAAGCTTTTGCTTACAGAAGGAACGTCTTTCCAAAAGGAAAAAAGATGAGATTTTTTGATGGTCGCCCTGGTTAACACAGCGACAGGCATATCTGTTTTGGGCGAAGTTACCACATCGAAGGGTTGTTTTCCGTCCCAGGTACCATGAACCTTGCAAGTTTCCATAAAAAGCGTTCCAAAGGAGGTAGCGTCTTCAAACCAAAACCTCAGTTCAGTCGAATCGGATAAGCCCCTTTTTGCCGTTTGAACGTCGGGCCAGATGAGCAAAAGGCCGTACAAACTAAGGTCGGGGAAAATACTAAAGCCATTTCCTGCGCCGGTCCCTAACATTTTCCCAAAAGAAGCACCAGGCAAGTCTTTAGTAAGTGATGAGGATTGGCCCATCTTTTTGAAAGCCTCCCATTTGGAAGAAACGCGAAAAAAGCTAAATGTGACTATTTGTGACATAGATTAAGAAACAAAAAAATGGAAACATGGTTCAGGAAAGGACAAAAAACAGAAAGGGGGATAAACCTTTCGACTTATCCCCCCTCCGTTTATGTTTGCGCTAAGCGCAAGCAGAAGATTATTCTACGATAATCATCTTACGAGTTGCAGTGAAATCAGCTGCTTTCAACGTGTAAGTTAATACACCTGTAGCAGATAATTCAGTTGACTTCAAGCTAACTTGGTTGTAACCTTTTGCATATTGTCCGTTGATAACTTTCAATGTACGACCAGTTACGTCCTGGATA
>JAJTER010000039.1 GCA_021299835.1 Saprospiraceae bacterium | reverse complement strand
AAATCGCTAAAGTCTGATAGATTAGCTTTTTTTGCGTTTCACTATAGGCAGTCGATTGAATATCAAGTGCATAAAGGTTGTATTTTTCCAGTAAATCCTTATTATTTAGTGAAATGACGGACTTATTGATAGTTTCCCAAAAAGCTATCGGATCTTTGGGTAAGGTATCGACCCGCTGAGAAAAAACGAAGTGCAAGGGCAACAACGACAAAATCAAAACAAGCCTAAATATTCTCATACACTAAAATTAAAAAAATTACCTGCTAAAAATGCCCATCATCCACTCACCTTTCTGATTTTTACTAACTAAATTCAAGCCTTGCGATGAGGCTTTATCCATAATCAAATCCCAATCGGACCATAAAATACCAGAAATAAGTAATAGACCGGAGGAACTTAGTTGATTTTTTAACGTAGGAAGTTCGTCGAGTATTACATTCCTATTGATATTTGCGAGGATAACATCCTGACCTGACAAGGACACTGCTTTCAAATCTCCGGCAAAAACATCTATAAAATCTCCTACGCCATTGAGTTTAGCATTATCTATGGCATTTTCCACGGCAGGTTCTTCAATATCGAGCGCTATGACTTTTTTCGCCCCTAATTTTACCGCCAGGATAGCCAATATACCCGTACCACAGCCAAAATCGAAAACGAAGGTATCCTTTAAAGGGATATTTTCCATAGCCTCCATCATCATATATGTAGTTTCATGATGACCTGTGCCGAAAGCCATTCTGGGTGTAATAACCAATTCGTGTTTAAAGCCAGTAACAGGCGGGTGAAAATCTGCCCTGACGTAGCAAAAATCATTTACACTAATTGGTGAAAAGTGACTTTCCCACTGAATATTCCAATTTTCCTCGGGTAAATTCTCCACAGTATAAACAAATGGAAACGATTGGGACAAGACAGACAGATCCTCAAAAAGGCTATCCGGAGGAATATTTCCGGGAAGAAAAGCATTTATTAGCCCGCTTTCTTCTTCAAAAACTTCAAAAGGATAATTACCGAGCATTGCGAGCAAAATATCTGCATCGGTATCATCATTAAATGAGAAACTAAAACGATAATAATTCATAGTAAAAATTAATCTTTCCTCTCTGCTGCGAGCAAAGTATTTTGAATAAGAGCCATAACGGTTAATTGTCCTACGCCCCCTGGAACAGGAGAAATATAGGAAGAAACGGGTTCAACCGATGGGAAATGCACATCACCTGTCAATGTGACCGTTGCATCCCCTTGCTTACCTTTTCTTGACAATAAAATAGACATAGGAGTACCAACGATATGGCTTCTTCCTACGACCACCACATGCTTTCCTTTTGTAGGAATTTCATAGCGGGATAGCATTTCTAAAATTCCCTTAGGTGTGGCAGACAGAAAACAAGGTAAGCCCAGCATCATTTTACCTAAATTAACTGGATGAAAGCCATCTACATCTTTTTCAGCTTTAATGGCTAGCGTAATCAGGTGTTCATTGATATGTCCAGGCAGCGGAAGTTGTACAATAAAACCATCTATTTCAGGGTTATTATTCAAATTTTCTACCAGATGGAGAAGGTCATTTTCAGAAATAGTATCAGGTTCTTTGAACAAGGTAGAAGTAAATCCTACCTCTTCACAGGATTTCACCTTATTGCGGACGTAAGCCATACTAGCCGGATTTTCCCCAACAAGAATAGCGGCCAGATGAGGTATTTTTTTTCCCTCTGCAGCCCTGGTTAGTACTTTCTCTTTAATTTCAGATTTAATCTGAGTAGCTAATTTTTTTCCATCTAATAAGGTCATTCGATAAATGTTAATTTCATTTAAAAAGTGGGCTAAAATAAATAAATACCCTGTGGCAAATGTAGTTTTTTCTACATTTGTTTAACGAAATAATATTTCATATAGTTGTGAACCTAAAAGAAACCATTTTTTTCCTTCATAAGAGGCCTTTTCCGCGCAAAAACATGGGATTGATCCTTATTATGTTATTTGTTTTTACGAAATCTGTATTATCACAGGAAGCTGTCACTAAACAAACAGAAATTTGCACCTGGCCTTTACCTACCTTAACGGATACTTTTTTATGTCCTGGTGCCACCCTTCAAATAAATCTGGATACCATTGTTGGAAACCTTCAAAGAGACACCTTTCGTTTTAATCCCCTGGAAACATTAGATGGACAAATTCACAAACCCTTTTCCCCCCTGAAAATCAATCTACAGGTTAAGGGTTTACCGAATGAAAAAATAAATTTAAAAGATTATAATCTTACGAGGATTTGCCTGGATATTTCTACACCACGGGCGAGTGATTTGGAAGTGTGGTTAATTCCCCCCAGTGGAAATATTGATCATGTTTTAGAGTTGTTCAGTCCTGGAAATGCAAGTAATAGTCCTGATCTTCTACAAACCTGCTTTACACCGGGAGCCACCACGACCCTTTCCACAGGAAATACTCCCTATACCGGTGAATTTTCTATTGCCGGCAGCTGGTCGGGACTTATGGGGGAAGATTTGAATGGAAACTGGCAATTATGGGTGAGTGATCGGGTAGCTGAAACGGTTCCGGGTTTAGTCCAGAGTATTTCTCTTGTTTTTGAAACAAAGCCAGCTTATCAAGTTAAATGGGCACCCAAAGCGGGCATTTCCTGCCTCAATTGCAAAGATCCCGTATTTAATCCAAACATAACCACAGACTATCCTGTCCAGTTAATTAATAGTTCAGGATGTGTATTCAACGATACCTTAAGGATTGAATATCGGGACAAATCCTTTGGACCTAGCTTTACCTGCGAACCTAAAGGTCCGGGTTTAATAGATGTAAGCTGGCAACTTCCTTCCTTGTTAATGGGAGAAATATATACTGGTAGTATTCTTCAAAGGGGTAAGGCGGCAATCAATTTAGCAACCTCTGGAAATCAAAAATATAGCTTTACAGGTCTTTCGCCAAAAGATAGTATTACTATTGATTTTAAATTACCCCTCATAGAAGGCGTTATGTGTCATCCTATTGACACAACTTTTCAATGTGTTTTTCCTCCTTGTGAACTGGAAATCATAGAAAAGGAAAATATTCCCATCAGCTGTTTTGGTTCAGAAGACGGCCTGCTGGTATTATCTTTTTCTAAGGGATTTACCCCCATATCTTTAACAAAAGATGGGGAACCAACAGGCTCAAAGATAGAGCGATTAAAAGCGGGCATTCATACCT
Organism: Saprospiraceae bacterium; assembly: GCA_021299835.1. Lineage (GTDB taxonomy): Bacteria > Bacteroidota > Bacteroidia > Chitinophagales > Saprospiraceae > BJGN01. Next base: position 23,175 of record JAJTER010000039.1, on the reverse strand, counting down.
TTGTGGCCACTGATTTTTTAGGTTGCCAAACTAGCCGCGCGGTAAATTTCAATGAACCAAGTCCAATCAAAACCAATATAAGCTTATTAAAACCAGCACTATGTTTTGATTTAGCGGGAGCTCAATTAAAAGCTGAACCTACTGGAGGAAATGGAGGTTATACTTTCCGCTGGCAACCAGATGGCGGAACATCGGCTACAACTAACCCTATAAAACAAGGAGCTTACGCTCTTACTGTTACAGATGCCAAAAGTTGCGTAGGAAAAGATTCATTTTTAATTCAATCTCCACCTCCCATCGTTGGAACCATCGTTAGCACACCCACTTTATGCTCGGGTTCGGCAACGGGAACCTTAAAGGCAACAGTGACAGGAGGCGTGTTACCATACCGTTTTATGTGGAATAATGGAAATACCAATACCGATATCACCGACTTACCGGCGGGTCCCTATTCATTAACTATTACTGACCAGAACCAATGCAATCACACGGTTAATACTGTTATCGCTCAGGGGGCGAGTGTTTTAAAGATTGATTCCAGTCAAATTACGCCCGTTTCATGTTATGGAAATGGAGATGGATTAGCGAGAATTTTCGTAAGTGGAGGTTCCAAACCATATCAGATAAAATGGAGTGATCCTTTGGCCCAGGTAGGCAATCTGGCAAACAGCCTCGCTACTGGGTCTTATTTTATAAATATCACCGACGCGAAAGGTTGTGCCCTTCAGCATCAGGTACTTATGACCAGCCCTTTGCCATTGCAAATGAATATTCAAACCCGTAATCTGACCTGTTTGAATAAAAATGATGGAGATATAGAGGTTTTTCCTGCCGGTGGAAGCCTACCCTACCAACTACTTTGGTCGGATAACTCCACCATAAAAAAAAGAATTAATTTACCAGCGGGTGATTATGCTGTCACTTTGACAGATGCTAATAAATGTAAAATCACAGATAAAGTTACCATAAATAATCCGGCAAATCCGCTAAAAATAAGTGCTATTCAAACTTACAATGGTTGTTTTGGTAAAAAAGAAAATACAGTTCAAGCCACGGTTACCGGGGGAAGCCCCGCCTATTTTGTGTTTTGGAATACCGGTTTTAACGGATTATTATCGTCCAATTTAGATACCCTTTCTTATACAATCAAAGTAAATGATGCCCAAGGTTGTCTTGATTCCGTACAAATAAAACCTGTCGATCTTCCTGAAATAAAGCCTGAAATAGATATAAAGGCACCCTCTTGTTTCAATGATCAAAATGGTGAAATATCACTCACTAAAATAAATGGTAGGGAAGGTATTGACTTTTCAATTTTTCGTTATCAGTGGAGTAGCGGGCAAAGAACACCCTTAATAAAAGGATTGTTAGGAGCTGAAAATTATACTTTAACCGTCACAGATGCGAAAGGTTGTACTGGTACTTCGAGGGGATATTTGAGAAATCCTTCACCTGTAAATCTTACCTTAGAGGGTACTGACCCTACCTGCAATACTGGAAAAGATGGAAAAATATGGCTAAAATCAATTCAAAGTGAGGTAAATATCTCTTTTTATACCTGGAGTGCTGCTAATCAAGCTACAGCAAAAGATACTATTTTTAATTTGGCTGCCGGGAATTATCAACTGACCGTAACTAATGTATCAGGATGTAAAGGAAGTACTTCTTTTAATTTAAAAGAACCTCCCGCTATAATTATCGATCAATTTAAAAAAGGAAATGCTTGTTTTGGTTATGCTGAAGGTGAAGCTGAAATATCGGTAACAGGCGGTAATCCAGGATACAACATTTTGTGGTCTGATGGGAATACTACTTTTAAAAGGCAGAATATGAAAGGAGGTACCTACAATATCTCAGTAACGGATGCCCGGAATTGTCTTAAAGTAGAAGAGGTAACTATTTATCAACCCGAAAAAACTATTTTAGACTTCGATTTAGACAGTGTAAGTTGCTTTAGAAAATCAGATGCCATCTTAAGCTTTGTCGCTTTTGGTGGTAAAGGGCCATTTGTTTACAGTTTTGATAAGACGACCTGGCAAACGGGGAATCGTATTAGTAATTTAGGTACTGGAAAATATACCCTTTTTCTAAAAGATGCCAATAGCTGTCTAACGGACACTACTTTCAATATCCCTGAACCACTCTTTTTCAATATAGATTTAGGTCAGGAAGTTATCAAAGCAAATTACAATCAGAAAATATCTCTTATTCCCTTACTTTTCAATGGTCAGGCACCTATAAAATACCAATGGTCATTGCCCGATAGCACTGCTTTATCCTGTTTACGTTGTAAAGATGCCGTATTTACTGCCAATAGAACCATGGAAATAAATCTGTCGGCAACAGATAGAAATGGATGCATTGCTAAGGACGGAGTAAAAATTCTGGTGAGTCAACAACGAAATATTGCCATACCAACGGCATTTAGTCCCAATAATGACGCCCAAAATGATATTTTAATGATCCATGGGCCTGAAAATATAAAAATACTTCAGTTTAAAATTTACGACCAGCTTGGTAATTTGGTTTACCAGGATGCCGATTTTTTTACCAATGAAACAAGCCGCGGTTGGAATGGTACTTTTAGACAAATGGAAGTGCCCGTTGGAAATTATGAATGGTTTTGTACGGTCGAATATCCCGATGGCTACAAGGATTATTTGCGTGGACAAACCCAATTGATTCGTTAATTTTACAAAATGATTTTTAGAAATACCTGGTTTGTTTTGCTCCTTTTTATTTCTTCGCTCATTTCAGTGAATGGACAAGACCCAGTTTTTTCACAAATTACCTCGCAACCCCTTTTAGCTAATCCAGCCTTTGCAGGGCTTCATTCAGGAGAAATCAGAGCAAGCCTTCAGTTCAAAACCCAAAGTGATTTACCTAGTTTGTCCTATAAAAATCAACTGTCTGCTTTCGGTATTGATACCAGATACAAAGCAGGAAGGCAGGATTTCTGGACTTTACAAGGCTTAATTTCCTCATTCAAAATAGGAGATCCTTCTTTTGTGCATCAAAAAGTAAGTCTTGGTGGTGGATATTTAAAACTGCTCAAAGCAGGCCGCTATGGAAAAGGAACGCAATATTTAAGCTTGGCATTCCAGGTTGGGCTGGAGCAAACTTCATTAGCCAGTAATACCTGGTTTTCTAATCAATATGACCCCAATATTGGTGGAGTGAACACATCCTTGCCAAGTGGAGAACCTAATGGCATTACTTATTCCTCCTCTTATATACCCGATGTAAATGCTGGCGTTATTTGGTCCAACAGTTGGAGTAAAAACACGGGTATTTATGCGGGCGTTAGTATGTTTCATATTAATGAGCCCAAAACGGGATTTATTCCCAATGCTGATACCCGATTAGAGAGAAAAACAACCCTAATTGCGGGTGGGGAATTTTCTTTAACGGAAAATACACATATTTTACCCGTTATTTACTATCTCGTACAAGGGCCGCATCAAAGAATCAGCCTTGGAACCCCCTTCCGTTTTAATCCACGCGACTGGAATGATCAGGCGCTAAGGGCAGGCCTTTGGCTGCATGGCAATCAATCAGATAATGGAAAATGGTTTTTTGGCGAAATAACTTTTCAGACCGTTTTTGAACTTAAAAATATTCAACTTGGCTTAGCCTATTCTATAGGTCAGAAACCTCTGCAAACAAGTAGTTTTAGCAGAAATTCATTTGAAATAAATTTTATCTGGATAAAACCGGCAGATTACAAAAAGAAAATCACTTGCCCCCGTATTTAATCAGTGCATTAAGCAAGCTAAATACAATGTAGATTAAGGATTTCTGGGAACGAGCATTTTGGGGACATTGCCTTCCGCAACCTTACCATTTTGCAAATGAGCATTGGAAAAAGTGATAGACGCAAGAAATGATTCTGCCTCTGTCTGCTCAATGCCAGGTTCGTAAGAATAGCCCGAAAAAGTAAGAGATTCCTTCTGATTAAACAAAAACACACCTACTATCAGTAAAAAAGTAGCCGCAATACTGCTATAACTTAATCGAATTATCCTTCTTCTAAATTTCTTTTGTTGAATGCGAACCCACACTTCATTCGATGGCGTTTGTTCCAACTTATTTAATTCTTCAGACACTTGATCCCAGGAGGACATTTTATTATTCATTTCATTAAAATTATTCATCATCATGATCTTCCGTTTTTGAATGATCTGTCTCCAGATTCGTTAACCCAAGTTGTTTTCTTATACTTTTTTTTGCATGAATCAATTGTGATTTAGAGGTATTAACACTGATGCCCAACAGTTGGGCAATTTCTTTATGTTTATAACCCTCAACCACATATAAATTAAAAATAATTTTATAACCACTTGGCAAAGCATCGATTACCCGCCTTAAAGCTTCAACATCTTTCTCCATAATAAAAGAATCATCCAAGTCAGCTTTAGCCTCATTCAAGGTATCAATGCCTATGGTAATCATTTTATTTTTTCTTAAAAACATCAGGCAGTCATTGACTACCAATCTCTTCATCCAACCTTCGAAACTTCCCTCTTTTTTAAAGGTATCCAATTTTGTAAAAATCTTAAAAATAGATTCAACCAGCACATCTTCAGCATCATCACGTCGGGGAATATAGCGAAGGATAAGCGCTAAAAACCTGGGAGCATACTTTTTATACAAGAATTCCTGAGCGGTATGGTCTTGTTTTAAGCAAAGCTGAATTAACACTGATTCCTCCATAAAAGATATAAACCCTTAAAAATAAAGGCAGAAAAAGGATATTTTTACGATAAGATGCAAAATTGCATCCATTGGGTGCAAGGTTATGAAAGAATTATCGCAATTTTGCGGTAAATTTTAAGAATTTTCAATGAATCATTCAGAAATAAAAGGCAAAGCCATTCCAGAAGGATTTGAGCCAGCCATTTGGTGTGCCAAATTAGGAACGCCTTTATATGTTTACGATGCCGATGAAATGGCAAAACAGGTAGCAGCGTTTAAAGCCGCATTTTCTGTAGACGATTTGCATATCCATTATGCATGTAAAGCCTTGACTAACATTAATGTGTTGCGCCTGATGAAAAAATGGGGAACAGGATTAGATACTGTTTCAATAGAAGAAATCAAGATTGGTTTATTGGCGGGGTTCAAACCGAATGACATCATGTTTACTCCTAACATGGTTGGCTTTGAAGAAATAGCCGAGGCTGTTGAAATGGGGGTTCGTATAAATATTGATAATTTACCTTTTCTTCTTCGTTTTGGTCAGGTATTCCCGGAAACCCCGGTTTGTGTCAGGCTAAATCCCCATATTCTGGCAGGCGGTAATATTAATATTTCCGTTGGCCACACGCATTCTAAATTTGGTATTTCCTTTGAACAAATAGGTGATATAAAATCTATCCTTTCCAAAACAGGATTGAAGGTAGAAGGTCTGCATATACACATTGGCTCTGATGTAAAAGATGCTGAATCTTTTGTTAAGGTAGCTGATATGCTGTTTGACATAGCGCTACAATTCCCTGATTTAGCCTTTTTAGATTTAGGCGGAGGATTTAAAATAAACTATAAACCTGAAGATAAAAAAGCAGATATTAACGAATTAGGCAGATTACTAAGTGCTTCTTTCAATCAATTCTGCCAAAAATATGGCAGGACTTTATCCCTTATTTTCGAGCCTGGGAAATATTTGGTAAGTGAAGCCGGCTACTTTTTTACGCAGGTAAATGTGGTAAAACAAACGCCTTACGTATTATTTGCCGGCGTTGATTCTGGATTTAATCATCTGATCAGGCCCATGTTTTACGATGCATATCATCATATTACCAACTGTTCCAATCCCGATGGCGCTTTATTAGCTTATGACATAGTGGGTAATATATGTGAAACAGACACCTTTGCCAAACAGCGGGAATTACCAGAAATAAAAGAAGGCGATATCCTGTGTTTTCATAATGCCGGGGCTTATGGTTACACCATGGCTTCAAATTATAATTCAAGACCAAGACCAGCGGAAGCACTATTTATGGATGGAGGTCTGCATTTAATAAGGAGGAAAGAATCCTTGGAAGACATTTTACAAACTCAAGTTGAATTAGAATTTTTAAAATAGGATGCTAACCATCCTTAAAAGTGAAAAATATGTCCTTGTCAGCGCGCTATCAACCCCAGGAAACAGAAACAAAGTGGTATGATTATTGGCTTAAAAAAAATTATTTTCATTCAGAACCTGACGAAAGGGAGCCATTTACGGTAGTCATCCCACCACCCAACGTTACCGGTGTTTTGCACATGGGGCACATGTTAAACAACACGATACAGGATATTCTGGTAAGGAAAGCAAGATTATCGGGTAAAAATGCCTGTTGGGTACCTGGAACCGATCATGCCAGTATTGCTACAGAAGCTAAAGTGGTAAGATTATTAAGAGAGCAGGGAATTAAAAAAGGTGATATCGGAAGAGATGCTTTTTTAGAACACGCCTTTGCCTGGAAAGATAAATACGGAGGTATTATTTTAGATCAATTAAAAAGACTGGGCGCTTCCTGCGATTGGGAAAGAACACGGTTTACCATGGAACCTTCCCTTTCCGATGCCGTTTTGCATGTTTTCGTCAATCTTTATGAAAAAGGTAGAATTTACCGTGGTTTGAGAATGACCCAATGGGATCCTGAGGCGCTAACTGTTTTATCCAATGAGGAGGTCATTTACAAAGAAGAAAATGCCAGGTTATTTCATTTGAAATACTATCGTACCGATAATCCAGATCTTTTTATCACCATCGCAACACAAAGACCTGAAACCATTATGGCGGATGTAGCCATTGCTGTCCATCCTCAAGATGAAAGATACCAGTCATTTATTGGTAAATCGGTCTTTGTCCCCCTTATCAACCGGGAAATACCTATTATCGCCGATGCTTATGTTGATATCGAATTTGGCACAGGCGCTTTAAAAATCACCCCGGCACACGATCAAAATGATTATGAAATTGGTAAAAAACATAAATTACCCGTTATAGATATTTTGACCCCAAACGGTAAATTAAATGAAAAAGCTACCATTCTGGTTGGCCAGGATCGCTTTGAAGCCAGAAAAAATATAAAGAAGTTGTTAGAAGAAGCTGGCGCCTTAGAAAAAATAGAGGATTATAGAACAAGCATTGGTCATAGCGAAAGAACCGATGCTGTCGTTGAGCCGAGACTCAGTTTACAATGGTATGTTGACATGAAACCCTTTGCGAAAACAGCCCTTGAGGCTGTGAAAAGTGGTGAAGTGAAATTTTACCCGGAGTCCATGTTTAATATGTATCAAAGCTGGCTGCAAGAAGACAATATTAGAGACTGGTGTATCAGCAGACAATTATGGTGGGGACAACGAATTCCAGCCTGGTTTCTAAAAACCGAGGAGGAAGACGAAAATCAACAGGTTTTTGTGGCTAAAACGGCTGATGACGCATTAAAGCAAGCCATAGAAAAAACAGGGAATGCCTCTTTGACTTTGGCCGATTTAAAGCAAGACGAAGATGTTGTTGATACCTGGTTTTCTTCATGGCTTTGGCCCATTTCTGTTTTTGACGGATTCAAAGATCCAAAAGAAATAGCTTATTATTATCCTACGCAAGTGCTGGTAACCGGTTGGGATATCATGTTTTTTTGGGTGGCAAGAATGATTATGTCCGGTTATGAATTTTCACCGGAATTGCTTGATGCCGTCAAAATAAAAGAAAAAGGGGCTATGCCATTTAAAGCCGTTTATTATACGGGAATGGTTAGGGATAATAAACGAAGAAAAATGTCTAAGTCATTGGGTAATTCTCCCGATGCTTTAGCGCTCATTGACACTTATGGCGCCGATGGCGTTCGTTTTGGTGTCTTGTCTTCCGCTGCCGCTGGAAATGATATTATTTTTGATGCGCCGTTTGACCCCAAAACACAAGAGGTATTAAATGAAAGTAAGCTTTGTGAACAGGGTAGAAATTTCTGTAATAAACTTTGGAATGCCTTACGATTATTGCAAGGTTGGGAAGTTACAGAGATTGAAAAGAACGATGGGGATCATGATATTGCCGAACTTGCAAACCAATGGTTAGACGCAAGAATTAACCAAACCCTTGTTCTACTTCAAGATCAATTTAATTCCTATCGTCTGAGTGAAGCGCTTATAACAGTGTATAAGTTGATATGGGATGATTTTTGTTCCTGGTACCTGGAGCTCATAAAGCCTGCTTATGGCGAACCTATTCAGAAAAAAGTACTTGAACAGGCAATAACTCATTTTGAAAAATTAATGACCATTTTACATCCTTTTATGCCCTTTGTGACAGAGGAAATATGGCATCAGTTGAAACAAAGAGCGGAAGGTGAAGACTGCGTAGTAAGTGTATGGCCGTCCTTAAACGAATACGATAAATTACTTATTGCGGACGTGGATTTACTAAAATTAGTTACTACCTCTGTTCGTGAAATTAGAAATAACCATCAGATTAAAATGAAGGAAGAATTAACGCTTTACCTTCAACAGTCGATGTTGACAAATCAATGGTTACAAAGAAAAGGGATAAAAGAAGCACTCTGTAAAACCAGCGTGTTAAACGAGGTTTCCTTAACGGAGGAAGAAATACCCAATACGGTTACCTTCCTTGGTGGTAATGATAAATTCTATCTGGTAATTAATACGACCATTAATGTGGACGAGGAAAAAGGTAGATTGGTAAAAGAGATTGAATATTATCAGAAATTTATCTCTTCAGTGGAGAATAAGCTTTCCAATGAAAAGTTTGCCAATAGCGCTCCTGCAGATATAGTCAATAAAGAGAAGCAGAAATTAGCCGATGGGCAGACCAAGCTAAAAGGATTAATGGAGGCCTTGACTAAATTGGGATAAGAATTTTAAGAAAAACAGGCTGGATTCAATAAAAAAAGGGAGACAAACGAACGATTTTGTCTCCCTTTTCATTCATCATTTTAATTGACTATTTGCACTTTACCGGTGATAACACCTTTTTTGGTTTTACATTGAACGAGGTAACTCCCATCGGGAAGTTTAGCATTTATCCTAAAGAAAACGTTACCTGTAAGGACAATTTTTTCTTCCCAGACCTTTTTACCCTGAACATCAAATAGGGCATAACTTTCAAAATCAGCGGGTTCTACGGCATTTATTTTAACAAAGAAATCGTCCTGCGCTGGATTTGGGAAAATTTCCATTCCAACCGATTCACTTTTTATCACATTTACCGGTGTAGATTTTTCTCTGATGCGCATACGAACCAAGGCCGTGATATCCTTACCAAAACCACCTCCAAACCATTCACCATTTTTAATTATGGTTGACAGCTGACCATAATTATAGGTTATTTTACTATATGGCATAAACATATCTTTTGCGTATTGCACCATAAGAATATAATCGCCATCCGCTTTTAATGGAACGCCAGGATTATTAGTTTCCAGATTTAACAAAGGCGTATTGATAAGTTCAAAATTCTTTTCTGTTTTAAACTCATGAAAACCATATCCTACCACTTTCAAATCCTTATCATCAAATTTAGCATCTCCATTATCAATGTATTGATAAAGAAGCAAACTGACCGATTTACCAAAATGGGAATTTCCGTTACTAGCTACTGAAAAAGAAGCCTCATAAGCATCGAAACCTGCCTTTTTCACATAGTAATAATTTCCTGCCTCCCAAATATCACCTGTCACAACAGATGGCTGGGTAGCACTGGATAAAACGCCATCATCTTTTGCAAATAAATTTCTGGTTACTAAAAAATTGGTAACCAAACTATTATCAGACGGAACCTCATCTAAAGAGTCAGTAGAAACGAGATATTGAGTAGCATAACTTCCTGTATCCCTTGGTATGAAAATTTTGGGAATAGAAAAGGTATCTACCAACCCACTTTTCAGATTCAGCAGGGTGGTATCGGCATTAAACGACTGACCATTAGAAGAAATAACCTTGACGGAAAACTTAACTTTAGGCTGTGCCAAGGTTCCTTTATTACTTACGGTAGCTACGAAAGGTACTTCTTGAACCTGAGACACTGGAACGCCAAAACTTTCGGGAAGAATGGGAGCAGAAACCACCAGATCTCTGGCGGGTTGCGGATTACCTTCAAAAAGAGCCACATCATCTATGCGCCAGGCGTATTCATAATTACCTTTCCAACGAAAACGAATAAAAACCTTTTCTTTTCCTGCGGCATCAGGTAACTCTAAGGAAACAATTTGACGGGAGGCACTTACATTATTTGCGCCTACATCCGTGAGGATGGTAGTATAAACAAACGCAGTACCATCAAAACTAATCCCTACCTGAGCAATGGACTGACTTGGAGGGGAATAAAAAGCGTATTGATTTTCAAATCTTAGAAAAATATTTTTCTTACCCACACAGTTTATGGGGGTAATAGTAGTCAAAAGAACATCATGGGCATTCTCTCCGTTATCTTCAGAATTAAAAACGGCAAATCCATTAGCGGCTGTTTTTGAAGTAAAATCGGGTTGTCCTTCAAATAAACTTTTAGGATTATTGCTCCATTTCCATTTTTCAGGCCCTGCATTGGTCCCACCGGAGACCCACTTTGCCGTAAAATCCGCTGTTGAAGCGAATGTTTCACTATAAAATGGCGATATAGTCTGGCTGTAAGCATCCCTTGAAATGAGAAGGAAATTCAGGAAAAAAAAGGGCAAAATGCGCAAGTATTTTTTCATGTTGTTCATATTTATTTGTTTAAAACAGTATATAAATTTAAGTAATAGGATGAAAAGGATTGTAGTTCCAGGGAAACTACGCCTGAACGGGAACAAACCTGAGCACCTGCGGCATTAGCTATATTTCCCATTGATTCCAGGTCAAACTGTTTAAATAAAGACCAAACCAGGCTGGAAATGACTGCGTCACCTGCGCCGCAAACATCACTTATTTCCTGTTTAATACCTTTAATCCAAAAATAGGAAGAACGATTTGCAATCCAAAGTCCGTCTTCCCCGAGGGTTATAACTGAAATTTCGCAATCTAGTTTATCAAAAATGTAATCTGACACTTTTTTTAGGTCAGAAATATTATTTTCAAAAGGGAAAGGAATTTTTTTCTGAATTTCCTTTTTATTTGGTTTAAATATAGTGACCCCCTGATAGTCCCAAAAATGTAAATCTTTTGGATCCACTATAATGGGAATATCCATTTTTTTTGCTGTTGATATGAGCGATTTGATAATAAAAGGCGTTAATACCCCTTTATTATAATCTTGCAAAACAATTCCTTGGGGCTTGTATTTGCTCCAAAGACTTAGAATATGCTCTAAAAAGACCTTTTCTTCCTCAGATGACAAAGAATGAGCATCTTCCTCATCAATTCTGAGCAGATGCTGCCCGTTAGACATAACCCTGATTTTTTGGGAAGTTCTGCGTGACGAACTTTTTATTATACCCTCTGAAGAAAGACCCGCCTTTTCAAAGTATTTCAACAAAGAATCTGCAGAATCATCTTTTCCAATAACAGAAAAAAGAATGGTATGGAGTTGTAAACCATACAAATTCAGGGCTACATTAGCAGCGCCACCTGGCCTCTCCGATTTTTTGTTCACATCGAGAACGGGCACTGCTGCTTCAGGAGAAATTCTGTTAACTACACCGAATATGTATTTATCCAGCATAACATCTCCGACAACAAAAACGACCTGATTGACTTCTGTCAAGTTACCGTTTACTATCATAATCTAACACTTCAGATATATAAGGCAAAATCTTATCCCCTGTACCTATATTTTGGACAATATACGACGAAGCAATCAATCCAGCCTTATGCCTATCCTCTGGATCCATTAATTTTTCCAAAACGAGCTGCCAGTCTTTCAAATTTTTTATTGAAAAGCCCCCTCCATTCTCTACCAAAAAATGAGCTTCGGGGAAGGCCTTAAAATGAGGACCAAAAATAACAGGCAATTCATAAACGATAGGTTCCAAAAGATTATGAATGCCCTTTCCAAAACCACCGCCCACATAAGCCAGCTGCGCATACCGGTAAGCATATTTAAGCATTCCCAGGGTATCCAATAATAAAATGCGTTCATTTCCAGTGGCTTCTGAAGCTTTTGAAAAAAGTATTATACTCTTTTCATCCTTTAGGGAGGAACATAACAGATTTATTTGATGGGACGATATTTCATGCGGCGCCCATATTATTTTCCAATTTTTATAAGCAGGATTAGATAAAAAATCCTGTAAAAAAGGAATATCAACAGGCCAGGTACTACCAAATACAATCGTGTCTGAGTCCAAAGTAAAGGCCTCAATGATTCCATTTTCCCAAGCTACTTCCTTATTATTTTTTACACTATCTACCCTACTGTTTCCTGCCAGGAAGGTATTATGGAGATTATATTTTTTGGCCCATTCGATGTCCTTTATATTTTGAAGAAAAAGAACAGAGAAAAGACGACACATTTTTACATACCACGACGAATAGACAGGCATTTTTAATAAAGAGGAAGAAAGGGTACCTGAAACCAGAAAAACCGGTATTTTTTGAAGATTCAACTCATTCAAATAATGGAACCACAATTCCTGTTTCACAAATAAAACCAAGGATGGACGAAGGGCATTAATCCAGGCTTTCGCCACTTTTTGTCCATCTAAAGGAAGGGGGGAAACAGCATCTGCCTGGAAAAAGGTAGAAGGATGACAAAATCCAGATGGAGAGAAAAAGGTTAGGATAATCAAATATTCGGGGAACCTCCTTTTGATTTCCAGAAGAACGGGTTTCACTTGCTCATATTCACCAAGAGAGGCACAATGGACCCAAACACACTTTGAAGAGGAACATAAGGCGTCGATTGAACTTATCGAGTTCTTTGTTAGCTTTTGACCGTCTGACCACAATGCCCATTTTTTCGAAAAAAGAGCCAGAACAGGTAAACACAAATAAACAATAAAAAGGAGGAAGTTATACAAAAAAAGCATACGTCCGCATTAATATTTTAAAGAAGCCGGGTTTTTAAAAACCCTTGGAAAATGATATCCCAGATGAATTCCAGGTTGAAAAACCCAGAAAACAGCTTCTTCTTTCGCGCCGGTATTAAAATTAACGGGTCTTCTATTCCAGGTTGGTGCGACAAACAAATCTATGCCAACAACAAATCGGGTTAGCAGAGGCTTTGCCGTAGGATTATAAGAGAAATTGAATAATGCGCCTGGACCGTTTGACAATCTGTCATACCCTTTTCTATACTCCCCGCTGATCTGAGGCACTACCCGTGAGGGATCGTCCTGAATTCTAATTTTGTGTTGAAATAAGCCTCCGTACAAATCAACATTTAGCCTTTGGAGGAAGACAGATTTATTATTAAAACGCCATCCTCTGCCAAATCCTAAAAACCAGGCCCTCTGTCTTAGCTGAATAACTGCCGGATTTTTATCATTCCCAATGAGATATCCTTCAGGCGTAAGTAAATTAGAAAAAACATTCTCTTTCACCGAAGCACCGAATTGAAAAAAACCAGCGGCACTCCAAACAGATCTTTTTTTGGATGGTTGAAAGGCCAATACAGCGGTGGTTCGCAAGGAAGTGCCAAATCGATTATTCATATCCAAAATGGACGTTTGAGCCCCATATTGAATGTTTAAGAACATGGCTGGTTCCTCCTTTTGAGCAGAAAGAAAACCATAAAAAAGTAAAAATGAAAAGGTAGTAAATAATCTCATTTTAATATATTCAAAAGGAAGTTTAAATAAAAAAGAACGCTTATCTTGTGGCAAAATTAAACATATTTAACATTGAAAAGAATACTAATTGCTGGAGCAGCGGGATTCCTTGGATCTCATTTATGCGACCGATTTATTAAAGAGGGTTATGAAGTTATTGCAATAGATAATTTATTGACTGGAAGTTTAGCGAATATAGAACACTTATTTCCATTAAAGCAATTTACCTTTTATTATCATGATATAACAAAATTTGTACATATACCAGGAGAATTAGACTATATCTTACATTTTGCCTCTCCTGCCAGTCCCATTGATTACTTAAAAATGCCTATTCAAACACTAAAGGTAGGCGCATTGGGTACGCACAACTTATTGGGCTTAGCCCGAGAAAAAAATGCAAGAATATTAGTTGCCTCTACTTCGGAGGTATATGGTGACCCATTAGTTCATCCGCAATCAGAAGATTATTGGGGAAATGTAAATCCAGTGGGTCCAAGAGGTGTGTATGATGAAGCTAAAAGATTTTTAGAGGCCATTACCATGGCTTACCATAATTTCCATCAGGTAGAAACCAGGATAATAAGAATTTTCAACACTTATGGTCCCAGAATGAGGGTTGAAGACGGACGTGCCCTGCCTGCTTTTTTTGCTCAGGCCATTAAAGGAAAGGGCTTACCAGTATTTGGTGACGGATCACAGACAAGATCATTTTGTTATGTAGATGATTTAGTGGAGGGCATTTATCGGTTATTATTGAGTGACTATGCCTTACCTGTAAATATTGGTAATCCGGACGAAGTCAGTATTTTGGCGTTTGCCCATGAAATACTTGCCCTTGTGAATAATCCTAAGGCATTCATCGATTTCTTACCACTACCACAGGATGATCCAAAGGTTAGGCAACCAAATATTGCCTTAGCAAAAAAATTACTAGACTGGGAACCTAAGGTGAATAGAAGAGATGGTTTAGAAACGACCTATAATTATTTTAAAGAAGTTGTAAATCCATAAAAATGAATTTTTCTAAGGTTATATTGATTACCGGAGGCGCGGGATTTATAGGCACTCATTTGGTAAAACACTGGGTGAAAACCTATTCTAACCAACTGGTTATCAATGTAGATTTATTGACCTACGCGGGCAATTTAGAAAATTTAAGGGACATTGAAAACAGCGAAAATTATAAGTTTATCAAGGGAGATATTCGGGATGCTGATTTTCTTACACAACTTTTTATTAATTATCCTATTGATTCTGTAATCCATTTAGCGGCAGAATCACATGTTGACCGATCCATAACTGACCCTCAATCTTTTTTGGAAACCAATATTCTGGGTACTTTCCAGCTTTTAAATGCCTGTAAAAATGCGTGGAAGGAGCAAACAGAGGGAAAACTATTTTACCACGTTTCAACCGATGAAGTATTTGGTTCATTAGGAGAAGAAGGTTATTTTACAGAAGATACTGCTTACGATCCGCGTTCACCCTATTCTGCGTCGAAGGCGGCGTCAGATCACCTGGTAAGGGCCTATTTTCACACTTATCATTTACCTGTTGTCATTTCAAATTGTTCCAATAATTATGGGCCTTATCAATTTCCTGAAAAATTAATTCCGCTCATGATCAGGAATATTATAGGCATGAAGAATTTACCTGTTTATGGCGATGGCAAAAACACCAGAGACTGGCTTTGGGTTGGTGATCATGTTTCGGCCATAGATTTAATATTCCACCGTGGAGAAATGGGGGAAACTTATGCCATTGGTGGCCATAATGAATGGCAAAATTTAGCTCTCGTTCAATTTTTATGTCAATCTATCGATAAGAAATTGGGAAGAGAGGAAGGTACCTCAGAGAAATTAATAACTTTTGTGACAGATAGAAAAGGACACGATCGCAGATATGCCATTGATGCATCCAAATTAAAAGATAAACTTGGCTGGGAACCCCAGATAAGCCCTGAAGAAGGCATGGTAAAAACCGTCGATTGGTATGTTGAGAATGCTGAATGGCTGGATTCTGTTACTTCGGGAAGTTATCAGGAATACTATAAAAAGCAATACCAGGTCTAATCCGTGGTTTGATGGTAAAGCCTGTGTGCCATTTCTAAAGCTTCTTTTAGTTTGTCGGAATCATACTGAGTTGGTTCATTTAAACCTTCTACATATTTAATCATGTTTTCCATAGGCATATTACCTACCAGATCATCTTTAGCCATTGGGCAACCACCGAAACCTAGTAAAGCACCATCAAATTTCCTGCAACCCGCTTTATAGGCAGCATCCATTTTGCCAAGCCAATCTTCCGGTCTGGTATGAAGGTGAACACCGATATCCAGCGTAGGAAATTGATTGGAAGTATACTCAAAAACCTCTGTAATTTTTTCCGTAGAAGCTACACCGATGGTATCAGAAAGTTGAAGCGAACGAATGCCCAGAGGCAGCATTCTACTTAACCAATAATCTATAATTTCAATACTCCAGGGATCATTATATGGGTTTCCAAAACCCATGGAAAGGTAGAGAATTAAATTTTTTCCAGACTCTTCGCAAATATTTTGAATCTCCGCTACCCGTTCAAATGCCTCATTTAACGTTGCGTGAGTGTTTCTGATCTGAAAAGTTTCAGAGATAGAAAATGGGAAGCCAATTAGGTCAATTTTATCGAATTGAGAGGCCTGCAAAGCGCCTTTGTAATTGGCTACAATAGCGAGTAACTTAGTATTATTTTTATTCAGGTGAGGTACAATATCTACTGTATCAGCCATTTGGGGGATAGCTTTGGGAGAAACAAAACTTCCAAAATCTAAGGTATCAAAACCAATTTCCAGGAGAAGATTCAAAAATTTAATTTTCTTTTCCGTAGGAATGAAATGCTTTAAACCCTGCATGGCATCTCTTGGACACTCGATTAATCGCAGCATTACGTATAAATTTGTTTTTTAAAAACCCTTGAACTATTAATAAAACGCATAAGTATCTATATTGTGTTCAAATATGTAAAGAATGAGCAAATATAAAAATCTATTGACCATCTTAGGATTTTTACTGGTAGTAACAGGATTCTTAAGTATGATAGTAAGTGTTGTTGGATTAAAATTTTCCTTTCTGTTATTTTTGGAAAGTTGGGGCTCATTGGTAGGCTTCGTCCTCAAACTATTAATAATTATGATAGGCTTCATATTAACTTACCTGGGACAAACCAATTTTTCAGGCAAGTAGAACAGACTAACTCAAGTGGTGAACGAGTAAATTACATCCCCTAATTTCAGCATTATCCAGCCTGCCTAAAATTTCAAAGGTACCGTCCTGACATTTTCTGCCTAAATCGTCTGTTGCTATAAAGGAAATAGAATCTTTATTGGCTAAATCAATAATATTTACGGCGCCCACCTTTCCATCGGGCACTTCACGAAAAGGATCTGTAATATCTCTGATTAAAATTTTGAGAGAGGAAGATTCGTAGAAATAACCATCAGCGGGGGCGTAGGCTTGAGAAAGCAACTCAGTCATTCCATATTCAGAGTGAATATAATCTACGCCAAAGGCAGTTTTTAAAATATCATGTAATTCTGATCTGGGAAGCTCTTTACCCTGCCCTTTCATTCCCCCTGTTTCCATGACGATGAGTTCCGGAAATTGAAAGGTAAAATCAGAGGCAAGCGATAATAAAGCAAAGGAAACACCTAATAAAACGACGGGGATATTTTCTGATTTAGCTTTTGCCAATAGGGTTAACAAGTTATCTTTGTGATTCAAAAAAAAACCCGAATAATCTTGAAATTTACTTTTTCCAATAAAATACCCGGCCATATCCACTAAGGAAGAGCCTTTTCGCTCCAGATAATGAGGTAAAAGCGCCATAAAGGCATAATTTTCCACCGGACCATACCTTTCTTCAAAGCAATGTGCTGTGTTTTCCAAATAATTATTTAGGGAACGAACGGCATGATTACTTTGTGTAGACCCAGAAGTACCACTGCTTGAAAAAATAGTTTCCGGTTCCCAGGAACCTGATTGAATCAATTGATGTTTAAAAAAGTGGACCGGTAAACAAGGGATGGAAAATAAATTTTCCTGATAAGGCAAACAATTTGGGAGAAGTTCGAGGAATTTCTGATATAAAGTATTATTTTTTGACTGGAATTGGAAAATTTCCCAGGCTTTTTCATTAAAATCCTTCGTATTGTTCGCAACGAAATGACGGTATTTCGTGTTATCATTAGCCATTTAATCGTTTTTGTTTATAAATTTTTAATCATGAAATCGATGTCATTCACTCCCTTAACTTACTGGATATTAGCTACAACTCTTATTTTAACAGAGAGTTGTTCGCGCCCGCCAGAATTTCCTGATGAGCCTGTTATCGAATACATAGGATTAAGCAAAAATACAATTATTCAAAGTAGAAGTAGTCAATTGCCTCAAGATACCATTGAAATAAGTTTCAAATTTACTGATGGAGATGGGAATTTAGGTAATGCGGATAGCGTAAATATTTTGTTAACAGATAGCCGGGATGGGTTTAACCACTTGTTTAAAATAGGAGAAATACCACAATTAGGGGCTGGCAGAGGGATCCAAGGAAATATAAAGCTCTCGTTAACGAATAGATCTGATACCCGATATTTTTGTTGCACCTTTCCGAATACGCGCCTAACCTGCATAGCAAGCACCAACTTCCCCAAGGATTCCTTATATTATAGCATAAAAATAAAAGATAGGGCTGGAAATTGGAGTAATACCATAAAGACAGAAAATATCACTATTTTATGTCAATAGCGGGTTAAATCCAGTTTATACCTTTCTTCAAATGAGACAAGGTAAATTCCTCAGGCGAATCATTTTCCACCTGATGGTCATATTCCCAGGAAGCCATTGGTGGCATGCTCACCAGAATAGACTCTGTTCTTCCGTTGGTTTCAAGTCCAAATTTGGTTCCTTTATCCCAAACCAGATTAAATTCGACATATCTACCGCGCCTGACATACTGCCATTTCTTATTCAGATCATTAAAAGGACGATCATAAGTACGTTGAAGAATAGGTATATATAGGGAGCAAAAAGACTCCCCCACCGCTTTAACAAAATCAAAAGAAGCCTCTTTATCCTCTCTTTTAGCGGCGACTAAGCGGTCAAAAAAAATACCGCCAACGCCCCTGGTTTCCTTTCTATGGGGAAGAAAAAAGTAATCATCTGCCCAGGTTTTAAAGGTAGGATAAAAAGAAGCATCGTACAGATCGCACACATTTTTCAGGCCTGTATGAAAAAAGATAGCATCTTCAGGATCAATATAATGAGGCGTCAAATCGATACCACCTCCAAACCACCACAAGCCGTTATCCATTTCAAAATAACGAACATTCATGTGAATAATAGGTGAGAAGGGATTAGATGGATGCAAAACAATAGAAACGCCGGTTGCGAAAAAATCACCGGCTGGAATATTTAACCCTTTTGCGGCCTTTTCATTTAGGACACCTTCGACGGCAGAAAACATAACGCCCCCCTTTTCAATTTTTTTCCCATTTATGACCATACTGGTTCCACCGCCACCTTCGGGTCTTTTCCAGGCATCGACTATAAAAGGAGTACCGCCATCAGCCACAGATAATTGTTGGCAAATATCTTCTTGTAAGGACTTAAAATAATTACTAATATAGTTCATAATATGATTTGTCATTTAGGTAAAGCCTATAAAATTTGTACATTACTCAGGCAAAACACAAAAATAATAAAATGGCGTCAGCAGAATTAATTTTAAGCCCAAATGGTAGAATTTATCATCTCGATTTATTGCCAGATGAAATAAGTACTACCATTATATTGGTTGGAGACCCTGGTCGTGTGAGCCAGGTATCCAAAAAATTTGACAAAGTGTTCATGCAAAGAATTCATAGGGAATTTATAACTCACACAGGCATAATTGGAAAAACGCCTGTTACTGTGATAAGTACGGGCATTGGCACCGATAATATTGATATAGTTATCAATGAACTGGATGCCTTAGTGAATATTGATTTTGCCACGGGAAAGCCGAAAGATACGCATACTACCTTAACTTTTATAAGAATTGGCACCTCAGGCTCCTTGCATGAATCTATTCCCATTGATAGTTTTCTGGTAAATACCCATAGTCTCGGCTTAGATAACTTGTTATCGTTCTATGATATTGAAAATAATGAGGCATTAGAGGCATTTAATATGAAAATACATGATAAATACCCTGCATTAGGTCTATTGCCTGTAAAACCCTATTTAACTGCCGCCGATGAATCTTTAATACGTCTTTTTAAAGATGACATGCAAACAGGAATAACCTTAACAGCCCCAGGATTTTACGGAGCACAAGGTCGGCAGTTACGCCTAAAGAGTCGTATAAGGAATCTATTGGAAACGATAGCAAGCGAAAAAAGGGAAGAAACGAGCCTTACAAATTTCGAAATGGAAACAAGTGGCATTTATGGATTAAGTGCCCTTTTAAACCATAAGGCTGTAAGCTGTAATGTCATTCTTGCGAACAGACCTCTGAACATTTTTAGTCAGAAGGCAAATGAAAGTATAGAAAAATTAATCGATTTGGTACTCGCAAGACTGGGAAAGGAAGGATAAGGCATAAAAAAGGGACAAGAATCAGACTCCTTGTCCCGCTAAATGGTATGTTAGATAACCTCTCTCCGATGTATGTGTTATGATAATTATAAAAATAATACTGTAACGGGATTGAAATGCTATTATTTTGCTTACAAAATGAGCATTTATAAAGAATATTTATATCTCGTTAATCATAAACAGTTCAAATATAGTAATCTATCCTCATATATAATTAATATATTAAAAAAATATTTCAATAATTTGATTACATATCATGTAACATATTGAAAGACAATAAATTAAATTTTTTACCCGCAATGATAAAAAATTAAGAAAAATAAATAAATTGGAATGGGAAGGAAGGAAAAAAATAAGGTGAGCAACACAACGAGCGCTCAACTTCGTACCCTTGCTGCGTTTCCACCCTGGGGGATTAGAAGGAGCAGCACCAAGTGCGCCCACCGGACGGCAAATATAACTAATTTTTACAAAGAGTCATATTATATTTTATTTTTCCGGGGAAATAACCTCTGTTTTTTCCCCAAAATACTGAACAAAACGCTGCATTTCGTTAGCCAGCGCAGCATTTTGCGAGGCTTTAAAATAGGTTTCTGAAAGCGCCCTCAAGGTCTGGAACATAAATCGGTCCATTTCACTGACCATCATATCTTTTGTCCACAGGTCTATTTTGAGCGTTTCCTGGTGAACGCCATCGAACAATGATAACAAAATAGCTTTACACGTTTGATGTTCAGCGGTTCCATCATTTTTATCGGCCGTCCATAAAATATCGATAGGCACCTTATTTTCATCGAGGCCTACTTTAATACTTATTTCATTAGTGTGGGCAACTTTAGGGTTTTGCATAGACGAGCTATTTTATTTTTTTACAATGAGCGTATAATTCTTTACATAGAGACCGCCCCAAACACCGAGCGCTCCCGACACATTGGTCTTTACCCGGGTATAGGTTGAAAAGGGCCCCTGGTTATTGATACTAAATTCGAGGGTATTCCAAAAATCGAACAAAGATTGATCCATGGTTACCCACCGAATGGTTGTTTCCTTTCCTACCGGATAAAGGCCAAAAGTAGTAAAATTAAATGATTCACCATCGGCACCAGGTCGGGGAAGATTTAGTTTAAAATTTTGTCCGTTGAATAATCTATCATCAAAGAGGGAACCGCCCCCCGGTGTAATAAATGGACCATCTTCCATTCTTACCTGATATCTATAAAAATTTTGCTGCGTTTTAGGATCAGCTAATTTAGAGGTAAGCAATAAAAATGAATCTTGATTAGCCCCTGGATTAGGAACAAACCGAAGAGAATCGAGCGGAACGGGAAGAGGAATTGTGGTTGAAGCAGTAATCTTTTTTCCTTCAGCAAGTATCTCAATCTGATATTTTTTACCTGCTTGTCCGGGCATAGCCTGAGCAAGGTCGGCATAAAAGCAAACATTGGGAATAAAACTGTTATTTTCAATATTGAAGCCTAGTATTTTTGCTGCCTGCGCTTTTAAGTTAGCTGGTAAATCTTTAAAACAAACCTCTGTTAGTGAAATCTTTCGATCACCTTCAGATAGCGTTACCTTTGCGCCGGAAACATAATTATTATTCAGCGTTTCTGTGGAGATACTTGATAAAAAAGGAAGTGTTTTGGTAATCACCAGGAAGGCAGGATTAGCATTATCACCCGCCTCAATAAACCCTTCAACCACCATTTGTGGTTCCTGCTGTAAATTTTCCGGAATAAAAGGTTCTTCGCAAGAAGATAACAAAAGAGAAAAAGGAAGTAAAAACTTCACTATTGGGTACCTCATACTGATTGGTTAATTTTATAAGGCAACAATAAAAGGAAGGTAGAGGTTTAAAAAAGTTTCCTGTAATTAAGAAACAGGGCATTTCCGATAACGATAAGATCAGAAAAAGCCATAAAAAGTGCACCCCAGGTGGGGTTAAGAAAACCGCCCATAGCTAAAGGGATGGCAATTATATTGTAGGAAAATGCCCAAAATATACTATTTTTTAGCGTATTAACCGTCAGTTTAGAAATATCAATGGCCTCCAGCAATTTACTCAGGTTACCATTCATTAAAATTACCTGAGCCGATTGTACAGCCATCTGAGAGGCATTACTAATAGATATTCCTACCGATGCACGAGTAAGAGAAGGGGCATCATTTACCCCGTCGCCGATCATTGCGGTAATATTTTCGTTGGAATATCGGGAGATTATGTCTAATTTTTCAGAAGGCAATTTACTCGCGTAAAAATGATCGATACCCAGTTCGCTGGCGACTTTTTTGGTTTTACTTTCATTATCTCCGGAGAGAATCAGGGTTGAAATATTTCGTGCTTTTATTATTTAGTTTACCCTCCTGCCAATTTCCGAGGAAATATACATTCCCCTTATCATCGATACCACTAACTCCGATGCCTTTATCTTCCCAAACCTTGGTAAAAACAGGCAGTATCTCGGGGTTATTGAAAGTTTCAAAAGAAGTGAGAATGGAATTGGCAATAGGATGAGCGGAAATTTTTTCCAAATGATAGCAAAGTGCTTTCACATAAGTGGCATCCTCGGGCTGGGTAGTAAGCGGTTCAGAAATAGTAAATTCACCGGTTGTCAATGTACCCGTTTTATCAAAGACCATTGTTTTCAGGTTACCTAAAGCCTCCAGGGTAGCCCCCCCTTTTATAATTACCCCACTTTTTGCCAATCGACCTACCCCAACCATTACGGCCGTGGGTGTAGCGAGACCTAAGGCACATGGGCAAGAAATAACAAGTACGGCAATGGACCTGAGCAGGGCATCCTGATAAGAAATATCAAATAGAAAGGCAGCTACTAAAAAGGTAGCTAAGGATAGAAGTAAGACAACGGGTACAA
>JAJTER010000038.1 GCA_021299835.1 Saprospiraceae bacterium | reverse complement strand
TATTTAGCATCAAGCCTCTTTGGGGATTTTTAGCTTACGCACCATTGGGTATGTTTAAAAAACTAAGTGGCCAATCCCTATCGCCCGGCATTTTAGAATTGGCCTGCCTGTTATTAACCATATATGGTATTTTCCAGGTACTAAAACAACCTGAAAGCGAAGCAGCTAATTCTCGAAGCAATGAAATAGGGTTTCAGCGAATTCTGGCAGCTCATGCCTTCACGTGGATGGGTATTCAGACTATGTTTATATATATGTTTGCATTTATCCAAAACAAAATGAATTTCCTTTCAGAAAATGATTTGGGCAAGGTTATTTCTCTTTCTTTTCTTCTGTTGAATGCCGTTGCAGCCATCCTTCCTGCCATTTTCCTGCAACCTTTGAGTGAAAAATGGGGAAAAGTTAAAATTCATTTACTAAGCATTACAACGATGACTCTTGGGTATCTGGGAATTTATTTTTGGGGAAATTCCCCCTTTAATCTCTATGTTATGATGTCTATTTTGGGCATCGGATGGGCCGCGACGGTCAGTTTACCTTTTGCTATTATGTCGCAAAAGGTGGAACAAGGAAAAATGGGTAAATATATGGGGCTTTTTAATCTCTCCGTTGTTCTGCCGCAGTTAGTCAGCAGCCTTATTATTGGGGAGTTTATAACCCAGGCTGAAAATAAAGGAATAATCTTCTTAATCTGTGCAGCGTGCCTGGGAATATCTGCTGTACTCTGGACTTCCGTAAAGGAACCAGGTAAATAAAAGAAATACGCACAAACAAAACAATGCGTACCTTTCGATCGAATATTCCCATATTTTATCAAAAGGTACGCATCGTTGATGGTAAAACAGGTTGAAATTAACCCGCACCAAGAGCGGAGATAGCCACCATATTTACAATTTCCCTGGTGGAGCTACCTAATTGTAGCACGTTCACAGGATGTTTCAAGCCCATAAGGATAGGTCCGATTTTTTCGATACCAGCTATTTCTTTCACCAGATTATAGGCAATATTAGAGGCGGAAAGATTAGGGAAAATCAAAATATTTGCCCCATTTCCGTCGGCCAGGCTACAAAAAGGGTGATTATTTTTCAATAAATCCTGATGAAAAGGAAGATGCGCCTGCATTTCTCCATCTACAATCATTTCCGGATGTCTGGCTTTCAATATTTGTACAGCCCGACGCATTTTTTCAGGATCATCCCCATCGGCGGTGCCAAAATTTGAGTAACTGAGCAAAGCCAGACGAGGTTTAATATTAAACTTAGTGACCTGGTCGGCGGCTAATTCAGCAATTTCAACAATTTCCTCCACGGAAGGATTAAAATTTACGGTGGTATCAGCCAGGAAAAGCGGTCCAAATCTGCTCATAAGAATGTACATTCCAGAAACTTTTTTGATCCCTTCTTTTCGTCCAACGATTTGAAGAGCAGGCCTCACAGTTTCCGGATAATTTCTGGTCATTCCTCCTATCATTGCGTCGGCGGCACCTAGTTCCACCATCATAGCACCATAATAATTACGTCTTTTTATGAGATCATGGGCTTCCGATTTATTGGTACCCTTTCTTTGTCTTTTTTCAAACAAGCGATCTGCATATTCCAACAGCAGATTTGCTTCGGACTCAGACTGAGGAATTTTTGGATCTATGATAATAGGATTATTAAGATTGAGTTGATTTTCCAGAATAAGCTGATTAATCCTCTCCACATTTCCCAATAAAATAGGTTTAGCGATACCCTCTTCAATTACTTCTCTTGCAGCTTTGAGAACCATTGGATTTTCAGCATCTGCGAATACAATTCTCTTAGGATTTTGCCTTGCCTTATTTATAATAGCTCTTGTGAGGGTATTATCTAAGCCGAGGCGTTTCGAGAGCTGCATTTTATAAGCATCCCAATCGGTAATTGGAAATTTAGAAACGCCTGAATCCATGGCAGCTTTAGCGACAGCGGGAGCCACGGTAGTAAGCAAACGGGGATCGACAGGTTTTGGAATGATATAATTTTTCCCAAACACCATATTATCCTTTCCATAAGCCAGATTAACTCTGTCTGGAACGGGTTCTTTTGCCAATGCGGCGAGCGCCAAAACGGCAGCAAGTTTCATTTCCTCATTAATAACTTTCGAGCGAACATCGAGGGCTCCTCTGAAGATGTATGGAAATCCTAATACATTATTCACCTGGTTAGGATAATCACTACGACCGGTAGCTACGATACTATCTGGGCGGGAAGCGAGTGCCTCTTCATAACTTATTTCCGGAGTAGGATTTGCTAAAGCGAAGATAATCGGTTCATTAGCCATTACTTTAATCATTTCCCCATTGAGCACATTCCCCTTTGAAAGCCCTATGAACACGTCAGCATTATGAAGACAATCAGCTAAAGAAATGTCTAATGGCGCCTGATTATTAGCAAATTCAATTTTTTTACCATCCAGGTTTGTCCGATCCGGGTGAATCAACCCTTTAGAATCAAACATGAAAATATTTTTCTTGAGCGCACCCAGTGCATGGTACATTTTGGAACAAGAAATTGCTGAAGCGCCGGCACCGTTTACTACAATTTTAGCAGATTTAATATCTTTTCCGACAATTTCCAGCGCGTTGAGCAAAGCGGCGGCACTAATAATGGCCGTTCCATGCTGATCGTCGTGCATGACAGGAATATTCAACTCCTTTTTGAGTCTTTCTTCAATTTCGAAGCATTCAGGAGCAGAAATATCCTCCAGATTAACTCCACCGAAAGTAGGTTCCAAAATTTTGACCGTTCTAACGAACTCGTCCACATTTTTTGTATCCAATTCGATATCGAAAACATCAATATCGGCATAAATTTTAAATAAAAGGCCTTTTCCCTCCATCACCGGCTTTCCTGCCAGGGCACCAATGTCTCCCAATCCGAGCACCGCTGTACCATTTGAAATAACGGCCACTAAATTACCTTTTGCCGTATATTTATATGCATCTTCAGGATTTGCTTCAATGGCAAGGCAAGGCTCCGCAACTCCCGGAGAATAGGCCAAAGTTAAATCTCTTTGAGTAGCCGTTTCTTTTGATGGAATAACTTCAATTTTTCCGGGCCTTCCTTTCGCATGATAATGCAAGGCCTCTTCCTTCGTGGTTTTCATATTAGGTTTTTATTGGCAATTATTTAATTAGGAACACAATTTTAGGACTTTTTTTTTATAAATGCGCCACAATAAAAAATAAAAAGAAAGGGTTTTTATTTTTTGTAAAATGTACTATATTTGCACTTTATTTGAAAGACAAAATAATCAGCGATGAAAAAGGATATACACCCAGGTAATTATAGAATGGTTGTGTTCAAGGACTTTTCCTGTGACGTTTCTTGGTTAACAAGAAGTTGTGCTAATACAAGAGATTCAATTGTATGGGAAGACGGAAATGAATACCCATTAATTAAGCTTGAAATTTCTAACAATTCACACCCGTTCTTTACTGGTAAGATGAAATTTGTTGACACGGCAGGCCGTATTGATAAATTCAATAAGAAATTCGGGAATACTAAGTTTAACAAAGAAATTTAATTTTTTTCTTTTTAGCTTGAAAGTCCCAATCTTACTCCGGTTGGGACTTTTTGTGTGTTTATTAATGCCAAAAAACAAGGTATGGCGCAAGTAATTCTTTTCGATGGCGAAGCCCGTGAGAATCTTTTACCTCTTACTCACTTAAAACCTGTCTGCGATTTGCGGATTGGTCTTTTAACCATTAGAGAAAAATGGTCTCACTACATGGGATTTCCAGTGAGTGTGGTTACGCAAGACTATCTATCTGAATTATATCCGCTAGAATATGATACCGAGAATTATGTAATTAACGGCGCCGTATTACCTTCCGACGCCTTAGTTGCTTTGATTAGGCAAATGGATATTAATGAGGCCTTCCTTCATGAAGACCAATTGGTTGTGGCCAAACTTGATCAAAAGCAACTGCGCAAATTAATCGACGATGAAGCCATTGAAGAGCTTGATGCTCAAGACCTTCAAGACACCCCATTTTTAAAAATAAGCTCACTTACCGACTTAATACTACTGAACGAAGCCGCCATTATTGACGATTTTCGTTTACTTAGCAAAATGCGTAAGTCAATGCCCTTACCTCCGGGAAATACCCTTATCGGTCCCGCCGATAAGTTGTTCATAGAGGTAGGAGCCACCGTTCAGGGTTCTTACCTGAACACAACGACGGGGCCTATTTATCTATCACGAAATTCTTCTATTCTGGAAGGATGTTTTATACGAGGTCCTTTTGCTTTGGGAGAAAATTCGATTTTACGAATGGGCACTAAAATTTATGGGCCTTTAGCTACGGGCCCCTTTTGTAAAATTGGTGGGGAGATAGAATCCTCTCTATTTCAAGGTTATAGTAACAAGTCTTACGAAGGTTATCTCGGTCACAGCATCATCGGAAATTGGTGCAATCTTGGGGCTGGAACGCAGGCTGCCAGTGTGCAACATACTTATGATGAGATAGAAATGTGGAATGAGGGAGATGAACAATTCATCCCTACAGGCACGCAATCTATGGGTGCTGTTTTAGGCGACCATACAAAAACGGCCAATGGAACCGTTTTCACTCCCGGTTCTGTAACGGGTATTTGTGCCAATACGCTAACCCCTGGTATTGCTCCTCGTTTTATCCCGTCTTTTGCCGCATCAGAAAGTGGACAGGTAGGTATTACTTTCTCGCCGGAAAATGCTTTTCGTGCCGCCGAACAGATGATGACAAGAAGACAGGCAGATCTTACTTTTCAACAAAGATTACTTCTACTTAAAATTTTTGAGATTACCTCATACCAAAGACCTTGGGAGAAATAAATAGATTTACGGTCCCCTTTTGGAAAAAAATACTTAGTTATCTGATTGAATTTCCCTTGGAAACTATCTCGGGTCAAAATGATTTACCGCTAATCGTTTGCTTGCATAAAGGTCGTTTTCAATTGTATTCTGAACAGGCAATCTACTCCTGGGATGATCTCTATTCCCAATTCCGCGATGTGTTTATTCATCTGTCCACTGAAATTAAGGATAAAAAAGAGGTACTCTTATTAGGATTAGGATTGGGTAGTATCCCCTATTTGCTGGAAAAAAAAATGGGTATTGATGCCTACTATACGGCCATCGAAATTGATGAAAACATCATTTATCTCGCAGAAAAATATACCCTGCAATATTTAAATTCAGGCATTAGTGCAGTTCAGGCCGATGCCCTGGCTTTTCCGTTCTACACCGAGGAAAAATTTGACCTCATCTGCTTTGATGTTTTCAATGATAATGAGACGCCCTTAGATTTCTTTTCAACAGATTATTTCGAAGCCCTAAAAGAGTGTTTAGAGCCTAACGGCTTGCTACTATTTAACGTTCTCAGGGCTCAACAGCCTCCTATAGAAAATATATTGAGCGTTTTTCCAAATGCAGTTCCATTTAAATCAAATGAAAATGATGTTTGGATAGCGCGACAGGTTTAGAATTATTGAGGCTAAATTCCATTTCAAATCAGTCTTCAATGACATCAGTGGTTATTATTTTTGTACTCCTTAGCGAAAATAGTTTTTTCGCCTCATCCCATCGGTAGAAAGAATAATCCAAATCTACTTTATCATAATTAATCTCATTTGATTTAGATTTATAGCAAATGAATAAATCGCTATGCTTTTTATACAAAATATTGTTATTTTGATCATGGTAAGTACCACGATAACTGTTTTCATAGCTTAATGGCAGTTTATAAATTTTACCATTCGATGACTACTTAGGTTAACAGGTACTTTTTTTGTTGATATCTCCCCAGATGCAAAATCGTTAAAAGAAAATCCCTCGATATTCTGCCCCATTAAAGCTTGGGAAAATAGTATCATGGCAATAAAAAAATATATTATTCATCATATATTTCTGATAAAAAAGGTTTAACAACAAAAAAAGCTTATCAATGGCAATACGTTGCTAGATTTTGTACTGATAAGAAAATATATCATCAAATGCCGTATAAATTTCTCTAATACTTTAGTTGTAAGAAATTATCAGGGAGTGGTGAAAGCCACAGGAATTTGTTTTCCATTAAAATATTGATGCCCGTTCAGTGCAAAATTAGCTATAAATTCAGCCATTTTATGAGCATTTATGGGTGCCTCGTAACCTGGAAAAGCTTGCGATAACATTTCAGTTTGCACTGCTCCAAGCGCTAACGCATTCACAGAAATACCTTTGCCACTAAATTCGACAGCTAAACATTCAGTCAAAGTTCCCAAAGCAGCTTTAGAAGCACTGTATGCACTCAATCCAGGAAATTTACTGCTTCCCTGAAATCCACCCATAGAGGTAATGTTAACTATATGCGCATTTCCACTTAAAAGAAGCCAGGGATAAAGAAAACGAATCAACTTTGCAGGACTAAAAACATTCACATCAAATTGCATTTGCCAATCTTCTCCCGATTGTTCCACAAAAGGTTTATTTACTAAAAAACCAGCATTATTGATGACAATATCCAGACCGTTCATAGCATTTAGGGTATTTGATAATGGATAAAAATCATCCTTTACCAAATCTAATTCAAAAGGAAAAAGGCGATGTTCCTTTACAGCCTGGTTAAAAACAGAAATGGATTGATCCAGTGGTTTTCTTGCAATAGCTATTACCTCATGATTTTGGTCCAGGAGGAATTGACATAAAAGTTCAAAACCAATACCTTGGCTTGTACCTGTTATTAAAATTTTAGACATATTATAAATCACCTTTTTGTGGACGAACAACTATTTCCTCTATCACGGTATTTCCAGGCATTTCCCAGGCCTTCCAAACGGCATCGGCTACCGCATCAGCTGATAAAATCCTGTTTGCTTCCACGGGAATGCCATCCCAGGAAGCAGTTAATGTTTGGCCTGGTAAGACCGCTGTTACTTTAATTTCCCTTTCTAAAAACGATGCCCGAAGCATTTTTGTCCATGCTAACTGGGCTACTTTCGATATGCTGTAAGCGGGACTATCTAATCGGGGTTCATGGGAAACAACACTACAAATGGAAAAAATATGTGTTCCCTTTTTAAAAGAAGACTGCCATTTTTGGCATAAATAATGATTACTTAGCACATGCAATTGCATAAAATCATCAAGATTGGGACTATCATCGGTGTTTAATAGATCGCCCATAGCAAATAGGCCCGCATTGAGCACTAAAACATCCATTGACGATAAGGTCGCCAAGGCAAACTGCGAAAGAGAGCTCAACTGAGATTTATCTATTAAGTCAATCGAAAAAGTAGCAAAGCGCTGATCAGGAAATTTTTGTTGTAATTCCCCACTTCTTGCCAGCAGTCCTTCAATATCCCGGGCAATCATCAACAAATCAAAACCATTTTCAGCAAATCTATTAGCTATTGACCAACCAATACCCTTAGAAGCGCCTGTAATTATGGCAACTGGCATTATTTCTATTTATTTCTTAAACTAGATCATCTGGGAAAGTACCTTATTTTGATGGGAAACGCCTTTTCAAAGCCTGAAAAGACGTCCATGTACTACAGAGAGGTCATTCGGCAGATGCATGACATTGGGGTAGGTTCCCTCATTATAGTTTTTATCATTTCTCTATTTATCGGGGCAGTTACCGCCATTCAGTTTGCTTATCAGCTGGACGGTACTTTAGTTCCCGATTATTATATTGGCTACGTAGTTAGAGATATGACCATTATAGAATTGGCTCCAACCATTACTTGTTTGGTTTTAGCTGGAAAAGTTGGCTCGAACATGGCTTCTGAAATTGGGGGTATGCGTCAGAAAGAGCATATCGACGCCATGGAAATCATGGGGGTTAATACCGCTGCCTATCTAATAATGCCAAAAGTTTTAGCTGCCGTGATAATCATTCCTATTTTAGTAGCCATCGCGGCTTTTGTGAGTATTGGTGGCGGATTTATTGCATCAGTTCCCACAGGATTGCTTTCAGGACAAGAATTTGTCATGGGATTAAGGTCATTTTTTATGCCTTACAATGTTTTCATGATGTTTGTTAAATCGTTGGTTTTTGCTTTTTTACTCACTTCCATTTCTTGTTATCAAGGTTACAACGTAAAAGGAGGTAGCATAGAATTGGGAAAGGCAAGCACTAATGCGGTGGTAATTAGTGATATCATGATTTTATTGGCAGATTATCTGATTGCCGTAGTTTTAATTTAATTTTCTGTAAATAGACTTATGATAAAAATTAGCGGAATTTATAAATCGTTCGGAAATACGCCTGTCTTAAAAAACATTTCGGCCGAGTTTCAACCTGGGAAGACCAATTTAATTATTGGAAAATCAGGGGCAGGAAAAACGGTGCTTTTAAAACTATTAGTTGGCTTAATCCAGCCAAAGGAAGGGCAAATTTTTTACAATAAGGTAGATTTCCTACAATTAAAAAAGAAGGATTTAAGGACTTTAAGGATGAAAGTAGGTATGCTTTTTCAAGGCTCAGCTTTATTTGACTCCCTAACGGTAGAAGAAAATATTCGGTTTCCACTGGATATGTTTACCGATTTGACGAAAAAAGAAAAATCTGACCGGGTTAATACCTGTTTAAATAGAGTTAGTTTAGACGGGATTAATGCAAAATTTCCATCGGAATTAAGTGGTGGTATGCAGAAAAGAGTAGGTATTGCTCGAGCCATTGTTTTAAACCCTTCTTATCTTTTTTGTGATGAACCCAATTCAGGACTTGACCCAAAAACCTCTTTAGTCATTGACGAATTGATTAAAGACATTACCATTGAAAACAATATGACTACCATCATAAACACTCACGACATGAACTCTGTGATGGAAATTGGTGATAATGTGATACTTCTGCATGAAGGTGAAATTTGTTGGCAAGGAAATAAGGATGAAATCATGGCTAGCGACAATGAAATACTACATGATTTTATTTTTGCATCGCCCTTCCTGCAGAGATTGCGTAATGCTGCTATATCCAATGGGTTCCAGAAATAATCAAAATAAAGAAAAGCAATTAGTGCTTTTTATCGGTCTAATTATTTAATTTTGACTATTGTTTTATTCCATCTGCCCAGGTGGTGAAATTGGTAGACATGCTACTTTGAGGTGGTAGTGCTCGTAAGGGTGTGCAGGTTCGAATCCTGTCCTGGGCACAAAAAAGGGCGGTGTTATAATTTACACCGCCTTTTTCTATTATAATTTAGCAAAATATGGATGCATCATTTTGGAATGAACGTTATGTTTCAAAGGAATACGTTTACGGTAAAGAACCTAATACATTTTTCAAAGATTTCATAAATGAAAAATTACGCGTCCCTGGAAAATTACTGCTTCCTGCGGAAGGAGAAGGAAGAAATGCCGTCTTTGCGGCACTCAATGGCTATCAGGTAACCGCTTTTGATTTTAGTACATATGCTAAAAATAAGGCACAGCTTTTAGCCAGCGAACAAAATGTATCTATTGAATACCTGACTTCCGATATATCATCTTTCGATTTTACCCCTGAAATATTTGATGTTGCCGGTTTATTTTTTGTGCATCTGCCACCTGTTGAAAGAGCCTCTTTCCATGCATCAGTAATTTCCTCGCTTTTACCTGGAGGATTGATTTGTTTGGAAGCCTTCCATACCGATCAGATAGAATTAAATTCGGGAGGCCCAAAAAACAAAGTTATGTTAATGGATGTTAATCAGTTAGCAAATGATTTCAAATCAATGGATATTTTACACTTAGCAAAAATAGATAGAGTACTTGATGAAGGTCCTTTCCATCAAGGTAAAGCTGCTTTAGTACAGCTAATAGCAAAAAAGAAGTAAATTATGACAGCAGCAAAAAAAGGTAATAAGGTTTATACCACATTCGCGTTCAAGTGTCCAAAATGTTCGAAAGGTGATTTGTATCCTACGGGTACTTTTTCATTTTCAAAACCCTTTGATATGAATGATACTTGTAGTGATTGTGGGCAGAAATTTTTTCCAGAGCCGGGTTTCTACTATGGTTCCATGTTCATTTCTTATATTTTTACTGGCTGGTTCTCCATTGCATTTGTTTTACTCTTACATTGGATATTTAAATGGAGTACTGCCGCCTCTTTTGCAGCATTAATTACTGTTTTAGCTTTGTTTTTCGTATATATCTTCAGATTGTCAAGGTCTATCTGGCTAAATCTAATGGTAAAATCTGACCCGCCAACTGAAAAGTGATTTTTAAGCTATTATTACAATTAAAATGGATAACACTCTGATTTTAAACTATATAAGGACAGAATACCCTCAATTGGCTGAAAAATCACTGCAGGATGAAATAGCTTCCGTTGGTAAGGTTATTACTTTCAAAAGTGGTGACATTATCCTCGATATAGGAAGCTATATTAAAAGTATGCCTTTAATCATTTCTGGTTTAATCAAGGCGGTAAGAGAGGATTCCGAAGGAAATGAGATTTTTCTTTATTATTTAGCTGGTGGAGAGACATGTAGTATGTCATTTACCTGTTGCCTGATGAATAAAAAAAGTGAAATTAGAACCATTGCCGAGGAGGATACGCTTCTAATTGCCATTCCTTCAAAATATATGGACGAATGGATGTCAAAATATGCAAGCTGGCGCAATTGGGTAATGAAAAGTTATGAGCTTCGCATGCAGGAATTATTGAAAACCATTGATAGTATTGCATTTCAAAAAATGGATGAACGCTTGCTCGCCTATCTACAAAATAAAGCGGAAAAATTGCATTCAAAAATATTGCATACCACACATCAGGAAATAGCCTACGATTTGAATGCCTCCAGGGAAGCCGTATCCAGGTTACTAAAACAACTGGAAAATGACCGTTATGTAGTCTTGGGGAGAAATAAAATTGAAATTCTAACCAAGTGAGAAGAAAAGATTATGCGATTTTATACACATAGTTTCTTAGCCCTTTTCTTTTCCCTATATTCTTTATCCATTTTTTCAGCTTGCCAGTTTAAATCCCAAAATTTAAATTATTTTCCTCTTATTCAGTCATTTATAGTTAACCCAACCGCTCCCGCTTCCCCATATTTTACCTCCTTTAAAGATATATATTTAAAATTTGGGAAGCAAACCATCCTTCAACCCAATGAAAATATTAATGAGTGGTATGAGAGATTTTGTGAAGTAGCTCCTCTTTCAGATATTGAATGGCTAATTTATCAATCTGACTTATCTGATATTCAAGAATTAAAGAATGCCGTAATTCAAAATACAGGATTAATCACCTACCTAAGAACCAATAAATTTGCCCGGCATTTGGTAAAAAACAAGTGTCTCGAAACTATTGAATATCTACTATTTGCCAAGAAATGCGAACCATTTGTTACAGCAGATAAAGATGTATGGCAAACTAAAAAACCAGATATTCAAAATATGGAAGCATTGATTCAAGAGGGTACAAAAGAATTTTTAACCATTGAATCTCACTATATCAGATTAAGAATGGCCTACCAAATCATAAGATTAGCGCATTATTCTGGTCAATATAGTAAAGTAAAATACCTGTATAACTATTTTACACCTAAAATTAATCATGCGCCAAGCACCATCCAGTATTGGATTGAGGGTCATTATGCAGGGGCACTTAAAGCACTGGGAGAAAGAGCAAATGCTGCTTACTTCTACGCAAGAGTATTTCATCATTGTCCCGCAAAAAGAGAATCTGCTTTTTTAAGCTTTGAAGTCAGAACAGATAATGACTGGCTAAGCGCACTTTCTTTCTGTGAAAATGACCAGGAACGCACGGCTTTGTATGCATTAAGAGCCAGTTTTAGAAATAGTAGAGCCGTCGATGAAATGATTGCCATTTATAGTCTTCATCCAAAAAGCAACTATTTAGAATCTATTCTCATTCAGGAGATAGAAAAACAAGAAAAAAAGCCAGTAGTTGAGTATATTAAAAAACTCAACACTTTTGTAAAACAAGTGATTGATGAAAAAAAAGTAGCCCATCCGGAAATCTGGCTCTTGGCATTAGGGTATTTAAAATACTTAAATAACGATTATTTTGAAGCCAAATTGGCTTTTAATGCAGTAACAGAATATACCCAATCTAAAGCTCTTCAGGAACAAATAGCCATATTTAATATGGCCATTGAAATAAAAGAATGGGAAAAAATAAATGAGGAAGTTGCTCAACGTATCTGGGAATTTCAATCTGAAAATGAAGTTTTTAATAGATACCCTACCCTTCAGTCAATATTATCAAAACAAGTTTTCCAAAATTTGAAAAACCATGGAAATCCAGGACTTGCTGTGCTATATAAGTTTGGATTTAATGCCGTAAAAGTTAATCCCAGTGAAGTGGTTATCCGTGATATAAAAGAATTAGCGAAAAAAG
Source organism: Saprospiraceae bacterium (assembly GCA_021299835.1). Lineage (GTDB taxonomy): Bacteria > Bacteroidota > Bacteroidia > Chitinophagales > Saprospiraceae > BJGN01. The sequence continues at coordinate 20,975 of JAJTER010000038.1, read as the reverse complement.
AAATTATTAATCCTTTTGAAAAGAGCCTCATGGTTCTTTCAAAAAAGCAATTCAATACTGAAATTCAAGCACTTTATGCTACCTGGTTAATGACCTTAAATGAATGGGAGGCAGCTGAAAAAGCCTGGCAGGAAATTCCCCTTGCTGATATCGAATTATTTGGAAAATCAAATCCATTTGTTGAAAGATTAAATGAATGCGTCCATTGTCCGGTAAAATCAAATGAAAGACAATTAACCAAACCACAAATTGTAGCTGAAATGTTAAAACTACAGTATGACATTAAAGCTAACAGAACCGAAAGTCCTCAATACTACTATAAAATGGGACTTGGCCTTTATAATATGTCCTATTTTGGTTATGCCTGGAACGTTGTCGATTATTTCCGGAGCGGTTCCAGTCTTATGGCTGAAAGGTTAGAAAATGCTTCGGACAGGATGAAACACCCTCTTTTCCCTAACGGGAATAGAGAAAACGTTGATTTATCAAAAGCATTAGGCTACTTTGAAAAAGCCATTACCTTGAGTACGGATAAAGAATTAAGTGCCAGGGCTACCTTTATGGCTGCGCGTTGTGAACAAAAAATGTCTCATGTTACCAAAACAGCTAACAAAAGAAAGTATTTTGCCCTATTGAAAACAAAATACAAGGATACCCAATATTATGATAAAGTCATTGAAAGCTGCAAGTATTTCAAATATTATGTAAACTAACTAAAGTTTGTGTGCAAAGAAAATGATTATTTCAATGTAAATACACACTATCTTAAGACCTTTTATTGATAAATTTGAAAAATGTAATCCTTTGGTTCAATTCATTTTATCTTTAATCATTAGATTTAACAGCGTACTGGCAGCATGGGCAATTTTAGTCCCAGGTCCAAATATGGCGCTTACCCCGGCTTGGTATAAAAAATCATAATCGGCTGGAGGAATTACCCCCCCGACAATTACTTTAATATCAGATCGACCAAATAAAGCAAGAGCTGCTATCGTATCAGGAACAAGTGTTTTATGGCCGGCGGCGAGAGATGAAATGCCTAAAATATGAACATCATTTTCAACGGCTTGACGGGCAGCTTCCTGTGGAGTTTGGAACAACGGACCTAAATCGACATCAAAGCCAACGTCAGCGAAACTAGTGGCAATAATTTTTGCTCCCCTATCGTGACCATCCTGCCCCAGTTTAGCAATCAGAATTCTTGGTCGTCGGCCATCTAATGCTTCCCATTGGTCAGAAAGCTGCATGGCATGAATAAAATCGTCATCCATAGCGAGTTCTTTTCCATAAACACCAGAAATAGTATGATTTATTGGTTTATACCTACCAAAAACCTTTTCAAGGGAATAAGATATTTCACCTAAGGTACCTCTAAGTCTGGCGACTTTAACGGCACCCTCCAATAAATTTCCTTTTCCCGAAATGGCTATTTGTTCAAGTTCATCTAACGCTATTGTAAGCGCTTGATTATTCCTATTAGCTTTAACTTTATGAAGTCTTCCTATTTGAATATCACGAACCTTTTGGGTATCGACATCTAACAAATTGATTAACGGAACATTTTCGGATGGAAAAATATTCACCCCAACGATTTTATCCTTACCTGTATCAATTCTACCTTGTTTTTTAGCTGCCGCCTCTTCAATTCTCATTTTGGGTAAACCCTGGGCAATAGCTTTTGTCATCCCACCCAGCGCTTCAACTTCCTCAATTAAAGTTAATGCTTTAACCACCAATTCATGAGTGAGAGATTCTACGTAATATGAACCAGCGAAAGGGTCAACGGCTTGAGTTATTCCCGCTTCTTTTTGGAGATAAATCTGAGTATCTCTGGCTATTTTAGCGGAAAACTCAGAAGGTAATGCCATTGCCTCATCCAAGGAATTGGTATGTAAAGACTGGGTTCCACCAAAGACAGCAGACAAAGCCTCTATGGTAGTTCTACAAACATTATTGAAGGGATCTTGTGCCGTTAGACTCCAACCCGACGTTTGACAATGGGTTCTTAAAGATAAAGACTTAGCATTCTTCGGATTAAATTCACGCATTAACTTGGCCCAAAGCAATCTCCCCGCTCTTAGTTTTGCAATTTCATTAAAATGCTGCATACCAATAGCCCAAAAGAAAGAAAGTCGGGGTGCAAACTCATCGATTTCTAGACCGGCTTTTAGTCCTGCGCGAACATATTCCAGGCCATCAGCCAGTGTGTAGGCAAGTTCCAGTTCAGCGGGTGCCCCTGCTTCGTGTAAATGATAACCACTAATACTAATAGAGTTATAGCGAGGCATTTTCTTTGTTGTGTAGGCAAAAATATCTGAAATGATTCTAATAGAAGGCTCTGGCGGATAAATAAACGTATTTCGCACCATAAACTCCTTTAGTATATCATTTTGGATGGTTCCTTGAAGTTTTTCAGATGCTACGCCCTGTTCTTCCGCAGCTACAATATAAAAGGCCAGAATGGGAATAACCGCACCATTCATCGTCATAGAAACGGTCATTTCATCGAGAGGAATCTGATCAAATAAAATCTTCATATCCTCAACCGAATCAATGGCAACGCCTGCTTTACCAACATCACCTTTTACACGCTCATGGTCGGAGTCATAACCTCTATGAGTGGCTAAATCAAAGGCTACAGACAAGCCTTTTTGTCCCTGCGCCAAATTTCTTCGATAAAAGGCATTACTTTCCTCGGCGGTAGAAAATCCTGCATATTGTCTTATTGTCCAAGGCTTCTGAACATACATGGTTGCATGTGGACCACCCAAAAAAGGAGGTAATCCAGCGCAAAAACCTACATGACTTACCCCTTTGAGATCATCATTGTTAAAAACCCTTTTAGCGTTTTCTGATGTATCATTTGATATAGAAGAACCATTCTCCGAAGCTGGAACAGGATACTCTGCAACCAGATCGAAATCTAAAATATGAGATTCAAAATCAGGAGGTAAAGACATGGACGAAAAATAATTAAAAATCGGTATTTGGTTTCTTTATATCCATTCTTTCAATCCAGATATTTTTATAAAGGACATCATGTCCTTCGGCCTGTAATTTCAATCCACCGGGAACATCTGTAATTCCCTTCCCCATATTATTTCCACCATCGATACCAGAATTAGGACCACCCCATACTTGTTGAATAGGCCAGTTGACATGCACCTTCTTACCATTAAAATAGACAGTCACCAAAGCTTTTTCTGTTAGAACACCATTTTTAAATCTGGCAGCTCTAAAATTTATATCATAAGCGTTCCATTTCCCAATACCCCTATATTCTTTGTATGGCGAATCAGATTCATTTATAATAGCAGCCATGCCATGTTTTGTGGAATCTCCGTCCAGCACTTGGATTTCATATCTATTTTGAAGATAAACGCCACTATTCCCGCCTGGACGAACAATTAGAAATTCAATATGTAATCTAAAATCACGATATGTCTCCTTGGTAACTATATCTGCAGTTCCGTATTTTCCACCAGCGGCGGTAGGGTCATTGGTATTTAAAACTTTACCAGACCCCTGTGGATCATCGACCAGAAACCATTTTATGGGTAGTGTGGCGGCTAATCTTGGCCCTTGCCAATAAGTCCATTTTTCATCAAGCGTTTGCCTTGTCCCGTCAAAAAGAACGACTGCCTTGGATGTAGGTTTGGCACCTACGTCGATAGAGCCTGGCTTTTGCATCATTCCGTCCTGACCGAATAAGCCTATTTGAACCATTACCAAAACAGGTATTAGTAGAAAGCATTTATTTTTCAACATAATTTTTTATTTATCGGAAAAATACAAAAATAAATCGAAAACCGGTGGCCAAAATCAATTATTATGCAGAGGTTGCAAATAGTAAGGCGTTCATTTTTTCAGTATCTAAGGTGGGAGCAAACAAATGCGCTGAAACATTATCTTCATAGATAGAAATTTCCCATTCATCGGCAAAGTCCTTTGCTAAACCAGCCATTTTTGAGGCATAGAGGACCGATTTACCTTTGGACATTAAAAAGTCCATCACGGCAATACGAATTAACTCATTAGGCTGCTGGCTTAAACACTTTTTTCTTACACTTTCCGCTGTTTTTTTATTCCACTGCACAGATAATTTATGCGCTAAAGAAACATGATTATTTATCATATCCGTTCTATAATCTTCCCACTCCATAGTATTATTTTGTCTTTCGAAATAAGCAAAATGCATTTTTTCTGCCAATTCCTGATAAGACGTTCTGGACATAATGCGGACTAATCGCAATATATTTAATACCTCTTTTTCCTCTAAAAAAACCGCTTCAGATTCATATTTCATTATTTTTCTGGCTATTTCCATCTTATTTTTTGCGCCTGAATGCAAAACTATCTGCTTGGCTAAAGGCAAGGAAAGAAAATAATCTGTAACACCTTTCTGTTCCGAACGCAGCCTAACGCTAAAATCTTTTAAAACAATAGGCCTTCTAATGTCATTATCAAATATGTAACTATCTTTTAACCATCGTTTTATGTGAATTGTGAACATGCCAGGATTAAAATCCAACAGATCATGTAATTCTGAAGCTGTTACAGCATAAGAACCTTTTCGGCTCTTATATAAGTTAAATTCTTTTGCCATTTCATTTAATTTTAAACAAATATATACAATTTGTTTTAATTATCAAAATATTTAAAACATTTTATTTAAAATAAATGTAAATTTGAATTTTTAATAATATCCTTTGATATTGCATTAAAATTCATTTATGCTAAGATGCTACTTCAAAGATTGTCTAAGAATTTCTTTACTACTAGGTTTGACATTATATGTGCTTCCCCTTTTCACCCAAGGATTGCCTGTTCCCTTAGATAATCCTGGCATTGAGTGGATTGAAAGACTTCAAATTAAATCGGGTATTAGACTGTCATCCCATACCGCTTTAAAAAATTATCAGCGAAAAGCTATTTGGGATTTCACTAAACAATTAGATTCCCTATCTGATTTGACCAAAGTAGATAGAGCTAATATAGCCTGGTTGAAAAATGATAATAATGATTGGGCAGACTCCACCTACACCAGCCCAGGTAAAGGCATTTTTTCCTGGTTCTACCCCAGAAAATATCATGCTTTTGAGGTGAATACCCCGGATTTATCCATTAGATTAAATCCCATTCTTTATTTACAAGCCGGGCCGATGGGAGAAAAATCGTATTTCTTTAATCAAAGAGGCGTTGATTTTCGAGCCAACCTTGATCGGTTTTATATTGCATTCACCTTGTTGGAAACGCAGGCATTATTCCCATCTTTCATAGACCGTTTATATGGCCAATACGAGACTATTCCAGGTGCTCACTGGGTTAAAACGGAAGCTTACCCTGAAATCATTGGGTTTCCTTATAGGTATGATTTTCTAAATGGGAAGGGTATCTGGGGTGCCAACATAAGTAAATTTTTAAACGTAGAAATGGGCTTTGGCAACCATAAAATTGGAAATGGATATCGTTCCATTTTACTCTCTGATATAGCTACTTATTATCCATATCTGAAGTTAAACTGGCAAGTTTGGAAAATACATTTTCAAAATATTTATAGCCAGTTATCCGCTTCCTCCTCCAATCTTACCCGTGACAGACTCGTTCCCAGGAAATATTTCGCTTCTCATCACATAAGTATTGAGCTTCTGCCAGGCTTGGAAGCCGGACTGTTTGAAAGTATTATTTTTTCTCGCGCCAATGGATTTGAGCTCACTTATCTTAATCCTTTTGCCTTATTTCGGGTAACCGAAGGCTCACTTGGAAGTCCTGATAATATTCTCATAGGCGGCGATTTCCGATGGAATTTGTTCAAATCTGTACAACTATATGGACAATTTATTTTTGATGAATTTAGATTTGGCGAGGTTTTTGTAGAGAGAAGAGGCTGGTGGGGAAATAAATGGGGACTTCAGGGTGGTTTGAAATACATAGATTTCCTTGGCATTAAGCAACTTGATTTCCAATATGAATATAACGTAGTCAGACCTTATACTTATGCACAATATAGAGCCGACGACATTTCTTATACTCACCATGCACAAATGTTGGCGCATCCATTAGGTGCAAATTTCAAGGAGTCTCTTTTCAGAATGCAATATCAACCGCACAAAAGAATTCACCTGGACGCTAAATATTTTCGTATCAATAAAGGCCTGGATGAACAAAACCAGAATTATGGGGGAAATCCAATGGCCGATGGTAATAAAAGACCGCAGGAGTTTAATAATTTCATCGGTCAGGGCTTGAATACCGACATTAATATCATCGCTTTAGATCTTCGCATTGCTTTAGGGCATCAGATATTTTGGGATTTCGGCTATTTTTCGAGAATTGAAAAACAAAGATCAAACCAATTACCTAAAGATGCTTATTGGAAAACAGGAATTAGAATGAATGTTGGCACCTGGAAAACGGAATATTAAGTAAGAATTTCTATCTTCGCCTTTGTATTAAAGAATATATCAAAAAAATAGTATGTCTTCTGAAAAAAATCCAAATGTAGCCTATTTCTGCATGGAATATGGTATAGACCAACGTTTTAAAGCTTACGCTGGAGGCTTGGGAATTTTGGCTGGTGATTATTTAAAAGGTGCTCACGATCACCAATATCCCATTATTGGTATTGGTATTCGTTGGAAACAAGGTTATACCGAACAAAAAATTGATGCCTCAGGAAATGCTTATGATAGTTATCATAATTACAAATATGACTTTCTGGAAGATACCGGCATTACCGTTACAGTAGATATTCGAAAGGTTAAGGTTAACTGTAAAGTATGGAAGTTAACCCAGTTTGGAAATGCTGATTTATATTTATTAGATACGGATATCCCTGATAATCATGACTCATGGATTACAGGTCAGCTTTATGGCTGGTTTGGAGAAGAGAGAATAGCCCAAGAAATTGTCCTTGGCATAGGGGGTATTAAAGCTATTAGAGCATTAGGCTTACCTATTGATATTTATCATTTTAACGAGGGTCATGCTTTATTTGCAGGTTTTGAACTGTTAAGAGAAAAAATGGAAGATGAAGGACTTACTTTTGAAAAAGCCGTTGAGGTGGTTAAAAAGGAAGTTGTTTTTACCACACACACTCCCATAGTTCAAGGCAATGAATCGCACCCAATCGATAAAATCATCTACATGGGGGCTAATCTTAACTTAACAAGAGCTCAATTAACCTTTTTAGGTGGCGGCGATCCGTTTAACATGACCATCGGTGCGCTCAGACTTTCAAAAATAGCCAACGGTGTAGCGCAATTACATGGCGAAACATCTAACAAAATGTGGGCTGAAGTTGATAAAAGAGCAGACATTCTGGCTATCACCAATGCCATTCATCTACCTACCTGGGTTGACAATGCGATGATTCGTGCCGCAGAAGATGGTTCTGATCTTTGGGAACCTCACCTACAAAATAAAAGGGCGCTTATTGATTTTATTGAAGCAAAAAATGGCGTTCGTCTCGATGAGGAAAAATTAATTATTGGTTTTTCCCGTCGTGCCGCACCTTATAAAAGGTCTGATTTTATATTTTCAGATTTAACTATCATAGAACCTTTGTTACTTGAGAAAAAATTTCAGATAGTATTCTCGGGTAAAGCTCATCCACTAGATGATGTCGGCAAGTTAATCGTTAAGAATTTAGTGGCCATGTCCAGGAAATATCCAAAAGCAGTGGTTTTTCTTGAAAATTATGACATGTCAATAGGTAGAATGCTTACCCGTGGTTCAGATATCTGGTTAAACAACCCAAGAAGACCTTTAGAAGCGAGTGGAACATCTGGAATGAAAGCAGCGATGAATGGTGTATTAAATCTAAGTATTTTAGACGGATGGTGGCCGGAAGCTTGTGTACATGGTGTAACTGGATGGCAGTTTGGTGACGGTTTTGAACATGAAGAAGAGGAGATTCAGGACGCGCACGATTTGAAAGCACTGTACAAAGTATTGTTGGAAGAAGTTATTCCAACCTACTATGAAAATAAGTCAGCATGGATGGACATGATGCGTGAAAGCATCTTACAAACCAAAGAACCCTTTGCTGTAAAAAGAATGTTAGAAGAATATTTTGAATTGCTCTATAAATTTGAAGCATAGATATAATATTCAAGCCCGAAAGGGGGAGCCAAACTGGACAAGCCATCAGCAATGATGGCTTTTTCTTTGTCCATCAAAGAGTTAGGCTAGTTGCATCTTTTGAGTTTTTCAAGTAACCGCCTTATTTCAACTTATTTTTTCATAATTTAGTTGTAAAATTGTTTTGTTTTTAACACATTGATATTAAAAGAGAAGATAGTTTATGAAAATTGAATTCAAACTTAGACCTTGGAATTATGGGGATTTAGAAAATATGGTCAAGTATGCCAACAATTGGAATGTTGCAAAGAATATGACAGACAAATTTCCATTTCCATATTCTGAAAGTGACGGGAGAGCTTTTCTTGAATTTTCAATAAAAGATAACCTGGACCAACTTTTTGCCATTGAAATAGACGGACAAGCAGTTGGCAGTATTGGTATACATCCACAAGACGGTATTCAAAGAAAAAATGCTGAATTGGGTTATTGGTTAGCGGAACCTTTTTGGGGTAAAGGTGTGATTAGTAATGCAGTAAAACAGGTTGTTGACTTTGCATTTAATACCTATGACATTAATCGTGTGTTTGCAAGAACATTCGGAACAAATTTAGCCTCTCAAAAAGTTTTAGAAAAAAATGGCTTTATTTTAGAAGGTCGTTTTGAAAAAGTGATAATTAAGCACAATGAGTATTTAGACGAATTAATTTATGCTATTAGACGTTAAAATTTGAACAAATAAACATCAAATTGTTAATAGGGATATTGCTTAAGGAGAGTAACAATCATACTTGGAGTTTTGTACTTTGACACAAAGTTTAACCTTTTATTTTCCTGATAGTTACATACTCAATCATCGCATTATAGCTGCATCTTTCGTCTGTGAGGGGAGCGAAAAGAAAAAGGGTTATCCTTTGATAGTGTAACACTTCAGTCGTTTTCAGGAAAAATGTCACTTTCTTATAACTTGAAGTTGATTTATGAAAAATCTTGTTGTTTTTTTAGGAATTTTAGGAATGGGAATGAATGTGAATGCTCAAAAATTAAATCCGGTTGCTAATGTTGAACCTGTCATCATTAATTATAATGGCATTGAGGTTAAGGCAAAAAAACTAACCGTCCATTCTGTGATTCCTATGAGGATTGATACTGCTTGGAACAATGTAAAATCCCCCGCCTTATTGAAGTTTGTGGCAAAGGGAATGATGAAATTCAAATCTGTAGGTAGTCCACTCCCTAAACAATGGGAAGTTGGTAAAACTTAAGGGATTAAAACTCGTGTATTCGGATTAATTCCATTTGGAGGGATACACTACCTTTTTATAGAAAAAATTGATGATAATAATTTTGCTCTCTCTACTAAAGAATGGGATAGTGGAGCGAAAGTTTGGAATCACACTATAACAATGAGAGACTTGAGCAATGGCAAAATCTATTATGAAGACTCAATTACGATTTACGGGGGGATACTGACTGGATTTATTACTTCCTTCGCCAAGAAATTTTATAAACACAGACAGAAACGATGGCAGATTGTGGCAGAGAAGAAACTTGATTTTGGTAACTAATTTGTCAATCATACTTCCCGCAAATTGACACTAAGTTCAAGCCTTCAATTTCCTGATAGTAGCATCTTTTTGTTTTTGGAGACATATATTTTTTAAAAAGCTGTAACTTTATATATTTGGTATTATTGTTGGATTTCTAAAAAATCAATTCACCCTTTTAAGTATGACAAATTATTTAATTGTTCCTGGTTTGGGAAATTCAGGTCCAGAACATTGGCAAACCTATTTCCAAAACTCCGCTCCCAATTTCTTCAGAATTGAACAGGCCGATTGGGATACACCCAATTGTGAGGACTGGATTAAAAATATGGATGCTATGGCAACATCATTTGACTTATCATCTGTCGTTTTAATTGGACATAGTTTAGGATGTTCAACCATAGCGCATTGGGCAGCCAAGTATAAAAGAAATATTAAAGGGGCAATGCTTGTAGCTCCGAGTGACCTGGAAGCAACAAATTACACTTTCCCAATAAAAGGATTTTCACCCATTCCACTTGATAGATTAAATTTCAACTCTATTGTTGTAGCCAGTTCAAATGACATTTGGGTTTCTTTAGAGAGAGCAAAGTTTTTTGCAGAAAACTGGGGAAGTGAATTTATAAACATGGGTGATGCTGGGCACATAAATGCATCTTCTGGCCATACTAATTGGGAAGAGGGATTGACGATTTTAAAAAAATTGGGATAATTCAACCCTACATTTTCCTGTTTGTCACATGCTCAATCATCGCATTATAGTTGCAACTTTTTGTATTTTCTTTAATTATCTTTAGAACAAATATCTCTTTTTTGTGATAAAGACCATTGCCCCAACTTCTCCAATGTTGAAAAAGTATATCGAATGCTTCTATATTTACGAAGGCAAGTTCAATTCCGTCTTCAGTTATGTAGCATTCCCTCATTTTAACACAGGGCTTTCATTTTTCAAGGGAGCATCGGTTCATAGACAAAATTGGAATCTTCAAATTTCAGAAAATACCAATGTGGGAGTACATATTGAAATTCTTGGGAAGTACACGACGCCCTTATTGGTGGAATATAAAGGACAATTAAGAGAAATATCTATGGTATTCAAACCATTAGGATTGAATCGATTTTTCAAGGACAATTATCTTTCCTTAGCGCCTGGATTTTCTCAAGAATTAACGAATAATGTCTGGAGTCAATTTGGAGAAAGTTTATTTTCAAGTAATGATGATATTAGTAAAATAGAATCATTTTTGCTTTCTCAATTTGTTAATAATCAAGAATTATCCAGTATTGAAAATTCGTTGATATTATTAGAAAATAGTAATGAGCAATTCCCAATATCAACTATTGCAAATAAGGTAGGACTTAATCTTAAAACATTTCAAAGGCATTTTCAGAAACATATTGGTTGTAGTCCAGTGGAATATCGGAGAATTTTCAGATTTAGAAGCTCATTAACTAACAAATTGAATAGTTCCCAATGGAAGAATTTAACCGAAATTACTTACGAAGAAGGTTATTACGACCAGTCTTATTTAATCAAGGAGTTTAGAAAAATTACAAATCATAATCCTAAAGACTTTTTTAAGTCTGCGAGTAAAGTGGATGGCGATAAGATTATATGGGAAATTAAGTAGTGTCTTAAAAGTACAATTTTGAGTAATGGCTATGATTTAATTTTGAAATAAATTAAACGACAACTCAATGAAAACACCATTTAACAAATTCCTTTACCTTGGATTTTTACTCTTAGGACTGTTTCAAGCATTATTTTCTAAAGATTACATTCAAGCAGCTTCCTCCCTTGGGATTGGCTTGGCTTTTGACCCTTTTGACACGGAACAAAAGTGGAATGACAGACCAACCTGGCAAAAGGCAGTTTTGATTATTCACCTGGCTCTGGTCGCAGCAATGTTTGGATTTGGTATTGGGCTGAATGACAAATAATTACTTTTTTATGAGATATCCACTCTATTTTCTAATATTCTTTCATATTATATTTTTCAATTCAGTTAAGGCACAGTCCGATATTTATGAATATCATAGGAGAAATGACAAACTGGAACATATTGGAAAATGCGACAGCAATGTTATTTTAATCGTCAGAAAGAAAAAATCTGAAATTGTGGGAAAGTTTGCAGATAGCCTAATCTATGAAAAGCTACCTGGTAAAAACAGATGGAAAGTGGTTGGAATATACAAAGATAATTTTATTTACAAAAATCACCCATTTAGAAACAGGCGGGTTTGTATCGGGAAGTATATGGATGGTTTTATTTATAAAAAAGGACGGCAAAAGGAAAACTGGACATTGGTAGGCAAATATTCGGAATGTACGGCTGGTGCAGCATATCTATTATTGATATTTAATAACTATGAGACCGATTTAGGTTTTTTACCTCTATTTTTATAATTTTCTTTTAATCCACGCTAAACCATACACTTTTGTAAAGTATTGTATAAACCTTCAATTCATCGCAGAATTGGCTCGAGAATAGACCAGCTTGGGGAGCCACACTGGGCAAGGTATTAAAAATGATAGCAGTTTCTTTGTCTATCAGTCGGTTAGGGGATATGCATCTTTTTTTTCAAAATGGTATCTTTCAAAAAAGATGTACTTATATATCTTTGATGCATTTAATTCAGTCAACAATGGACATTTTGTACCAAAGGTTTATAGATCATTATTCCGGTAGTCAACAACTAACCGACCATACGAAAGCAGAAATTTGCAATCATTTGTCAATCTTACATTTGAATAAAAAGCATGTACTTATTAAAGAAAACCAACGGCACGATTTTGCTTATTTTGTTATAAAAGGGGCAGTGAGAAGTTATTTTCTGAAGGATGGTATTGAAGTGAATACCTGGTTTGCTTTAGAAAATGATATGGTTGGGTCTTTGCAAAATTTTAATGACAAGCCTTCGAAAGAAACCATTGAGCTGGTTGAAAATAGTACCCTTATTTCAATCAATTTAAAAAAGTTAAAACCTTTAATGTTTTTAAATATTCAAATTTCCAATTTTATCAATGCCGTTATTGAAGAGTACGCCCTATTTTTGGAGAAAAAGATTTACTTTTCTCAAATGATGCATTCAATTGATAAATATCTCATTCTATTAGACAAAGAACCGCAACTTTTCCAACGAATACCATTAACATATATCGCTTCCTTTCTTGGCATTACCAGAGAAACATTGAGTCGATTGCGAGCAAAATGATTTTGTGACATATATCAAATGAAATCATTTTTCAGCATCCCATTTTTGCAGTCTAAAAAATGATACCAAAGATGAATGTAACCACGCAAACCAACCGACTTCTATCTATTGACCTGGCCAGAGGCATGGCCGTATTTTTTATGATCGCGTTACATACGCTTGAAGTTTTTGCAAACCCGGAAGTAAAAAATTCTATATTTGGACAAATCATAGAATTCCTGGGAGGGCCACCAGCTGCTCCTGTATTTATGACTTTGATGGGATTTTCATTTATCTACTCAAGAAAATCAGAATTAAAACCTAAACTATTACGTGGGTTTAAAATATTTTTAACCGGATATATTTTAAATATCATAAGGGGGGGTCATTCCATTTACCCTTTCTACTTATTTTAATATGGATATTGCAAAAACATTCCAGATAGAGCCACTGAATGCGTACACCATTTTAACCATAGTAGATATTTTACAATTTGCTGGAATTGCCCTAATGATAATGGCAATCATTCAAGCGCTTAACATCAATAAATACCTTGTATTATTGTCAGCATTTGTAATGAGTATGATTTCACCATTTCTCTGGGGAATAAAGTTAGACCTACCAATAATAGACCAGTTATTAGAACTGATTTGGGGGGACCAGCCAATAGAATGTAGCTTTATTGCAAATAAAATCGCATTTCCTGTTTTCCCCTGGCTCACATTTCCTCTATTAGGGATGTTTCTTGGAGAAACGGTAAAAAATTCAAATGATTCCAATAGAATATTTAAACACTTTGGTATTGCCGGAATATTAGTTATATTACTTAGCGTGGCCATTTCTTATCAAAATTTTGCATATCATTTCAATGACTATTATCATAGCCGTCAAGGTGGTATGTTATTTATGTGTGGGTTTGTACTATTTTGGCTATATCTCAATACATTAATTTTAGACAATTTACCTGAGAATAGACTTTTTAAATTACTATTTAAATGGAGCAAAGGCGTGACAAATATTTACTTTGTTCAATGGATAATTATTATTTGGAGCATTGCCTTTTTTGGCATTAATAGTAGCTCATTTGCCACTACTGTTTTATTAATTTTGGTCTTCACGGTAGTATCACATTATACCAACGAATGTATCATTTACCTTCAAAAAAAAGGATTTGTGAAGAGGTAGAATGATAATAAATAGCATATCGCCAAGGACTTTGAAGTTTTAATGGTAAACCTGGAAAAAGTTTAATCCTTTAAATTCCTGATAGTTACAAAATAAACCATTGCCTTATGTTTACAGCTTTTTTTCTAAGGAAAGTAAATATTAAGCATTTTAAACTTTATTTCTAACTTCAACTCATTAAAAATGAATACAATGTTATTCCCTAAAATATCGATAATACTTAATATTCTTGTGTTCATTCCTGTTTACTCAGGAATACTTCTGCAGGCCAATTGGGCTGTTGATTCGTATGGAATTGAAACGCCAGCACGAGGCATTTTGCTTTCTTTATGAAAATTACAGATACATCTTTTAAATCTCAAATAAACTCCCTTTTTTAACTTTTTTTTTCACAATCTATATGTAATATTGCTTTGGACAAAGCTTCATGTCGTCCAAATGACGCCTATTTGTCCATAATTTATCCATTTACTCATGTCATATTTGCAATATGGAATTTGGAGCAAGACTAAAAGAGATTAGAACAAGTTTGAATATCTCTCAAAAAGAACTTTCAGAACAAACAGGTTTAACCCTTAGAACGATTCAAAGAATTGAGAATAAGGAGGTAAAGCCAAGTCTTTATTCATTAAAAGTTATTGGAGAGGTATTGAAAACCGACTTGTCTGAATATATTAAACCATCCAATACCAAACCCTATGAATTTAATTTAACCCTTAAAATTACAGATATGAATCAATTTCTAAATGACTTAAAAGCCTTAGTAATTAACCACTCTAAAACAATTTTCATTATTTTTTTAGTAGTTTATCTATTCACAAGTTATGCTGATATTAAATCGGGTATAATGGATGCCTGGAATGGTAAGTAGCCATCTTGAAAAATCAATAAATATGAAAACCAATCTTAATTTAACAATATATTATTAAATTAATTTATGCGAAAGTTATTTATCATTTACTTTTATTCATTTTGTTTCCAATGACTGGTATGTCACAGGAAACAAAAGTACAGGTAACCGAAAAAGTTTCCATCAGCTTCCCTGGAAAACCCGATGTTCAAAATATACAGATTGGAAGTACGCTTTATGTGGTAAAATTAGCCGATGGAACTGCTAATTTTAATGTTGTCGTTCAGAACTTATTGGACATTGGACATACTACAAAACAGATTAAGTCACAACAGTTAAATCCTGGTTTCTGGGAACAGATGGAACTTTCTCTTATTGCACCGTATGGCTCTGAAACGAAGGTTTTAGCAAGAGAAATCAAAAAGATTGGCAGTAAAGAAGTTTTAAGCCTTGCATTTAGTGCAGTGATTAATGGTATGAACAGAGAGATAAACTCTTATTTCTTCATAGAAGGTGTTCATAGTATTAATATCGTGCACTACAAGAGAGCTGATAGTGCTTCATTAGAATTAAAAAACAATTTTTTTAATTCGATCAAGATATTGGATTAAAACTTCAAAATTTGATTTTAAGAAGTATATCCCCTTGATTTTTCTAATAATTACATGCTCTATCATCGTATTGTGGTCTCATCTTTCGTTTGTAAATGGAGCTACCCCAGGCAATCCATCCCTCAGCTAGCGGATGGATTTTTCTTTGTCTATCAGCGAGTTAGAATTACTGCATCTTTTGACTATTTCAGATGGACATTTTCTACATTTTAACAACTATTCATTGTTTCATTTTTCGATTTAATATCCAGTTGCTTATAAAATTATATCTGAAAAATCATTTCAGATTAGGTATATATCATTTCACACGATTTTCAACGGAGTTCATCAATATAATTATTACTACTATTATTTCTTGTAGAAGTTTGCAGTGTTCAATCATATTTTAACTTTTACAACATGAGAAAAGTAATTTTATTTATTGCATTCTTAACGACTAGCCTTGCCGCTAATGCGCAGAGTACAGAAAAATATTCCTCAACAAAAAGCAAATTTTATTACTCATTTGTATGGGGGCTTTTAACGTCCAAAAATTACCCAAAAGACAAATCGGCAGTATTTGAATTTGAAAAACCTAAGGTTTCAAATTCATTATCAGAGTCGCCCTCTAATAGCACAAAATATGAGCAAAAAAGTATTCTTTGGGGAGCTATCCAATGGACAGAAAAGAAAAATAATGTTTCATCAACTACATCCGAAAGCAATGGAAAATAATTTTATTCATTCCGCCAGTTTAGGGAAGAATGAATGGTGGCGTTATATATTGACTATTTTGATCACTGTATTTACCATCGTCCTAACTAATTTATTGATCCGTAAATTACTGCCAACCATAAAAAAATTATTTCCTGATAATGATTTTGGTAAAGATTTGGGCACTTACAGTCTTGTTTTATTGGTTTTCGGTATGGCTCTTTTCGCATTTCTGGTTGCCGCAAGAAAATTCCATCATAGACCAATGATGTCTTTTATTAGCGAGGATCGTAAATTCAGATTCAAATACTACTTTTTAGGATTCATTTCGTGGGCATCCCTACTATTTATTGGAAATTTAATTACAGATTTTGGAACTTTTAAAGCCTTCATCCAAAATTTCAACCTCGCAGAATTTTCATTTCTATTTTTAATTGGCTTTATTTCCATAGGTATTCAGTCCATTTTTGAGGAAATTGTCATTCGTGGATATTTTTTACAAGGTCTTCACCTGTGTATCAGGAATATTTTAATTCTCATACTTTTAAATGCGTTAATTTTTGCTATTTTACACTTGGGCTATGGCATAGGAAGTTTTCTTTCTTCCTGGCTATTTGGGATTGCGTTTACCATAATTGTAATTCTGCAAAAAAGAATAGAATTTGTATCGGGCGCACATAATGCCAATAATTTATTATTGGCCCTTGTGTTTTTGGATTTATCTGATGTAAGTAAAGAAGAATTTAGCTGGTCAATTAATTGGACTGAATTTAGCTTACACATTGCTGCTTTATTACTGCTAATTGGATTGGTTTATAGGTTTTTAAGCAAAAAAGAATGAGGATAAGAGTAATATATCACCTTGCATTTTGGGGATTCTTTACTTTTCTTTTTTATCAGCAGAACCAGGGAGCGAATGCACTTGAGTACCTAAAATGGCTTACCGTTCTTGGAATTTCTGCCATAATTGTTTATGTAAATCTTTATCTACTTTTTCCAAATTATTTTTTCAGGAAAAGATATTTGATTTATTCATTATTTCTAATTCTTCTTATTGGCTTAGGTGCTTTTTCGCTAAGATCAATTTTTAACACAGGACATTCTACTTTTGCAACAACTTTTTTTCAACATGGTATAAATCTATTTTTCTTTATTGTCATCACAAGTTCTTTTAAATTTTTTAGAGAATATAAACGTAAACAAGCGTTGTTAATATTAGCTGAAAACGAACAACTCAAAACGGAGCTTTCTTTATTAAAGTCCCAGGTGAACCCTCATTTTTTATTTAATACACTGAATAACTTATATGGGTTAATCATACAAAATCAAAACACAAAAGCTTCAGAAATTACGCTAAGGCTTTCTGATTTAATGCGTTATATACTAAAAAGCAGTAAAGAAACAAAAGTAAACCTGCAAGATGAGATCAAATTTATTGAAGATTATTTGACTATAGAAAAAATTCGGCTAACAAATAATGTTGAAATTAAATTTGAATTTTCTGGAATAGATAAAGATATTTTAATCGCCCCATTGTTATTCATTCCAATGGTGGAAAATACTTTCAAGCACGGATTGCAGAATATTTCACTGGATAATTACGCACACTTTTTTTTATCCATACAAGGAAATGAAGTATTTTTTGAGGTTGAAAATTCAATTGGAAGAAAAACAGATAAACAAACCAACAGTGGAACAGGCTTAATTAATCTTCGAAAAAGATTGCAACTAATCTACCCTCAAAAACATCAATTAGAAATAAATAAAACAGAAACTAATTTTAAAGCTATTCTATACGTGGAATTATGAAATATCAATGTTTAATAGTGGATGACGAGCCAGTTGCTCAACAAATATTGGAAAAATATATCAATCAAATTGAAGCACTTCATTTAATAGCAAAATGCAGTAATGCTTTTGAAGCAATGAATATTTTGCATCAGGAAAAAGTTGACATCTTATTTCTGGACATTAAAATGCCTTCACTTTCCGGGATAGAAATGCTTAAAACCATACAAAATCAGCCTAAAGTAATTTTAACAACGGCCTTTTCAGAATTTGCTGTTGAAAGTTATGAATATGGCGTTATTGATTACCTTCTCAAACCCATTGCTTTTGAACGTTTTTTGAAAACAGTAAATAAAATCCTGCTACCCCAAAATATAGATTTTAATAATGGCAAAGCTGAAGAAAAGCTTACTATACAACCCACTTTTATTTTCTTTAAGGCAAACAAAAAAATCTTTAAGTATTATTTAGTTGATATACTTTTCATTGAAGGAAGTGGCAATTACATTAAAGTCCATACCCAGAACGATAAGCCTCTTATGGTTTTAGATAAATTAACGGATTTACTGGAGAAATTACCTCCCAGACAATTTTTAAGAGTGCATAAATCATTTATTATTAATATTTCACATATTATAAAGATAGAAGGGAATGTCCTATTTATCAGAGATAGAGAAATTCCAATTTCAAATACATTTAGGAAAGATTTAGATGAGGTGATACAACGTAATCTCCGCCTATAGATTGACATAAAGTTTAAACCTTAATACCCTATTATCCGAATACTTAATCAACCTATTATAGTTGCATTTTTTTTTACATCGTAACCTTTTTATATGAATGACCTCAGAGAATTAAAAAACTTCGGGCCATATATTCATTTGAACAAAATTTTAGGTGATTTAAATTGATTTTAAGGGATTAAGTTTAAGGCTCTAAGCGTTCAATGAGCCTGGCGGAAATACGAAGAAAATCCATTTCCGTTATGATGCCTATTAATTCTCCATCAGTAACCACTGGAAGGCAGCCAATTTTCTTTTCGCGCATGATATGAAGTGCTTCTATGATTGATTTTCCAGGCTCAATAACGATCGGGGAACTAATCATGATATCTTCAACCGTTTGCTGTTTGTTTCCCTCTTTTATAGAAATACCTTTTTGGCTATAAAACCTAAGGAGCAATCTGGAAGTTATTAATCCACAAATATTACCCTTTTGATCTTCCACTGGCATATATCTGATCTTTCTCCAATCCATTAATTTTGCTACCAACTCAATGAGGTCATCTTTCGAGACAGTAAAAAGATCTGTTTGCATAAATTCCTCGACCCTCAAATTCCCCGGTCTATAATCCAGCAAATCTTTCAATTCCGGTAATTCCCAGGTATGGACAGGTTTACCCAAATTCTGATTTTCATAAATGGCGCTAGTCATTACAGTTACTGCCTCGTCCATACTTGTTTCTTTTTTCAGCTTGGTAAAAGCGCGAAGCTGCCATCTTGCACCATTCAAATTTAATTTTGCTCGTTGAGAAATAATATCCATATAAAAATCAATATCACCTGCATTTATCCCCTGAGCGGCAAGGCCTTCTTTTGCCAAAGGTATAAGCTCTTCATTGACAAGATCGGTTACGGTAATTTTCTTATCTTTAAACCATGTAAATTTCGAGTCAATTCCAAAACGAGCTGCTTTCTCAAAATTATCTCTTACATCTTCCCAGCTCATTTTTTTTCTGATATCTCCCCATTCTTTCGCACAGCCAACAACTGCGCCCAACCAAAGTGCCGCATTTGCTATTTCATCAACTACGGTAGGACCTGCGGGTATAACATGGTCTATTCCATCTGTAAACCGTAGAATTATGTATTTGCAACGCACTTAATTTGGGTATTTTTCCTTCCAGGACAGCTTCCATAGAATTTTCATACGTCACAGGATAAATTAATGACCTGAAGCGAGCAATGTCTTCCCGATAAATATCAAGAATGGAATTATGAACCCAATCGGAACCAAAATTAACTCTTGGACTTCTTTCCCGCATGTGTTCATTAGTAGTTCTTACGTCTAATGCCTGTTGAAATAGCGCAATTCTGGATTCATGCCATAAACGACGACCGAAAACAATGGGAGAATTGGCCGAAATACCCAAAACAGGAGCAGTAAGCGCTTGAGCTATATTATAAAAAGGGACAAAATTTTCCGGATCAACTTGCAAATGAACTTGAAAACTTGTATTTGCCGCTTCCAAAAGAGGGGTATGACTTCTAAGTAATAATTCATCAATGCCTTGAATTCTTAATTCAAAAGCTTGTCCCAATAATTGGGCACTAAGTGATTCCACCAATAATTTATACCTTTCCCGGGGCGTTAAATTATGAGACTCCAGATCATTTTTATGTAGTGTTGGTAAAATACCCGTAAGTAATATATCTGATTGAAATGGAGACAATGCCCTTTTAATAATGTCTAACTTATCTTTTGTTTCTGCCTCCATATCCTTAAGGGCTGAGCCTGTAAAGATACGTGGATCAAGATTTATTTCCAGATTAAATTTTGCCAATTCCGTATCTAACCAGGGCATATCTTTAAGTAAATCAATAATTTCCAACGCGATAGGCGCTGCCTTAAAAGATTTTTTTTGAATAATGCACATTTCTTGTTCAGCACCTATTCTGGTTACCCCTTTTTCAAAAATGGAATTATGTAACATATATTCCAATGCTTGCATATCCTGCAATAGATTGGAAACGAATTGTTGCCTGCCAGGTTCTCCTTTTGCTTTTTTGAATTTTTTCTCACCCATTATAAAAATATTATTCCCTAATATAACTAAAATTAAAAATCACACCCTACTGAAAATCAAAATTTTTAAATTATTATTGCGTTCATTTCAAATAAAACAAAGTGTAGTGCGGATTTTTGTATTATTTTTTTGCTTACTAACCGTTTTTTCCTGTCGAAGTGACCGACGTTTGGTTTCCTTTTTTATGTACTATCCTAATATTCGACTAAATATTCCCT
>JAJTER010000143.1 GCA_021299835.1 Saprospiraceae bacterium | reverse complement strand
CTAACAAATAATCAATGGTAATGGTATTGGTAGGCTTCATTGTTATATTTTCGCCTTTTGGGGTGTCAACTATTGCTTTCATCTGTTCAGATATACCAAAAACAGAGAAAGAGTAGTCGTTATGCCTAATATTCTATCTGTTATTTTACCCCAATCGATTTGGTTTCTTTCCCGGCTATCTGGTCTGTTTTCCGCCAATACTTTAATGATATCACCCGACATTACCTTTAACTCGTTCTTTGACAAATCCTTTAAATTTGCAGATACCAACTCTCCTGTCAATCTTGAAATAGTAACCGTCCCATTGATTTTCGACGTTAGGATTGGGCCTCCAAATTTATCCAAATACCACTTGACCCCATAATTACCTTTAAATGCAACCGGAATAAATTGCATGGAAGTATCCATTCCAAATTGTTTGTAATCAGGTAATTCTAAAAAAATTATATTATTTATTTCCTCTATATATACTGAATCATTGTGCTGCAAAATAGGATCATAATTTACGTTTTGGGGAAAATTAAGTGCTGATTGAAGATTAAATGGTTGTTCAAAACTCCCCTTTATATTTCTTTTCAGCTTTCCATGCAAAATCGTTGAATCTAGGGTAAGGCCGCCTGCATCCAATATCAAATCAGATAGAAAATAAGGTTGTTTGTCTGAAAAATGGTTCCCATACCGTTGTATATTTCCAGATAAGAAAACGGTTTTTGTGGCAGCGAGATTTTTATTACTCCTTACCATTATCTTATCTCCAGGCATTAATTTGAAGGTACTTGTTTCATCTTTAAATGAAAATGAATCAGATAATGGTATAATTATTTTGGTTAGTGTAGGTCTATTTTCCTTATAAATGGTACGAAAAACCTCAACGTTGCTGATATCTGCGCCATCAGTTATTCCACCAGAAAGCCGAAATATATCCTGTAGTTTCATGGAAGAGTCAAATGCAAACTCCTGTGGGAATTTCACGGCACCAAACAGACCAATTTGCGATGGAAAATGCAGGTAAGTCTTATCTGGTATAAATAATTTATCTCCCGTTTCCAGCCATACATCCGAGACTGATAATGGATTATCAAGCATTGAATTGATAACCAAAGTCAGGTAAATAATCTGTTGTGGTGTATTCGGATTAGTTCGGAAAATATATGCCTTATCAGACGCACCGGAGGCTAAGCCGCCGGGGGAAATGACCTGACAAATGGTACTTTTACATTCCCTGCTACCTCAATAGTAAACTCCTCTTTAAATTTTGATTTAAAATCGATGATAATTTCATCCCCAGCCATTAATTCAACATCAACAAACCACTCAGACGCCTTGAGAGACATTTTTTTAATACCCAAAGCCCCATTTTCATCCTTCCTAAGGAGTGTAAACTGATCTTTTGATGCACCCTCCGATAATATTGCTTTTTTAAACAAACTCTGGATTGACCCGCTACTATCCAAGCCATAAAAACCTGGAAAAAGGACAGCCCCACTTATTTTAACCCTATTTTGAGATAGCTCATTAATCTCTTTGAACACCAAAGAATCTCCTGGTTGAAAGGTAAAACAAGATTTACCCGCTAAATAAGGTGGCAGATAAATATCTATTTGTAATTGTACATTTTCTGTATATCTGAACAGCTTAGCATATTGAACATTTGCCGATGCTAATAATCCGCCGCCAAAATGAATCATATCACCTAAACATTCACCATCGAGCACTTCATATTTGAGCGGACGATGGATGGCTCCCGTCAGAGAAACGACCGTTTTTGAAACAGGCAGATGAACAATATCAAGGTCATGAAGCTGCATGGGAATTTCTCCATTTGGATAAGAACTAAAGGCATAGACATCGAGATTACTGGCTTTTCCCTGTTGTATCATTTTGATATTCCTGATAGAGGCCCTATTTGTCGGACCACCTGCCGCCGCGATAGCTTGAAATACATTGGACATGGCCGTAAGTTCGTAAAAACCCTCCTCCTGCACATTGCCTAAAACGTACACCCTTATTTTGCCGGAAGGGACCATAGAAACTATAAATTGTCCGGAAGAAAAGGTATAAAAACGAGAAAAATGAGCAGATAAAACCTTTTTTGCCTGCAAAAAGGTGAGTCCGGCGAGAAAAATGCCGGGCATTTTATCTGGTGAAATAAATCCTTTTTCATCGATAGAAAATACAAAATTAGCTTGAGAACGACCTATTATTTGGATAGATATTTTATCATTGAGTGCCAGTCGGTAGTCCGCTGAGGGCAGGTTGTAGGTAGAAAGAGGGTTTGGTAAATTATTTTCTTTAAACAGGTGGAATCCAAACAATGGCAACTGCCCGGACTGCGGAAGAACTATTGAATCTCTCCAAACGGCAGCGTTTAAACAAGAAGATAATATACCGGACAGGAAAAGAAAGAAAAAGAGCCTGATTTTGACCCTAAAGAGAAAGTTATTCATGCAAAGCATTGAATTGTTCCCCTAATGATAATAATGTAATGTAATATTAAATTTTTAGAATATCAAATAAACAAGCATTTATAAAAATATAGATTTCATTTAAATGTAAACGACTTAAAACAAGCTACCTGAATAAAAACGATTAAACATCATTGCTATTCAGGTAGTTATAAATTATAATTTTTAGCCACAAAATCCTTAAAATAAAAACATACGTCTCATTAAGCGACTAAAAAAGCAGCGCCAAAAACACCCGCGCTATCGCCTAATTTAGGAGGAACGATGATAGTGTCTAATCTTGGATTAAAAACGTGCTCCTTAACAGAATCTATACCCTCCGTGTAGAGAAGATCAATATTCGCTAAACCACCTCCAAGGACAATAACATCGGGATCGAGGATATTAATCAGATTGGCAATACCCTTTCCAAAGAAATAGATCAATCTTTTCACTGTTTGGGTAGCCGCCTGATCAGAACCGTCTTTATATTTTTTAATAATATCGTTGAGGTGCATATCCTGACTGGTCAATCCTTTGTAATATCTTTCCAAAGCGGGTCCGGAAATAACGGTTTCTACGCAACCTGTTTTTCCACAATAACAAACACCGCCCGATTCATCTAAAAAACTGTGTCCCCATTCGCCACCAATACCCTGGCGACCATTCCAAACGCTACCATTCAGAACCAGGCCACCGCCAACGCCGGTACCCATAATTACACCAAAGACCATTTTTGCGTCGGGCATGACATCTTGAACAACACCCATGCGAGCCTCAGCGATGGCAAAACAATTGGCATCATTGGCCATTTCAAATGAAATACCCAACGCTTTTTCAAGATCCCGTTTGAACGGCATACCATTTATAGCGGTGGTATTACTATTTTTATGTGTCTGCGTGATAGGATCGAGGGCACCCGGCGTACCCAAACCGATACGGGTGGGAATTAAACCCGTTGCTTCCTTCAAATTATTTACCAAAAGACCAATTTGACCTATAATATGATCATACCCTTTTGTTTTTTCAGTGGGTACGCGCATTCTGGCAATGATATTATTGGGTTCATCCTTACTTTTTAAAATGACCCCTTCGATTTTAGTACCTCCTAAATCAAATCCCCATATTGGCTCCATAGTTCCCTTTTTAACTTTACTAAATAATAAACAATAATAAATAAAAAAACGGTAGTAGTTTATACTTCCTTTGGAAATTAAGGTAAAATCCTAATTTTACATTACTAAATAATTTGCACTTGCATAAATACCATCATAAAATGCTAAAATACGAAATCGTTACTGATTTTTCCTCCTGTTCTGACTGGATTATTGGCGTAAAGGGAAAAACGGATTTAAATCTACTGAAAAATCTGACGCTGGATATTCCTTTCATTTCCGACAAAGATTTTTCAGGAGAGGCTGGAAAAGAGTTTGTAGTGAATGTGAATAACAAACGATTTTTATTTCTCGGCCTGGGTGAAGACCTCCGTTTCTCTACTGTTCAGAAAATATTTCGCCAGTTTACCTTTCAAAATAAAGATAGGTTCAACGAAAAAACAGGCATTATTTTCTTGTTAACAGATATTTCAGTAACCCCATTGTCACGCCTTTGCGAAGCTGCCTGGCAGGGCATTCAAATTGGGATAAACAACATTGGCTCCTGGAAAACAATAAAAAAACCTTCATCCGCCTGGGAAAGTGCAAACGCCTGTATTTACTTTTATTCAGGAGAAGCTATGCAGGAGGAAATAAAAATTTCCCTGCATAAAGGAAATATTATCACTAATGCAAGAAATACAATATGTCGATTAATAAACACGCCTGGAAATTATTTAAATCCCTCTGATTTTGCCTTAGCCATAGAGGAAATAGGAAAAGATGCAGGTTTTAAAGTTCAGATATTCAATGCGCGGGAGCTTCAA
The DNA here is from genome assembly GCA_021299835.1 of Saprospiraceae bacterium. Classification (GTDB taxonomy): domain Bacteria; phylum Bacteroidota; class Bacteroidia; order Chitinophagales; family Saprospiraceae; genus BJGN01. The sequence continues at coordinate 3,043 of JAJTER010000143.1, read as the reverse complement.
AAAAAAGGACTACACGCGCTACTCGCTGTGGGACAAGGAAGTAAAACGCCTGCCATTCTGGCTCAATTGAGTTATGACGGAGGGCAAAAGGATCAAAAACATATAGGTTTAGTAGGTAAAGGAGTAACTTTTGACACCGGCGGCATTTCTATAAAGTCCTCCACCAATATGCACTACATGAAAAGTGACATGAGCGGAGCAGCGGCCATTCTTGGTACATTTCAAGCCGTAGCCAAACTGCGATTGCCCATAAAACTTACTGGATTCTTACCCATTGCCGAAAATGCGATAGGTTCACAGGCCATAAGACCGGGTGACATTCTATCGTCTTACAATGGAAAAACCATTGAAGTCATTGACACGGACGCCGAAGGTAGATTGATACTTGCCGATGCGCTCTCTTATCTGGTAAGAAATTTTAATCCTGATATGGTGGTAAACATGGCCACGCTGACAGGCAGTATTGTCGGAACTTTGGGTAATCATGCCGCTGGTTTATTCTCTAATAATGACGAATTAGCACAACAATTAATAGCAGCGGGAAATGAATCTGGAGAAAACCTTTGGAGAATGCCTTTGTTCGATGCCATCAAGGATGATTTAAAATCAGATGTAGCCGACCTTCGTAATTACAGCGGATTACCCACATCAGGGGCTATTTCAGCCGCTAAATTTTTGGAAGAGTTTATTGACAATCACCCAGTTTGGGCACATATAGATATCGCTGGCGTAGCCTTTGATAAAACAGAAACGACACAACTTAAGGCTGCCACAGGTTATGGTGTCAGACTTTTAACAGAATGGATCTCAAACTTGTGATATTAATCACTGTTATTCTATTTCCTCCCCCGTAATTTTGCATTGAATAAAAAATTAACACCATGTTTTTTCAACATATTTACGACAAAACACTTGCTCAGGCAAGTTATTTACTTGGCTGCCAGAAAACGGGCGAAGCTATCGTCATTGATGCAAAACGCGATGTAGATACTTATATTGACATAGCCAAACAGAATAATTTGCGCATCACCCATATAACGGAAACTCATATTCATGCTGATTTCCTCTCTGGTTCACGCGAATTAGCTGCTCTTACGGATGCGGAGATGTATTTATCAGACGAGGGCGGTCCCGATTGGCAATATAATTTTAGTCATACCGGATTACGTCATGGAGATGTCATAAAAGTTGGCAATTTATCTCTTAAAGTTCTCCATACCCCGGGCCATACCCCGGAAAGCATCACTTTTTTGCTCACTGATCATCCTGCCAGTAATGAACCTGTGATGATGTTTACCGGTGATTTTGTATTTGTAGGTGACATAGGTCGTCCCGATTTATTGGAAAAAGCGGCAGGATTGAAGGGCACGCAAGAAATTGGAGCTGATCAAATGTATCATTCTATAAAGAAATTTCAGGCACTTCCAGACTTTATTCAAGTTTGGCCTGGACATGGCGCCGGGTCTGCCTGCGGTAAAGCATTGGGTGCTGTGCCCAGTACAACGGTCGGTTACGAAAAAATACGCAACTGGGCGCTCCAATATGGAGACGATAAAACCGGATTTGTAGGCTATCTGCTTAGTGATCAACCTGAGCCTCCAAAGTATTTTGCGGAGATGAAAATGAGGAATAAGGAACCCAGGAATTTGTTGACTCAAGTACCAAAACATCAAAAATTAAGTCCCGAAGCTGTTTTGGATGCACTTAATAGCGGCGTAACCGTCATCGATACCCGCCATAAATCACTTTATGAAAAAGGATCTATACCCGGTACTATTAACATTCAGCATAATAATTCACTGGCGACCTGGGCTGGTTGGTTCCTAACTTACGATAAACCTTTCATTATTATTGCCGAGGATAATAATATGGAAGAAATAACCCGGAAACTTATGCGCATAGGGTTAGATCAAATCATGGGTTATATAGATAATGTCAGCTGGTATGAGGCATTGGGGCATAAACTTCAGGTAACTTCCATTATAGACGCTGATTTTGTTGAAAATGCAGTTAAAAATAATGAAATGGAATTATTTGATATTCGTGGAACTTCAGAATTCCAGGACGGACATATTCCCGGGGCAAAACATCTTTTTCTAGGTACTTTAACTGAAAATACAGCAAAATTACCAAAGGACAAACCGTTTATTATTCAATGTCAGGCTGGTGACAGAACGGCTATTGGAACTTCCCTCCTATTGTCATTAGGTTATACAAATGTTCTGAATTATTCTGGTGGATTTGCCGATTGGAAATCAAAAGGAAAGGACATAGCAAAAGATTAAAAAGACCATTTTCTTCGTTAACCCTACATATAACTTTTATCAATGATGAGATATTTAGGGTTAATGCTTTTTATTTTTATACACCTTCACATTGAAGCCCAGTCCTTTCGAACGCTTTCTCAGACAAAGCCAGGTATTCGGAAAGATTACGAAAAGGCTAAATTGGAAGCACAAAAGGAAAATACCAATGCCAGTATTATACTTTTATTAAAGTGCCTTGAAAAAGATCCCATTTTGGTAGAAGCCTGGACGTTACTGGGGAATGCATATCATGATATCGGCGAGTATAAAAAATCTCTGGATGCCTTTACAAAGTTATCCCTTATACACCCAAATCATGACATCAGGACGAACTATGCTTTTGGACTAACTGCTTATAAATATGGAGATTATTCCCTGGCTGTTGAAAAACTGACCTTATATACGACGTCTAATAAAATAAAAGGGCAGCCATTTGAGCAAGCCAGTAAATTATTGGAAAATGCGATTTTCGCCCGTGACGCAGTGCAAAATCCTGTATTATTCACTCCCACGCCTTTGAATTCTTTAATTAATACAGATGCACCGGAATATCTGCCATCCTTTTCTGCCGACGATAAAACCTTGCTATTTACCCGCGTAGTAAATGGGCAGGAAGATATTTTTTACACACAAAGAGATTCATTGTCAGGAGATTGGGGCAAACCAATTGCCTTAACCCAATTAAATACGCCTTTTAATGAGGGAGCACACACCTTATCGGCTGACGGTTCAACGTT
>JAJTER010000142.1 GCA_021299835.1 Saprospiraceae bacterium | reverse complement strand
AGTTTCCGTTCTCATATCCCAGGCGAAACGGTTCACCCCCTCTTGAGCGGGAAGAATAACGGGCGGAGGAGGTCCTCCCGGATAAGCGTCCGATTTCTTTGGTTTGATAGAAGAAAGGGTTCTCAACCATTTCCCCTCCGCGGTATATATATCTAAGGTCAAGCCTAAAGAATCTACTTTCTCTCCAATAAAGTAATCCAGAACAACCCCTTCTGCTGGATTTTCACCAATATTACCTCTACCACCTCCGTAACCTGAAGAACCAAACCGGTAAGTATCTTTTGGCGTGTACAGTTGTAATTTACCTTGAGGAAAACCTTTTGACTGTTGAATGGCACTAAGATCATCTAAAATCCAGAAAGCCCTACCAGCCGTTGAAGCAACTAAATCGTTATCCCTGAAAGTTAAATCGGTAATACCAACTACTGGCATATTGAGTTGAAACAAACTCCAGTTAGCGCCAGCATCGGCAGAAATATAGAATGCTCTTTCAGCACCTCCATAAAGTAAGCCAGGCACTTTTAAATCTTCCCTTATTACTCTTAAATAATCATCTTTACCAATACCTTGATTTATAGAAACCCAGGTTTTTCCATAATCATTTGTTTTATAAGCCATTGACTGAAAGTCATTAAAACGATAGCGAGTAGCGGATATATAAGCTGTACCAGGCTGATGTGGGGAAACCTCGATAGATTGAATCAGGCATTCCGGCAGACCTTGCGGGGTTACATTTTCCCAGGATTTACCTCCATTTCTTGTCACATGCACCAGGCCACAATCACTTCCCGACCAGATAAGATCTTTTTCAGTAGAAGATTCAATTAAATAAAATATAGTATTATAATTTTCTCCACCAGCTCCCTCATTAGTAATAGGGCCACCACCGACCCCTTGTTTTTCCGCCTCATTTCGGGTTAAATCAGGGCTAATTTCAGTCCAACTTATACCGCCATCGGTTGTTTTCAGCACTTTATTTGCTGCATGATAGATGGTATTATAATCATGAGGAGAAGCGATAATAGGCGCATTCCAATTAAAACGGTATTTCATATCCTTTGGAGCAATGGCCAGATTTAAGGCTGGGTAAGCCATAATATCCTTAACTTCCTGGTTTGCCATATTTAATACCTCGATATACCCCTGGTAGCAACCACCAAAAATTTGCGTAGGATTATCTGGATTAAAAGCGAGGAAAGCACTTTCACAACCTGGTCCTGAAGTCCAGTCCTTATCGGTGATACCTGAACCACTGGTTCTACTTTGAATCATTACGGAAGAATTATCCTGTTGACCCCCATAGACCCAATATGGAAAACGATTATCTGTATTCACTCTATAAAACTGAGCAGTAGGTTGATTTCCCTGAGCAGACCAGGTTTTTCCCGAATTAAAGCTAATTTCACCTCCACCATCATCGGCAAGCGCCAGATTTTCACTATCCTGTGGATTAATCCAAAGGTCATGCGTATCGCCATGTCCTACCCTTAACATTGAAAAAGTTTTTCCTCCGTCTATGGAACGCATCGCAGGAGCATTTAGGACATAGACAATTTCAGGATTTGAGGGATCGGCATAAATTTCCATATAATACCAGGAACGGGCGGTAAGTGTTTGATCATTTGTCATTAATTTCCATGACTTTCCGGCATCATCACTACGATAGACCCCTGCTTTAGATTTTTCCGCTTCCACAATGGCGTAAACGCGGGAAGGTTCAGCTCTTGAAACAGACAAGCCAATTTTACCCATCATAGAAGGAAGACCCTCTACGGATTTGCTCCAGGATTCACCACCATCTGTTGATTTCCATACGGAACAACCATTACCACCACTTTGAACCTGCCAGGGAAGGCGACGATGTTCCCAGGTAGCGGCATACATGATTCTTGGATTGGAAAAATCAACGGTAAGGCTGGAAACGCCTGAATTAACATCTACATAAAGTGTTTTTTTCCAGGTAACACCTCCGTCTGTTGTTTTATAAACACCCCTTTCTTCAGAAGAACCGTGTAATGCGCCTTGAGCGGCCACCCAAACAATATCAGGATTTTGTGGGTGAATAATCACATCAGAAATATGTCTGGTATTCTCCAGACCCATATTTTTCCAGGTTTTACCCTGGTCTGTTGATTTATACACGCCATCGCCAAAAGTAGTCATAACACCTCTTACGGCATGTTCCCCTGTGCCTACATATATTACATTGGGATCACTTTCAGCTACGGCAATATCTCCAATGGTACTTGATGTAAAGAAACCGTCAGAAATATTAACCCAATTTAGTCCTGCGTCCTGTGTTTTCCAGACGCCACCGCCGGTATAGCCAACAAAATACAGTTGATTATTTCCCGGAACGCCGGAAATACCGTTAGCCCTGCCGCCGCGAAAAGGACCGATATTTCTCCATTTCAGCGACTTAAAATTTTTGGCATCTATCAATTTAGGTACGACTACCTCTGCATTGTTAGATTTAGATTTTTTTTGAGCAGATACGTTTAATGTTAAAATCATTAAAAGTGCACTCAATAAAAGTTTCGTCAAGTTTTGCATAGTTGCTATTTCAATGAATAATGAAAAAAAAATGATTCAGCAAATTAAAACATCTAAATTTATAAATAACTAATCAAAAGAAGGCAAATCTTACCAATTTTCCCTCATTTTTGTTGCCTATGAAAAATAGTCCCAAATATTTACCCTTTTATCTTCTTGCGTCCATCCCCAGACCAATACTTCACGGACTATTGAACCTATTATTTATCCTTTTATACCCTATCATTTTTTATCGAAAAAAGGTGGTACAGGATAATTTACAGAAGGTATTTCCAACGCATACCATAAGAAAGATAAAAAAAATTCAAAAGGCCTTTTATCGCCAGTTTTTAAAAAACTTTGAAGATCTTATTCCTCTTTTAATCCAAAGTAAAAAAGGCGTCTATCAATCGATAGTGATTGAAAATATTAACCTCTTAAATGAGCTTACCTTACTAAATAAACCTATAATCATAGTTACAGCACATTATGGAAGCTGGGAAAAGGCGTTTTCTGCCTTACCTATTTTTATAAATAAACCTGTTGGTTTGGTATATACCCCAGTGAAGAGCAATTATTTTAGTGCTTTACTCCTTCACATAAGAACAAGATTTGGGTTAAATTTAATCACCCGCTATACATTTAAGGAACATATTGTCGCACATTTAAATCAAACCTATTTTTATATTATGCCTTCAGATCAGCGCCCGGTTGACCCCAATAAATCATTTTGGACTCCTTTTTTAGGCATAAAAACTCCCATGCTTTTTGGCGTTGAAAAACATGCTGTACAATATAATTTACCCGTCATCTATTTACATATAAAAGATGCGGGCCGTCAATGTCATATTAATTTTAGTTTAATATGTATGTATGGAAAAGAAACGGAGCATGGTTTTATAACAAAAAAGTATGCGGAACTCCTTGAAAAACAAATCGTCGATGACCCAAGCCAGTGGTTGTGGAGTCATCGACGATGGAAAGGAATAGAATAATATTATCTTTTATTGCCCATTCAGGATTTTCAGTTCAACCCTCTGATTTTTCTTACGCCCTTCTGGCGTATCGTTTGAGACCAAAGGATTTTTCTTTCCATACCCGAAAGAGGCTACTCTTGACTCTGGAATACCATTGCGGATAAAAAAGTTTGCTACAGATCGGGCTCTTTTCAGAGATATATCATCTGCATAATTATCGGATGCTACATTATTAGTATGTCCGCCAAATTCTACGTTAAGGGTTGGATAATCCTTTAAAAACTGTAAAACCTCCTGTAAAAGTTCTTCTACGCCTGGTGGAATACTGATACTATCGGCCTGGAAAACTAATTTTTCGATTTGAATAATCTGTTCTGCTTTAAATGAATCACGAGCCAAACCTGGAATAAGTCTTATTGGAATAGTTGCCGCGCTGGTATCTACACAGCCTCTAATATCCGTGACGGTCACAGAATGATATCCTGCCGTTAAATTTTGAGCGAACATCTGATTATTGCCATTATCCCATTGAATAACGAATGGAAAACTACCTCCATTTATGAGCAGGCTACTTTTGCCATTTTGACCTTTTTCATCTGATGCACCTCTAATGAAAGTAGTATTAACTTCCAGTTTTGAAGGTTCAAACAATACTTTTTCGGCTATGACCGATTTATTCTTACTATCGGTTACGGTAACGGAATATTTTCCGGGAGATAAAGATGAAATATTTGGGTTGTTTGAACCATTGCTCCATTTTATGGAAAATGGTTTTTTACCACCCACTAAATCCAGGGATAAGGCTCCATTTTTATCACCAAAGCATGCAATTTCATTATCCGTTTTAATCATTAATGTCAATTCAGGCACTAATTCATCAAGTTCAAAAGAGGTGAATATTTCACATTGATTCGTATCCTTAACCGTTACTTTGTGTGTTCCGCCGGAGAGTGCGTAGGCATTTTCCCCCATTTCACCATTATCCCAAACGATTGAATAAGGTGCTATACCACCAGAAACAGAAAAGGTAACCTTACCATTCAAGCTATCCAACGCGGGAATTTCTACTATATTAACCTGTCCTTTAATTAACTCTGGTTCAGTAAGTTCCAACGAAGTAGAGATAGATTTACCCTGACTATCTGTTATAGAAGCGATATAATTACCCTTCTTTAGATTGATTAATTCTGTACCTGTTAATTCACTAAGGTTCCATTTAATGGTATATGGTGGCTTACCACCATTAATATTTAGCGTTGCAGATCCATTTTTATCACCCGCACATTTTAATGCATTGACAACCCTAATATTGGCATTGAATTCTTTAATATCTTCAGTGATGACAAAAGGTTTACTTACTACACAACCCTGATCATCGGTAATAGTTAGTTTTTGGTAACCAGGACCTAGTAAAAACGAGGAATCACCTGTTTCACCTGTGGACCAAACTTTTTTATAGGCACCTATACCCCCGGTAATAGCAGCAGTAGCGACACCATCTTTGTTATTAACCGACGCTTGACTGATTATCTCCACTTTGACAACAATAGCAGGAGGATTTTTCAATTCAATGGTTTGAAATTTAGTCTCACCCAGTTTATCTGTAATAGTAACAGCATAACTTCCTGCTTTGACATTCTCCAGTGTAGCATTGGTTTTACCTGCTATACTCCAAGTATATTTATAAGGAGGTTTACCGCCTTCCACGAAAGCCTCCAGAGAGCCATTTTCAAATTCAGCACAAGAAACTTCCTTTAGGATTTTCAAATCGAGGCTAAGAGGAAGAATAATTTCGGACATTCTAAGCGATTTTTCAAGCTTACAGCCTTTTGCATCAACCAACGTAAAATTGTAATCTCCATCGGCGAGATTAGAAATTTCCTCTTTAACCTCACCTTTATCCCATGTAATCTTATACCCTCCATTACCTCCTGAAGCCAGAATTTTTGCTACTCCATCGGCATTATTGGTAGAAGCGGGTTTAATAATTTGTAGAATAAGATCAAGAGGATCCGGTCCTTTCACCTCTTTTTTTATGACAATAGATTGCAATTTTTCATCGGTCAAGGTAACAGAATATACACCTGCCGGGACATTTTTTATAGATTGTTCCTTACTTCCCGTACTCCAATTAAACACAAAAGGAGCTTTTCCGCCCTTAGGAACCACCTTGAGGACAGCATCGGCAAGGTCAGGACAACTCAGACCTTTTTCCTCTTCAACTTCCCCCATAACGGCCACTAATTCCTCTGGAACTTCCACTTGATGCACGAGGGTACAACCTTTGGCATCTGTCAGGGTAACCCTATGAAAACCAGCGGAAAGATTTGTAGCCAAAGAATCCTTTTGGCCATTATCCCATGTGTAGGTTACTGCACCAATGGCATTTTCCACCTTGACCACAGCTGAACCATCATTTCCAAGACCGGAGGCAACCTTAAGCGGAGTACCCGTCGCCTTCATCAATATTGGAGAAGGTAATTCTATGGCTGCCTTGGCGGAAAGACCTTCACTATCAGAAATGGTAACGGCATAAATACCACCAATCAGCCCGGAAATAGTCGCACTATTGTCAGCAGGAACGCTCCAATTAAATTGATAAGGCGGTTTTCCCCCTTTGTAAACGAGCTTCAAAATGTTCGTCCATTGTCCCAGGAAACCTGATAAGGTGGTGTACCTCCGGAGACCGTTACTTTTGCCTGCCCATCTGCATTACCTGGAGCACTGGTGGCGGTAAGCGCTTTGGCCTCTACTTTTAATCGGGTATCAGATAAAGTTACCTCAGCACTTTGGGTTACACCGTCTTCACTACTCACTGTAACCCTGTAAGTACCTGGACCCAGTCCAATAGGTGAATTTCCTTTTATGGTATCAGAGCTCCACTTATATTTAAAAGGACCAACACCACCATTCACTTTCACCTGCAGGGCACCGTCCCATTTGCCACTATTGCATGAAATGGGATTAACCACTTGAATACCCACAGCCAGCATCTCCTTTTCCTGAATAACATACATGCCTTTATCTTCCGTACCAATCCATACTCTACCTTCAAGATCAGTCTTTATTAAAGATGAAAACTGAGAAGTAAAATCTTTTTCCGGTCCATACAGTACAAAAGAATCCTGTTCAACCAAATATTGACTAATGATTTCCGAGGCAAGCCAGGCATTTCCTTCAGCATCTAGACCAATAGCCCGCAAATCGCCTTCAATACTTTCCTCTGGAACTAAAATAGGAAGCCATTCCCTTTTACTGTTTAATGGCCCTACCATATTGTCACCGAGAATCCAGACTGATTTTCCCTTTATGGAAATATCCTGAAAAGCAAAATCTTTTTCAATGATCTCATATTTTCCACTTTTACCTGTTAATATGCCCAGGTCAGTGGCGACCCAGATTTTATTTACATCATCAAAACGGATGATATTAATTTTATCGGACCTTAATTTTCCATTTTTAACACTAAAATGTTGGATTAACTTTTTCTCCGACAGGTTTAATTGAAACAATCCGCTGTTTAATGTGCCTATCCAAAGAGATCCGTCTTCCTTATGCAGCGCCATGGTACTAATTTCGTCATCTCCCTGAAAATAATCATTCAAAAGACTATTTATCCATGGCAAATCAATAAAAACTTCACTATTTCCACCCTTAAACTGAAGTAAAGAGGTAGTATTTGGAGGCAAAGTAATTTTCACCGCCTGGGAACTTCCCAAAATTCTATATAGATCTGATTTGTCCGAAATGATAATTTGATTATCAGCTCCTATAAAAATATTTGAGATGGCAGCATTTGCAGGAATCCCCTTATTTTTGATAACACTCAAATTTGTTTGAGCCGACAGGAAGGAGCAAAAGACCAGGAAGCAGCAAATGGTAAAAATCCGAAACATAAATCCTTATTAATTAAATACAAATATGATAAAAAAGCGGCTTACTTGTCATGTATTTTGTTGGAAATAAATGAGAAGGCTCCGATGGATTAACTCAAAATCGGAGCCTTCATTGTGCAGAAACCACATTATTTTTTATTAGTTAACAGACTTTAATCCCGCTTTTACTAATTTTTCATTCAATGATTTTAAAGAATTATTCTGAATAGAAAGTTTTGATGTTAACAAAATAGACAATTCTTTAGAAAGTTCTGCAAACACGACATAAGAGGCATCGGTAGGTCTGGCATCGCCTGTTTCAACACTTCTTCGGAGAGAGGAAAGGCGGTTATTCAACTTAATAGGAAAATTAAGCGGGTCTTGACCACTTTGGTTTTTCACCTGATATAGGTCTTCCTCAACTTTTTGTAAAGCCATAATTACTGCATTCATTTCCTTTAAAAGCATTGAATCTTTTACGCCACTTTTTTGATTTTCTAACTGAGGTTTAAGTTTTCTTATCTCTTTTACTGCCTCATTTGCCTCTGATTCCTTCTCTTTAATTTGCATTGCGAGCTGAAATTGCTTCGTTAAATCTTCCAGCGATATACCCTTAAGATTAGGATCCATTTTAATGTCAATATCATGGGATTGCTCCAGACCATTGGCCTTCACCGACACTTTATATTTGCCGGGAACAGCTTTAGGCCCAACCTGGGGTCTGCCACTCCATATAATCATGCCAGGAAAAGTGGTAGCCCCGGCATACCTCAAATTCCAGGAAAAGGAGTTAATTCCTTTCGCCGTGGTAGGCTTGGTATTCCCATCTCTTTCCCAATAAGGTACTGAATTATCTTGTTTAAAAACTTCTTGATTTCCTACAAATTTTTGAACCAGTTTACCTGAGGAATCCAGAATAGAAACCTCTACAGAATCGACTTTTTCATTTAAATAATACTGTACATTCAGATTATAAATGCCTCTAATGGGGTCCGCAGGTTTAAAAAAATGCATGGTAGAAGCCGCGGTATTTGCATTTAATTCTCTCAATGGCGCAATATCATCTAATATCCAGAAACTTCTTCCGTGCGTCCCGAGAACAACGTCATCATTTTTAATAACTAAATCCCTGATAGGCGTTACCGGGAGATTTAACTGTAAAGATTCCCAGTTTTCCCCTGCATCAAAAGAAACATACACACCGTTTTCAGTACCGAGAAAAAGTAAACCTTTCTTCTTGTGATCTTCTCTTACGGATCGGGCAAAATCCTGAGGTTTTATACCCTTTATTATTTTTGTCCAAGTTTTTCCATAATCGGTTGTTTTGTAAACATAAGGGGCCCTATCATCTACCTGATATCTGTAGGCTGCAACGTAGGCAGTCCCGGGATCATGTTTAGAAGCCTCAATAATACTTACTGTAGAGAATTTGGGTAGATCTTTCGGTGTTATTTCCAACCATGACTTTCCCCCATTTCGGGTAATATGAATTCGCCCGTCATCAGAACCCGCCCAGAGGGTTTGAATGTCATGAAAAGAGGGTGCCAAAGCAAAAACGGTGGCATAAATTTCAGGGCCATTCATATCTTTTGTGATAATTCCCCCGGTTGGACCTAAGGTTTCAGGATCGGCGAAAGTAAGATCGGGACTAATTTTCTCCCAGGATTGACCATCATTTGTTGTTTTCCAAACATGTTGAGAACAGGTATATAAAATGGAGGGATCGAGGGGAGAGAAGACGATAGGATAGGTCCATTGCCATCTTTCCGGTAATGAAGAGGCAGGTTCTCCAGAGAAAAATCGGGGGTAAACCTGGATATCCCGCTCCTGACCATTGCTCCTGTCATATCGGGTAAGTAAGGCCCCTTGACTCCCGGCATAAAATAAATCTGGATTGGTAGGATGTGGCGCTATATAACCACTTTCTCCTCCGCCAACCTCATAAAACCAACTCTTATTCCCTTCGTTTAGATGTTTGAAACCCCACCCATCACTTGGAATCGACAAGGTGGTATTATCCTGTTGTGCACCAGCTACATGGTAAGGTACATCCATGGTAGTGGTAACATGATAAAGCTGCGACGTTGGATAATCTTCTTCTGTCCAGGACTTTCCACCGTTGGTAGAAACACAGGCTCCTCCATCATTTGAGGAAATCATCCTTTGAGGATTATTTGGATCTATCCAAAGATCGTGATTATCACCATGAGGCACATTGATGTCAATATCAAAAGTTTTCCCTCCATCCACAGACTTATAGAAATTTACATTCAGGCAATAGACTGTTTCAGGATCGAGAGGATCGGCGTAGATACGGGAATAATAGAAGGCACGTTGCCTTAGCTTCCTTTCATCATTCATTTTTTTCCAGGACCAGCCAGCGTCATCAGATCTATATACTCCACCATCATTTGCCTCAACAATAGCATAAAGTCTGTTAGGATTTGCCGGAGAAACGGTGATACCTATTTTCCCGAGGGGTGCGACAGGCAGACCTGGATTTTTAGACAGATCAATCCAGGTATCGCCACCGTCCACTGATTTGTACAAGCGGCAACCTTCGCCACCACCCCACATTTTCCAGGTTTTCCTGTACACCTGCCAGGTAGTAGCGTATAATATTTTAGGATTCGTTTTATCAATGACCAGATCGGCGGCGCCGGTATTTGCTCCAACATAAAGCACTTTTTGCCAGGTATTACCTCCATCTTTTGATCTAAAAACACCTCTTTCCTCGTTATCTCCATAGGGATGACCCAGGGCTGCGACGAAAACGATATCAGGATTTGTAGGATGGATTCTGATTCTGGAAATGGACTGTGTTTCTTTAAGACCGAGATGACGCCATTTCTTGCCACCATCTTCCGATTTATACACCCCGTCACCCTGGGTAATCGAGCCTCTAAGCTGCGTTTCACCCATGCCTATATAAACTATGTCAGGATTAGTTTCAGCAACGGCAACGGCGCCCACTGATGAAGAATTGATTTGCCCATCGGTAACGGGAAACCATTCCTGGCCTCCATCAGTCGTTTTCCAAAGGCCACCACCTGTTGCACCAAAATAGTATTCTAATGGTCTCCCGGGGCTACCGGTTGAACCCAGCGACCTACCTCCCCGGTTAGGCCCAATATTTCTCCATTTCATTTTAGCAAAATGGGAAATATCCGTTTTTGAGGATACCGATTGAGAGAATAAAAAGTCCTTGTTTTTCCCAATGGTTATCAGCAAAAATAAGACGATAATTTTTTTAGTTAAAAGGGACATGCTATTTTTTTTTGTTACCCTCTAAAAATAGGTAAAAATTCTAAATAATTAAATGGAAAAAAAAGATGATAAAAAATAGCCTCCCGAAAAGTCGATATATTTATATACTAT
>JAJTER010000037.1 GCA_021299835.1 Saprospiraceae bacterium | reverse complement strand
AAATGTCGGAAACACAACCGGTGAAAAGCAGGCATTGGAAATAAGACGGAATGCGTTTTATAATCTGGAGGAAATAAAAGTTCGCTGGAAGAAGGCTGCGTTGGAAAATTGTCCTGGGGTACCGTGTCCGACATTTTCTGCCCCTGGGCCATGTAGTTCCATTGTTGCCACTCCGTCAGGTCCATCATCTGCTAGTGTTTCGTTTGTTCCACCAACTAGCGATGGGGGGAGTCCTATAACGAGTTATACTGTGACAGCAACATCAACACCATCAGCACCTGCAAAACGGAAAACAACTGCTGCTATTATTATTGTTTCAGGAACATCTTCACCAATAGTTGTAACAGGGTTGGTTTTAGGCGTAAATTATATTTTCACTGTGTTTGCTAAGAATGATGTTGGTCCTTCTCCTACTATTACAACCGTCACTACTGTAACTCCCTGTGTACTCAATACGGTAAGCGCAGGATCGACAAGCCCAACATTAGCAGTAAATACAATATTGACAAATATTACACATTCAACGACCCTAGCGACGGGCATAGGCACTGCGACGGACGAAATTCCTCTGACGGGAGGCTGTGGCAGTGTGAAAGCAATGGGAACTATTGCGGTAACACCTGCGCCTGCCACGGTTCCTGGCGCTCCGACGAGTGTGGCAGCTACGGCAGGGAATGCTACGGCGAGTGTTGCCTTTGTAGCTCCGACAAGTAACGGCGGAAGTGTGATTACGGGATATACGGTAACGTCTAGTCCAGCGGGCGGAATAGCAACTGGAGCAAGTTCACCACTTACGGTAACGGGATTGACAAATGGAACGGCTTATACATTTACGGTGGTTGCTACGAACGCAGTGGGAAGTTCGGTGGCTTCTGCGGCATCGGCGGCGGTAACGCCTGCACCACCACCTGCCTGTGGATCAGTTACCTCTGTTTCTGACATTGATATGAACTCCTATACCACGGTTTCGATTGGAACACAGTGTTGGACAGCTACGAATTTAAGAGTAAGAAGATATAATGATGGCACAGAAATCAGTTTTAATAACTCAGGAGGAAGTGATGGTGTAACGCCGAGTCAAACATGGTCTGTACTTGATTACGGTGCACATACCATTTATGCAAATGATAGTGTGGCAAGTCCTTCTAACCTTACAACTTATGGTTATCTATACAATTGGTACGCTGCTAAAGGTATTGCAACAGCAGGAAGTACAACATATAAGAATGTCTGCCCAACAGGCTGGCACGTTCCAACGGATTCAGATTGGAATAATTTAGTAAAATTTATAGATTCAGGAGCTAATACAACTACCTTTGGAACACAGAGCACTACAGCAGGGACTTTAATGAAAAAAAATGATGCCTTATGGACAACAAACACAGGAACTAATACAAGCGGCTTTTCTGCTCTCCCAGCTGGTTATCGCAATAACAATGGTACTTTCTTCAATATTAGAAACTACGCTTTCTTCTGGAGTGCTACTGAGCTCGACACCTCCTTCGCCTTGTACCGCACCCTGTACTTCAACTTTGGCAATGTGGGCAGGTTCAACGACTTCAATAAGACGTTCGGTGCCTCCGTCCGTTGCCTCAGGGATTAATCATTTTAATATTTGGTGTGAGAGGCTTGCGGTCTGCCGCGCTGTGATTTTGGGACAAATAAATTTTGATTGAAAAAAGGGAAAAAATTCCAGGAGAAATTAAATTTCAAGAGGATAAAAAAATAAGTTGAATATATCAATTTAGCACGGACCTATTGGCAAATTTTTAAATTTGCCAATAGGTCCGTTTTTTTGTTATAAATAAATATAAACCCGTAGAGACGATGCACGCATCGTCTTGGTTTATACAGGAAAATACTAATATCCAAATCTAATGGTTTTAATACACATATTTAAAATGGTCATATAACAATAACCCTTTCGTGTTTCTGGAATCAATGAGTTTGGTTGTAACGGGAAATAGGGAGGGGTTTCCTTCGCAATGGTATTTTTGTTATGCCTGGGTTTGGGTTTTCTGACGCGGACAAGACGATGCGTGCATCGCCTCTACGGGAACGGGTTTATATACATCTTCTTTGAAAAGGACGTATCTTTAAGTAAATATTTTAAGATGGCCCTAAAAAATCTTCCCTTAGGGATAAGTACTTTAAGCCTTTTATTGGAATCGAATTGCATCTATGTTGATAAGACAGAATATGCATTCAACCTTATTAATACGCCGGGTCGTTTCTTCTTATCTCGTCCTCGTCGATTTGGTAAGAGTTTGTTTGTGGATACGCTAAAGGAGATTTTTGAAGGAAATCAAAAGTTATTCGAGGGTCTGTATATTTACGACAAATGGGATTGGACAAAGAAATATCCTGTTATCAAGTTTGATTTCGCAGAAGGGATATTAAATAGTCGAAAAGATTTAGATGAAAAAATTCATGAAATTCTTTTTTTGAATGAGAAAAATCTTGGAGTTACTACCGTAAATAAAAGCATTAGTGGCAGATTTGCGGAAATAATAAAAGGTACAAGAGAGAAATATGGAGAAAGGGTAGTGGTCTTAGTGGACGAATACGATAAACCTATTTTAGACAATATTGGTGAAATGTCGATAGCCAAAGAATTGCGTGATGGACTAAAAAATGTATATTCCGTTTTAAAAAGTCAAGACGCCAATCTGCAATTTATATTCATGACAGGGGTAACCAAATTCTCAAAAGTAAATCTGTTCAGTGGATTGAATCAGTTGGTGGATATCACTATTGACGATCAGTTCTCTTCTATTTGTGGATATACAGACAATGATCTTGAAGAATATTTCAGTGAACATCTCTCAGGTAGTAACCCTGAAGAGGTAAGAAACTGGTACAATGGATATAACTGGACAGGTTCGGAATCCGTTTACAATCCTTACGATATTTTATTGTTTTTAAGCAAAAAATTCAGTTTTCAAAATTATTGGTTTGAGACGGGGAGTCCAACCTTCCTCATCGAACTGTTTCGGAAAAACCAATATTTTTTACCTGATTTAGAGAATATTGAGGTTTTTCAGCGGACACTAAATTCATTTGATATTGATTCTTTAGAGCCTGTTACGTTGTTGTTTCAAGCTGGTTATTTAACTATTGAAAAAACGTTTATCGATCGCGGGAAACTGGTTTACCGGCTAAAAATACCAAACCAAGAGGTTCGGTTGGCTTTGAATGATTATTTTATAGAGGATTATATTGGCAGTTCAATTGGTTTGAAAAGTAGGCAGGATGATATGTATAATGCCTTGTCAACAGGAAATATCGCCTCGTTTGAGCAACACATTCGTACCCTTTTTGCAGGCATCCCCTGGCGCAATTTCACTAATAATAAACTGGCTGATTTCGAGGGCTTTTACGCCTCGGTTCTCTATGCTTTTTTCGCTTCGCTCAATGCACGGATTATCCCTGAAGATATCACTAATCATGGTCAAGCCGATATGACCATTCTATTAGATAATCATATTTATGTGATGGAAATAAAAGTGGTGGACCACCTGCCTGAAGGAAATAATCAAGCCCTTCATCAGATTATCCAAAGGAATTATGCGGAAAAATATCGGAATAGAGAGGGGGTATCGGTACATGAGGTAGGCCTTGTTTTTAACAAAACCCAACGCAACCTAGTACAAGCCGATTTTTTAACCACCCCGTAGAGATGATGCACGCATCATCTTTTCCCCGACAGGTTCCAATGTTATATTCCCATCAATTAAATATTCTGAATCACGGATTTTACGGATTATGGGATTTCACAGATTTTTTTAGCGATACGTTGTTTTAGTTTTGGGAGGCGCTTGCAGCTGGGGTTTTGAATCAGGATTTACAGGATTTATAGGATTATAGAGGACGTCTTCGGTTTGACAGTAAAGTATATTCGTAGAGGGTTACTTTCTCGTCTATCCCATCATGTTTCTGTATTCCAAGTAGAGACGCGATGCCTCGCGTCTTCTCCCAGACAGGATTTAAATTTGAAATTCACCCCTAACGCCTCGTTTTGAATCAGGATTTACAGGATTACGAGGATTAGAGAGGACGTCCTCGTTTTGGGTTTAATGGTCATTCATAAAGGATTACGTTATATCCTTCTTTTCGCCGATGCGTTACGCATCGGCAAGTGGCTTGGAAATGAAAGTACCGTTTAATAATAACCTTAACTCCCAAACCAACGACGTTATGGTTAATCCTGTAAATCATGTAAATCCTGATTCAAAAACCACACGCTGCTGCGCGCACAAGATTAATTAAACAACACCCAACGCTCACCCCTCATTAGCATTGGACTTTTTTTCCTTATCATAATTTGGATCTTCAAACCAAACCAGCGATTTATCATCCGGATGGCCATTATAGGTAACTGTAATTTCATCTCCCGGGAATATTTCCTTTGTGGCGTATATCTCCATGGTTTCCTCCTCCGGATCTACAAAATATCTGGCATTAGGTTCATAATCATGATTATATAATGATCCAAATCCCAAGGCAATGGCACATTGATTTTCATCGTCGCCCCATAGAAAATAATAATCATGTAAAGTGGAATCATGTATTTTCTGGAAATCTTCTTCGGGTAATACAATCATGGGGCAGACTTCAATCAGCGTTCCTTCTGAAATGTAGATGGCCGAAAATACTCCTCTTCCTCCTTTTTCACTTGGTCCAAAATATATGCCTGTTAATCGTTGCATTACCTGTTTTTTTCATGACGCAATATACAAAATAGAGAGGTAATGTTGTTTCAACTAATTTTATTACCACTTTTAAACACCTTTAATCACCTGATTAATAGATTGGTATAAAAGTAATTTTTTATTTTTTAAATATAATTATAAAACATAATATATAAATAACTGATAATAATGATTTTATTTTTAGCCGTTCAGATAATGATTTTTTTTTATATATTTTTTTTAAAAAAAGTGGTAGAAAGTGGTAGAAAGTGGTAATTTTGATTTACATTTGAGAAGCAAAGGAACAAAACAAGATGAATCAACTACTCGGAGAGTACGAATGTAAAATCGATGATAAGAGTCGCATGCGTCTGCCGAGTGGATTAATAAGTCAATTGGGGAAAAGAGAAACCTATAGTTTTGTTGTGAATAGAGGGTTTGAAAAATGTTTGATGTTGTACCCGGAAGAGGTTTGGTTAAAGACAACAGAAGACATCAACGACTTGAATGTTTACAGTAAAAAAAATAGAGAGTTGGTTAGATATTTTTATCGGGGTGCTCAAAAAGTTGAGATGGATAGCGCTGATAGAATTTTGGTTTCTCGCAGATTATTAGAATATGCCGGTATTGAAAAAGAGGTGATTTTATCTGCGTTTAATGACAGAATTGAAATATGGTCCAAAGAGGTTTTCGATCAGCTCATGGATGATGAGCCGGATGATTTTTCCGATTTGGCTGAGGAGATACTGGGTCGCGGTAAACAACGATTGGATGATTAAAAAGACAAACGTATGTATCACGAACCTGTTTTAGCGAATATTTCCGTGGAAGCTTTAGAAATAAATCCAGACGGAGTTTATGTAGATGCCACTTTTGGGGGCGGCGGACACGCTAAAAGAATTTTAAATAAATTAAGTGACAAAGGTCGCTTAATCGCTTTTGACCAGGATCCCGATGTTATCGGGAATGTAACACACGATGAAAGACTAATTTTTGTACCACACAATTTCAGGTATATCCGTCGGTTTTTAAAATTGAACGGATACCTGAAAGTGGATGGTATCTTAGCTGATTTGGGTGTTTCTTCTTATCAGTTTGATACCGAATCAAGGGGCTTTAGTTTTCGTATGGATGGTTTACTTGATATGAGAATGAATCCATCTACAGGAAAATCAGCGGCTGATATTTTGAATACCTACACAGAAGAACAGTTAGTTACTTTATTGAGTGAATGGGGGGAAGTTAGAAATGCAAAATCTTTAGCGAGTGCATTGATTGAGGCCAGAAAGTTAAATCCGTTTAAAGATATACAAGGTTTCTTGAATGTCGTTAATCCGTGGGTTAGGGGGGAGAGACCAAGATATTTGGCTCAGGTTTTTCAGGCTTTAAGAATTGAGGTGAATGAGGAAATGCTGGTTTTAGCAGACTTTTTAAAGCAATCGGTTGATCTTTTAAATGATAATGGATTATTAGTTGTAATTTCTTATCATTCCTTAGAAGACCGTATGGCTAAAAATACCTTGCGATTTGGAAACCCAGAGGGGACCTTACAGCAAGATTTTTATGGAAATATTTATCGTCCTTTCAATATATTAACAAAAAAGGCAATTACGCCTGATGCTGAGGAAATTAAAATTAATTCCAGAGCCAGGAGTGCCAAGTTAAGAGTAGGTCGAAAACTCCCTGTTTAATAGTTTTGTCCTGAAATGCAGATTGGGCATCTGTAGGCTTTGAGAAAACATTTGTTATGACACGTAATAAGGGGTTGCGAAAATTTTTATTATTGGAGTTTCTCGGTTCTGATGAAATTTTTAATAAGTTGCTTTATGTCTTGTTTATTGGCTTCCTGGCCATGCTTTATATAGCTAATTCTCATTTTTCGGAAAGAAGAATAAGGGAAATTCAAGTCCTTCAAGACGATATCAAAGAACTTCGCTGGGAATATATGACCCTCGCAGCGGAAAATAGAGTCAAAGCTCAACGTTCTCAAATGGCAGACAGATTCGCCGTTTTAGGTTTAAAACCTTTCGAACGCAGTCCATTTAAACTGGTTGTTAATCCCAAAAAATCCTATTGAGCGATGGAAATCAGAAATGAAGTGCTTTTTAGAATGTATTTTTTGTTGTTTGGACTGGTACTTCCTTTCGCTTGTCTCGTTGCTTTTAAAACCTATTCTGTCGCTATTAAAGATGGCCAAAAATGGAGAGATTTAGGAGCTTCTCAAAATATAAAACTTAAAAATCTCGAGGCGCATCGCGGAAATATTCTAAGCTCCGATGGTTCACTTCTGGCTACTTCTATTCCTTATTTTGATGTGTATTTTGATCCCGTAGCACCAAAAGATCTTGATTTTAATGAGAAAATAGATTCTTTGGCTTTCGTATTACATCATTCTTTAGGTTGGAAAAAAAGCGCTTCACAAATTAGTAAGCAACTAAAAAACCTAAGGAAAAGTGGAAAAAACAGAAGGTTACCTATCAAAAAGAAAATAGCGTACACCGAACTTAATAAAATTAAAAATTTTCCTCTCTTCCATTACGGGCAATTCAAAGGAGGCCTCATTATTGAGCAATCCAGCAAAAGAAGAATGCCATTCAATTTGTTAGCCCAAAGAACTATCGGCTATCTTAGAGAGGGTGCTAAGCCAGTTGGCATTGAAGGGTCTTTTAATAATACGCTTAAAGGCGCTCCCGGGCAACAGTATATGCTCAGAGTGAGTAGAAAAAATGATATCTGGTTGCCGTTGGAAGATTTGAATAGCATCAATCCCAAAGATGGAAACGATGTGGTTACTACCTTAGATATTAATTTTCAGGAAATAACAGAAAATTCGTTACTCAAAGCAATGAAATATCATGAGGCTGAATGGGGAACCGCTGTAGTCATGGAAGTTAAAACGGGGGAGATTAAAGCTATCGCCAATTTGGGCAGGTTTCAAGGTGAATACACCGAGGGATTCAATTATGCCATGGGTATGTCTGTTGAACCTGGTTCTACTTTTAAAGCCGCAACCATGTTGGCTATCCTTGAAAATACAACTATTGATCTGAATGAGGAGGTTAAAATTTCTAAAGGTGTTGCCGATTTCTATGGAGATAAAATGGTCGATGTAGCTGAAGAAAGTAAGTCCTTAGAATCTATTTCAGTTAGTAGAGCTTTTGAAATTTCTTCAAATGTAGGCATGGCCAGAACCCTTAGCCGTTACTTTTCCGGCTCAGCAGAGGAAGAAGGAAAATTATCCGCCGACCAATTTTTGAAAACATTAGAGCAATTTAATCTACATAATACCTCGCAAAAAGATATTGAAGGGGAGGCTTTACCCTATTTTAAAAAAGCATACAGCAGTGAAGATAATTGGAGTGGTACGACACTTCCCTGGATGGCAATTGGATATGAATTAAGTTTGACACCGTTGCAGCTCCTTAATTTTTATAATGCTATCGCAAATGATGGCAAATTAATGCGTCCCTTCCTAGTCAAAGGTGTGCAACACGATGGTGCCTGGATTCAGGAGTTTACTCCCGATGTTATGAAAAAGAAGATTGCCGGTACTGAGTCTATTGCCAAAGTCAAAGAATTACTGCGTAATGTAGTAGTTCGTGGAACAGCAAGCAAGCTCAGTACCTCCCAGTATTCTTTCGCAGGGAAAACAGGTACGGCCCAAACAAATTATCAAAGACTTTCCTCCAATGAAGAGCATAAAGGTGGATACAGAGCTTCCTTTGTAGGCTATTTCCCCGCCGAAAATCCTAAGTATTCTTGTGTAGTAGTTATTCATAATCCCTTGAAAAATGGATATTATGGAAGTGATGTGGCAGGGCCTGTTTTTCGAGAAATAGCAGACAAAATTTATTTTTCATCCATTGATCTCCATCCTTCCGTTAATTCAAAAGTGAAACCTCTCCTGGCGCAACTTGATTTACCCGGTTTCGATTTTGGTAATTCAAAGGATATAAAATATCTACTCTCCTTTTTAGATATTCCTTCGATAGGTCCCTTTGACTCAAACTGGACGGTTTTAAAAGGAAATGATAATCACCTCGATATAAAAAAACCTAATATTCAACAACATAAAGTTCCCTCCGTTTTGGGTGCCGGATTAAAAGACGCTATCTATTTATTGGAAAATAAGGGACTAAAGGTTTCTATCGAAGGAGTTGGAAAGGTGGTTCATCAATCGGTGCAACCGGGTACGAAAACAAATGGTCAAACGATTCACCTGATGCTACGATGAAAGAATTAAAGAATCTACTGACTTCCGTGCCTCACCGCATTCAAAACGGCCCTGTAAATATCTCTGTCACAGAGATTACTGCCGATTCACGTCGGGTGATTCCAGGTGCTGTTTTCGTTGCAATAAAAGGGGTGCAAACCAATGGTCATCAGTATATTCAACAAGCAGTCCTACAAGGTGCAACCTGTATTGTTTGTGAATATTGTGACGTAAATATTCCCGATAATATATGTGTCGTGTTGGTGGAAAATGCAGGTCACTCCTTCGGATGGTTAATGTCTGCCTGGTATAATTATCCAACACGGGAACTCAACGTCGTTGGAGTAACAGGTACAAATGGAAAAACAACCACCGCAACCTTGCTTTTTGATCTGTTTTCTTCTTTAGGCTATACTTGTGGATTAATATCAACCATTGAAATTAAAATAGCAGATAAGGTTATTCCAGCTACGCATACCACGCCAGATGCCGCTCAATTACAAGGTCTTTTTTCAGAAATGCTTGCTTTGGGTTGTCAGTATGTTTTTATGGAGGTAAGTTCTCATGCCATTCACCAGCACAGAATTGCAGGTATTCAGTTTAAGGGGGCTATTTTTACTAATATTACTCATGATCATTTAGATTATCACGGAACTTTTGACCATTATCTAAAAGCTAAAAAGCAGTTTTTTGATGACTTGCCCAAAAATGCCTTCGCCTTAGTGAATATCGATGACAAAAGGGGAATGGTTATGGTTCAAAATACCAAGGCCGATATTCATACCTATGCGTTAAAAAGAATGGCTTCTTTTAAAACTCGTTTGATAACCAATGGTTTGGAAGGTTTACACATAGAGATAAACGGAAAGGAAATGTTTACCAGGCTCATGGGTGAGTTTAATGCTTATAATTTAACCGCCGTTTATGCTACCGCTTCTTTACTTGGGGTGGAAGATACCTCGTTGAGAACCAGACTGAGTGGATTGGTGGCCGCAGCTGGAAGATTTGATTATTTCAAAGTTCCTCAAACTAAAGTCATGGCTATCGTTGATTATGCACATACACCAGATGCCTTGCTTAAAGTGTTAGAAACGATTCATAAAATGAAACCACATAACGTAAACGTGCTTACAGTTATTGGTTGTGGAGGGGACAGAGATCGGGAAAAAAGGCCCAAAATGGCAAAAGTTGCTGCCGATTGGAGCCATTTAATAATATTAACTTCAGATAATCCCAGAACAGAGGAACCGGTGGCCATTATAAAAGAAATGGTTGCCGGACTTTCCTCAGAACAGTTAAAGCATACGCTACAAATAACGGATCGACGGGAAGCTATTCGAACCGCTTGTCATTTAGTTAAAAACGGAGATATACTGCTGGTAGCTGGAAAGGGTCATGAACCATACCAGGAAATATCAGGCGTCCGATATCCTTTCGATGACAAGGCAATCCTTCGCGAAGCTTTATTGGGTGATTTTAAAGAATTAAATAATTAAGACGCTATGTTAATTGACCTTTTTGAATGGCTGAATCGTTTTATTGGACACTTTCCTGGTGCGGGTCTTTTCCAATATATTACTTTCCGTGCAGGTCTTGCGGTCATTTTTTCATTGCTGATCTCCTTAGTTTTCGGGGGTGCAATTATTAATTATTTAAGGAAATTGCAAATTGGTGAGTCTATTCGCGACCTTGGTTTACAAGGCCAGATTCAAAAACAAGGCACACCTACCATGGGAGGAATTATTATAATTCTAGCCATTTTAATTCCTACCTTGCTGGTAAGCCGACTTGATAATATTTATATTTTAATGATGCTCATCGCCACCATCTGGATGGGTGTCATAGGGTTTATAGATGATTATATCAAAGTATTTAAAAAAGATAAGCAAGGTTTAAAAGGTAAATTTAAAATTGCCGGACAAATCGGCCTGGGTCTTATTATTGCCCTCATGATGCTTGGAAGCGACGAAATAGTAGTTCGTATGGATACCGAAGATGCCTTGTTACTTGGTCTGAACGATAAGGATAGGGTAGGTGATTTTATTTATACTCAAACGAATCAGGGAATTTCAGAAAAGGCAGATTACAAAACTACGCTGACAAACATTCCTTTTATGAAGGGTAATCAACTAAACTATGCCGCTTTAATTCCTATTAAAGCGCAGGCTAATAAGTTTTGGATTTGGTTGATTTTTATTCCGGTCGTTATTTTTATAGTGACAGGTGTGTCCAATGCGGCAAATTTAACAGATGGTTTAGATGGACTGGCTACGGGCGTTTCGGGGATTATTGCCATGACATTAGGCATCTTCGCTTATGTATCAGGGAATGCTATCGCCGCCAATTATCTTAATATTCTTCATCTTCCTGGATCAGGGGAACTGCTCATTTTTACGGGTGCGCTACTCGGGGCTTGTCTTGGTTTTTTATGGTATAATAGTTTTCCTGCACAAATATTTATGGGCGATACAGGGAGTTTGACTTTGGGCGGAATTATAGGCGCTTTAGCTATTATTTTACGTAAAGAATTGTTATTGCCTGTTTTATGTGGTGTTTTTGTTATTGAAAGTTTATCAGTAATTATTCAGGTAGCTTACTTTAAATACACAAAAAAGAAATATGGAGAAGGTAAACGTATTTTTTTAATGTCTCCCATTCATCATCATTTCCAGAAAAAAGGAATTCATGAGGTGAAAATTGTAACCCGTTTTTGGTTGGTAGGTGTCTTACTAGCTGTTTTCACCCTCATAACTCTAAAAATAAGGTAGCGATGATTCAAGGAAAACGATTACTCATTTTAGGGGGAGGTGAAAGTGGTGTCGGTGCAGCCATTCTTGGGAAAAAACAAGGCTGGGAGGTCTTTTTATCTGAAAAAGGTACGATCTCCGATCATTATCTTCAGGTGTTAAATGAAAATGATATCCCATTTGAAATGGGCTCGCATAATTTATTGCGTTTAATGACCGCAGATATCGTGGTAAAAAGTCCGGGAATACCTGATAATGTTCCCGTTGTTAAACAATTAATAGAGTCTGGAAAAACTATCGTTTCTGAAATTGAATTCGCCTCCTGGTACACCCAGTCTTTTATCATTGGTATCACTGGTACAAATGGTAAAACAACGACCACCAGGTTGATTTATCATTTGCTAAAATCGGGTGGACTCGATGTAGGTTTAGGCGGTAATATTGGTTTGAGTTTCGCAGCCATGGTAGCTCAGGAACCTAAACCAATTTATGTTCTTGAACTTAGTAGTTTTCAGTTGGATGGTGTACTTAAATTCAGACCAAATATTGCTATTTTATTAAATATTACACCAGATCATCTGGACAGGTATCACTATAAACTCGACGCTTATGCCGATGCAAAATTTAAAATAGCAGAAAACCAATCAGAAGAGGACACTTTTATTATAAATATTGATGATAAAGAAACAGCTCAACGATACAGTAATTATATTTTAACTTCCAGTTTTGTGAAGATCTCCCAATCTATGTTGTCTGGTGACTGGCTAAGCATAGCCGGTCACCTTTTAAATTTGCAGCATACCGCGCTTTTAGGAAAACACAATGCTATGAATGCTGCTTTTGCCATTCAAACTGCCATTCAGATGGGCGTCTCTCCTGAATCAATTCAGGAAGGTCTCCTTTCGTTTAAAAATGACCCTCACAGATTAGAAAAAATAGCGGAAATTGATGAGGTGCTTTTTGTTAATGATAGCAAGGGAACCAACGTAAATGCTGTCTATTTTGCGCTCGAAGCAATGACAAAACCGGTGGTCTGGTTAGCTGGTGGGCTCGATAAGGGAAACGATTATAATGAAATATTACCTTTGATTGCCTCAAGGGTTAAAGCTATTATTGCTATTGGTGCTGATAATAAACCTCTTAGAAAGGTATTCAAAAATCTGGTGCCCTTTTTTGAAATTTCATCTATGCAGGATGCAGTAAATGAATCCTTTATACTGGCTCAACCTGGTGGAATCGTTTTACTTTCTCCCGCTTGTGCCAGTTTCGATTTGTATAAAAATTATGAGGATAGAGGAAACCAATTTCGAACAGCGGTTAACGCATTAAAATTGGGATTATGACGGGATTTATATCTAATCTTAAAACAGAATTAAAAGGGGATAGAGTCATTTGGGTGCTCATTTCTTTGATGACCCTGGTTTCTTTATTAGGAGTTTACTCCTCTACTGGAAGTCTTTCACATAAGGAACAAGGAGGTAATACGGAATATTATTTGGTAAAACAAGGGTTTATTGTTCTTTTTGGATTTTTTATTATGTATGTCTTGCACAGATTACATTATCTTCGTTTTCATAGAATAGCACCATTTTTATTTATTGTTGCCATTCCATTACTTATTTTCACCCTGGCATTTGGCGTAGATATCAATTCAGCACGTAGGTGGATAGAAATTCCTTTTTTAGGTTTTACTTTTCAGTCCTCAGATTTTGCAAGATTAGCCTTAATCCTTTACCTGGCCAGAACTATTTCTTCGAAACAGTCGAATATAAAGGATTTTAAAAGTGCTTTTTTACCGCTTATTTTGCCGGTAATTATCATTTGTTTTTTAATTGCACCTGCCGATTTATCGACGGCCCTACTTCTTTTTTCCAGCTGTATAGCTATGATGTTTGTTGGAAGGGTAGCTGTTAAGTATATTTTAATGTTAGTTTTACTTGCTATTATTGCTTTTTCGATACTTATTCTTTTGGGTCACTTTTTTCCAGATATGGTAAGATTGGCCACCTGGATAGAAAGAATCAGAGAGTTTACGACAGATTCAGATGGCGGATTTCAAGTGCAACAATCTAAGGTCGCTATTGCCAATGGAGGTTTCTTCGGCATGGGACCCGGACAGAGCATTCAAAGAAATTTTTTGCCTTCTTCTTATGCCGATTTTATTTACGCCATTTTAGTGGAGGAATATGGTTTATTGGGCGGACTTTTTGTCATTTCTCTTTATATGGGATTCTTCTTTAGAATAACGCGTCTGGTAACGAAAAGTACTAAAGCTTTTGGCGCCATGGTCGTAACAGGGCTAGGTTTCAGTTTTGTTTTTCAGGCTTTTATAAATATAGCGGTGGCTACCCACCTGGTTCCCGTCACTGGGGTAACATTACCTATGATAAGCCTGGGGGGAACCTCTATAATCATGAATTGTATCTCTTTGGGTATCATTCTTTCAGTTAGTAAATTTGTGGAATCTTCAAATATAGGAACGGATGTTGCAACAAATCAATAAAAAGTTGGAGAATGCTGCACCCCGAATTCTAATTAGTGGCGGGGGAACAGGGGGACATGTTTTCCCTGCTATTGCTATCGCGGATGCCATTAAAGTGAAAATTCCTGAAACTGAAATTTTATTCGTAGGTGCTCAGGAAAAATTGGAAATGCAGGCTGTTCCCAAAGCAGGTTATGCTATTAAAGGTTTATGGATTAGTGGTTTTGATAGAAGTTTTGGTGCTAAAAATTTCCTTTTTCCTGTAAAAGTTGTTCACAGTATTTGGCAGGCAATCTCCATACTACATAGATTTAAACCCGATGTAGTAGTAGGTGTTGGAGGTTATGCCAGTGGTCCTGCCTTGTTTGCTGCAGTGTTGTTGCGTATCCCTACGGTTATTCAAGAGCAAAATTCTTATGCTGGGGTTACCAATAGGATTTTAGCAAAATTTGCAAATAAAATTGGTGTCGCTTTTCCTGATATGGATTTGGTTTTTCCTACGCAAAAGATGGTTTTAACCGGAAATCCTGTGCGTAATTCCTTGTATCCTTCCCAATTACCTGACAGAGTCACGGCTTGTCAATATTTTAAGGTGGATCCATCAAAAAAGATAGTTTTTGTCGCAGGTGGAAGTATGGGTGCCAGAACGTTAAACAATGCTATGATCTTCGGTAAAGATTTACTCCGTGCCAATCAGGAAGTGCAATTCATATGGCAATGTGGTAAATTTTATGCTTCTATGTGCACGGAAAGTGAGTCTGGAAGTTTACACCAGGTCAAAGTTATGCCTTTTATTGAAGACATGTCAATGGCTTATCAGGCAGCTGATTTAGTGGTGTGCAGAGCCGGTGCACTCACCATCGCGGAGATTTGTTTATTGGGTAAACCATCTATTCTAATACCGTCTCCTAATGTGGCAGAAGATCATCAAACGAAAAATGCGTTGAGTTTGCAGCAGAACGCCGCAGCTATGACCATAAAGGACGAGCAGGTTAATAATGATCTCCTTCCTGAAATTTTCAAATTAGTTCAGAATGAGGAGTGCTTAGTTGCCCTCGGTAGAAATGCCCTTAGATTGGGATTTCCTGATGCTGCGGAAAAATTGGCAGATATAATTCTTCAATTTGTCCCTTCGGACAAGAAATTGGCGGCAATATGAAGACATTACAACAGCTGAAAAATATTTACTTCATTGGTATTGGCGGCATCGGTATGAGCGCTATAGCCAGATATTTTAATGAAAGGGGAGTTAAAATTTTGGGGTATGATAAGACCCAAACGGTCCTGACTGATCAGTTATCAGCAGAAGGAATGGATATTTGTTATGAAAATAATTATGCTGAACCTTTTCCAACGTTGATTGATCTGGTTATTTATACCCCTGCCGTTCCGCTTACTCATCCTGTTTGCCAGCATTTTAAGGCGAGCGGTCTTCCGTTTATGAAAAGAGCGGAGATTCTTGGTTTGATTAGTAAAAACATGAAAACCATTGCTATCGGTGGTACGCACGGAAAAACAACAACTTCTTCTATTACCACCCACTTGTTGAAAGAAGGTGGGGTTTCCTGTACCGCTTTTCTTGGTGGTATTGTTGAAAATTTTGGGGGGAATTATGTGTCCGGTCAATCTGATTGGGTTGTCATTGAAGCCGATGAATTCGATAGGTCTTTCTTACATCTTCATCCGGAAATTGCGGCAATTTTATCGACAGATGCAGACCATCTTGATATTTACGGATCACTTGAATCACTAATTGACACCGGATTTAAACCCTTTGCCGCTCAAACGGCCGCAGATGGATTGCTACTAATTCAGCATGCTTCCGTTAACTTGTTTCCCTCCACCGGAAATAAACAATCTTTTGGTATAGAAGAGGGTGATTTTAAAGCGGTAAATATTAGATTAGAATCAAATGCTTTAATCTTCGATTATCAACATAGTGATATTCTAATCAAAGATCTGAAATTTTCCCTGCCAGGCAGACATAATGTTTTAAACGCAGTAGTAGCTATTACCATAGCCCTTCGACTGGGCGTAAGCGAGGAGGCTATTCGTGAAAATTTACTCACGTTTAAAGGTATTCAAAGGCGGTTTGATATTAAGTTGGTTAATGACAAAATGGTCATTATCAGCGATTATGCTCATCATCCAACAGAATTAAATGCGGTAATTTCAGCGGCAAGAGAACTTTATCCTGGTAAAAAAATTACTGCCGTTTTTCAACCCCATCTCTTTAGTAGAACCAAAGATTTTTTGGATGGTTTTGCAAAAGTGCTGTCAGCGTTAGATAGCGTAATTCTTTTACCGATTTATCCAGCCAGAGAAGAACCTATTCCTGGTATTGATTCTGCTCTTTTACTTCAAAAGATAAGTATTTTAGATAAAAAACTGGTAGATTCAGATGGGTTAATTTTATCGTTAAATCAGGTTCAACCAGAAGTATTACTTATGTTGGGAGCTGGCGATTTTGATAGGATGTTGCCACAGATAGTAGATATGTATCATGTCAAAACCTTAAAAGAGTAAATGATGAAAAATAATATTTCTACAGGGAAATGGAAGTCTTTTTTGGTAAAAATATTTGGATTCATTATATTGGGCCTTATTATCTTGGCCGTCGATGTAAGAAAGGAAAAACCTATTGTTGAGATAAAAACTGAAATTAAAGCTTTGCCTGATAGTTCATTTTTAATTGAAGAGGAAGACGTGCTCGTTGAGTTGGACCGTGGTTTAGGCTTTCAGGTTATTGGTCAGTCTTTTAAAACCATTGACTTGAACAGAATTGAAACGCTGCTTGAAAAAAATCCGTTTATTAAAGATGCCGAGGTTTTTCTGGATAGCCGGAACAGACTAGGTATTCATATAATACAGCGTAAACCTATTGTTAGGGTTATAAATAGTCGTGGAGGTCAATATTATTTGGACGAAGAGGGAATAAAATTACCTCTGTCAAAGCATTTTGCTGTGAATATTATTACTGCTACAGGGGAATATCCTCCTTTCTCACCTGATTTTTTAACAAAGGATAATGCGCTACATGATTTGTACAAACTTTGTGCCGAGATTGAGGCAGATCCTTTTCTAAAATCAATGTTGGTGCAGATTCATGTAAACCTTAAAAGAGAATTTACATTGGTTCCTATGATTGGGGATCAAAAAATTATATTTGGCGAATTTGCTGATTCAATGCAGAAATGGAAAAAGTTAAAGGTATTTTACAAGGAAGCTATGCCTTTTGTGGGTTGGCGAAAATACCGAAACCTCGACCTTAGATTCAGGAATCAGATTGTTTGCAATTAAATTGTATTTAGATTACTTATTTTGACATATTTATTGGGCGTAATTACAAACTACTATGGAAAGAGTTGAAAAAAATCAAGAGGTTGTGTTGGCCATCGACATTGGTACAACGAAAGTCTGTGCCATTGCGGGTTTCAAGAACGATTTAGGGAAACTTGAAGTTCTGGGACTAGGCAAGGTTAACTCAGAAGGTGTCCTCCGGGGGGTGGTATCCAATATTGAGAAAACCGTAAACGCTATTCAAGAGGCTATTGAAATCACCAAACGTTCTGCGAACATCGATTTCAATTTGGTGCATGTTGGTATTGCTGGTCAACATATTAAAACCTTACAGCACAGGGGACAATTAGTCAGGGAATATGGTGATTCTGAAGTATCCCAAAAGGATATTGATCGCCTGGTTCATGACATTCACAAATTAGTTCTGCCTCCCGGGGATAAAATTTTACATGCTATTCCACAGGAATTTTCTGTAGATTCAGAACACGGCATTGTTGATCCTATTGGTATGTCTGGTGTTCATTTAGGGGCTAATTTTCATATTATTACAGGCCAAATTACGGCTACAAATAATATTTACAGATGTGTAGAGAGGGCAGGTGCTAAAGTAGCTAATATGACACTGGAACCTATTGCCTCTGCTATGGCTGTTTTGAATGAAGAGGAGAAACAGGCTGGAGTGGTTCTCATCGATATTGGCGGTGGGACAACAGATATTACCATTTTTTATGAAGGTATTATCAGGCATACCTCTGTTATTCCACTAGGTGGAAATATAGTCACGAAAGATATTAAAGAGGGTTGTACTGTCATGCCTCAACATGCCGAAAATTTGAAAACCCGATTTGGTTCCGCTTTATCTGATGAAGTATTTGATAATAGAATCATATCTATTCCCGGGTTGAGAGGAAGAGAGCACAAAGAGATATCTGAAAAAAATCTTTCTCTTATTATTCAGGCACGAATGGAAGAAATTTTCGATTACGTTTATACGGAAATTTCTAACTCGGGTTACGGGAAAAAATTAGTTGCGGGCATCGTTCTGACGGGTGGAGGAGCGCTTTTACGACATGTTGACAAATTGGCAGAATACCATACAGGTTTGCCCGCCAGAATTGGCTTGCCTGTTGAACATCTTGCCCACGGATACTCTGAAGCATTATGTAGCCCTATTTACGCTACAGCGATAGGTCTCCTTTTAAGGGGTATTGAGGACAGAGAAAAGGGTAAGTATAAAGCACCTGAAAAGACAGCTAAATTAAAAGATCCTGAAGGTTCAAAGATTGAGTCTGAACCAACAAAAGGTGGATTTATTAACATAATCATCGAAAAAACAAGGGAATGGTTTGATGCTGAACCAGATTCAGACCTTTAATCTCTGTTTTTTAAAATCTGATTACCCAAAAAAAAATGCTATGATTTACGAATTTCCAAAAGACGATAGTCCAATCATAAAAGTAATAGGTGTAGGTGGAGGAGGAAGTAATGCGGTAACACACATGTATAAACAAGGTATTGTTGGCGTTGATTTTGCCATTTGTAATACCGATAATCAAGCTATGGAAAATAGCCCGGTGCCAACTAAAATAAGGCTCGGCCCTAATTTAACAGAAGGAAGGGGCGCTGGTTCTAAACCTAATGTTGGTAAACTGGCCTGTGAAGAATCCATAGAGGAGGTGAAAAGGTATATTGAAAATAACTGCAAAATGCTCTTCATCACGGCTGGTATGGGCGGTGGCACTGGAACAGGAGCCGCTCCAATTATTGCCAGAACGGCAAGGGAAATGAATATCCTTACCGTTGGTATTGTTACCCTACCCTTTACTTTCGAAGGAAATAAAAGGACTTCTCAAGGCTTTGAAGGTCTCAATGAATTAAAAAATTCGGTAGATACCCTAATCATTATTTCAAATGATAAACTTAGACAGATTCACGGTAATCTCTCTCTGTCGGATGCTTTTTCAAAAGCTGATAATGTACTTACCACTGCAGCTAAAGGAATCGCTGAAATAATTACCGTGCCCGGCTATGTAAATGTTGATTTCGAAGACGTGAATACGGTTATGCGTGGTAGCGGGGTCGCCATTATGGGAACAGGTCTCGCCGAAGGTAATGATCGTGCGCGTATCGCAGTAGATCAGGCGCTGCATTCTCCACTTCTTGAAGATAATAATATCAATGGGGCAAAACATATCCTTTTGAATATTACCTCTGGTCTGAAAGAAGTTACGATGGATGAGATTTTTGAAATTACTGATTTCGTTAGAGAGGAGGCCGGTGATGGCAGTGAAATTATCTGGGGAAACTGTTATGATAATAAACTGGGTAACAAATTGAGCGTTACAGTTATTGCAACTGGTTTTGAACACCAAATTACCGATAACTTAGACTTTATGCCTCAAAAAAATAAAGTTACTATTACCCTGGGAGATGATGCGACCACAAGATCCTCAGATACAGTACCCTCCAGCGGTTTGAGCGGTATTGGTTATGAAGAGGGCAATAATAATGGTCGGGTAATTGAATTTGGAGATATCGACGCTAACAAGAGGGGCAATAATATCATTAGTCACACAGATCCTTATTTAAAAGATAAAGGTAAAAATCTGGCTTCTTCAAATTCTTCGCCTTTTACAAACAGAGAGGAAGAAAATAAACGCAGAGAAGCTCTTCGCGCTCAAACTCAAAAGTTAAATAATCCTAAAGTAATTAGTGATTTGGAAAACCAGCCAGCCTATTTACGACGGAATGTTACACTTGAGGATGTGCCGGCCTCAGGGGATAATAATTTCTCCAGGTATTCTGTTAATCCCTCAAATACCATGGAAATCAGTGAGGGTAACTCCTTTTTACACGACGCAGTCGATTAATTGCTTTTAATTACGCCTTAGTTATAATTACTTTTCTTCCATAAAGTTGAAAGTATCGGGTGCTTTCTGAAAGGAAGCACCCTTTTTTATAATAATTAAAACCATTAACATTTAATTAAATAATTTGGAGCAACATATCAAACGATATTAAAGTTTACATTATAGAAGATCGTTAAAATCTTCCTTTTAATACCCATCCCATGAATATCAAAAAAATCAAATTAGCCCTGACCGTAGGTCTTATCAACTCAGGTACAGGCAGCACTTTAGGTAAGGTGAGAGAATTAATGCATTCATTAAAAGAGGACGTTGGTGCTATGCTTTCTTCTCAGGAATTAAAAAAAGCGGTGTTAGGTCCAAACATGGTTCAACATTCGTACGCGCTTCAGTTTGAACGCTGTACTTTAAATGTTGATGTGGTTTGTCATCCTCATACACAGCAAGAAATGGTCCGTACTTTTTATTTCAATTAGTTTTCCATTCTACCGTTGAAAGCGAACTTTTACCCTGGAGGCTGTCTAAAAAGACAGCCTCTTTTTTTTTAGGACGGGTCATTTTATAAACATGCGACCCCTCCGGGGTCGAAAGTGTAAATTTATATCAGGACTATTTTTAAAGAATTGTTAAATCTGTAAACTTTTTTTAGGACGGGTCATACCCTTTAGCCCCTGGTGGCAACATTTTATAAACATGCGACCCCTCTGGCATCGGGTCATTTTTGTGTCCTGACCCGGAGGGGTCACATTTCTATAGACCATTAGGCCCCAGGCGGCATCATTTCCCCAATATACTTTAGCCCCTGGCGGCAATATTTTATAGCCTAATAATAATTTATTATTAATAAAACGTTTGCTTGTTCTTTTAAAAGATTATTTGACCTACCTTTGTGCCCCGAAAAGAAAATTAAAATGCAAATAAGAAACATTGCCATCATCGCTCACGTAGACCATGGCAAAACAACACTGGTAGATAAAATGCTGCTGGCAGGTCGACTTTTTAAAGACCATGAAACACCTGGCGAATTGATCATGGATAGCAATGATCTCGAAAGAGAAAGGGGTATTACCATCCTTGCTAAAAATGTATCTATACGTTACAAGGAATATAAAATTAATATTATTGATACGCCAGGCCACAGTGATTTTGGCGGCGAAGTGGAAAGGGTCTTGAATATGGCCGATGGGGTTCTCCTCCTCGTAGATGCTTTTGAAGGTGCTATGCCTCAAACTCGTTTCGTTCTTCAAAAAGCATTAGCCCTAGGATTAAAACCTATCGTTGTTATCAATAAGGTCGATAAAGAGAATTGTACTCCTTTGGAAGTGCATGAGCAAATCTTTGAACTCATGGCTAACTTAGATGCTACGGAAGATCAACTTGACTTTCCCGTCATTTTCGGTTCCGCTAAGAATGGCTGGATGAGTGAAGATTGGAAGAAGCCAACAGATAATATCTTCGCACTGCTCGATTCCATCGTTACACATATTCCTCCTCCAAAGGTTTCTGAGGGTACTACTCAGATGATTATAACGTCTCTCGATTATTCCAATTATATCGGTAGGATTGCTATCGGTAGGTTGCAAAGAGGAGTAATAACAGAAGGGCAAATGGTTAGCCTTTGTAAAAAAGATGGATCTATCGTTAAAAGTAGATTAAAGGCCATTTATGTTTTTGAAGGATTCGAAAAAGCTAAAGTAACCGAAATTAAAGCAGGTGAAATTGGTGCCATTGTGGGTATAGACGGTTTCGAAATTGGTGATACTATTGCCGATTTTGAATTTCCAGAGGCTTTACCGCCTATTTCTATAGATGAACCTACCATGAGTATGGTGTTCACTATCAATGATTCTCCTTTCTTCGGTCAGGAAGGTAAATTCGTTACCTCAAGACATGTTCGTGAAAGGTTAGAGAAGGAATTAGAAAAAAATCTGGCCCTAAGATTAGAAGATACAGGTTCAGCAGATAGTTTTAGAGTGTTTGGTAGAGGGGTTCTCCACCTGGCGGTTCTTATTGAAACTATGCGTAGAGAAGGGTATGAACTTCAAATAGGTCAGCCTCAGGTTATTTTAAAATTGGTTGATGGCGAAAAATGTGAACCAATTGAGGAACTAACCATCGATTTACCTGATGCTGTTTCCGGAAGAGCCATCGAAGCAGTTACCAGAAGAAAAGGTATCCTTCTTTCTATGGAGCCGAAGGCAGATAGAGTTATTCTTAAATTGGAGATTCCCTCAAGAGGTATTATCGGTCTAAGAAATTATTTGTTGACCGCTACTGCTGGAGAAGCTATTATGAATCACAGATTCTTAAACTTCCAACCTTATAAAGGGGAAATTCAGGGTCGTCAAAATGGTTCTCTTATCAGTATGGAAAATGGTAAATCCATTCCTTTCTCTATAAATAACCTGCAGGACAGAGGTGTTTTCTTTATAGGTTCTAATGAAGATATTTACGAAGGTCAGGTAGTTGGGGAGAACAACAGACCTGGTGATATGGTAATTAATCTTACTAAAACCAAGAAGTTAACGAACATGAGAGCCTCTGGTTCTGATGATAAATTAAAGTTGATTCCACCTCGTCGCTTCTCCTTAGAAGAAGCATTGGAATATATCCAGGAAGATGAATATGTGGAAGCAACCCCATCTTCTCTGCGTTTAAGAAAAATTTACTTAAAGGAACATGATAGAAAACGCTATCGAAATAGCAGTTTTTCTCAGGTAGAAGGATAATATAAAGGGCGGCAATTTTTTGCCGCCCTTTATTATTTTAGCATTTATTGTACTGTTCAAATGCTATTAACGGAGAATAAGAATTGATTCTGATTTTGCTCCATTCATCTCAAATGAGATAGTATATTTGCCTTTCACCAGATAAATTTGACCATCTTCCATGGCTTTTATTTTAATTGGCTTTTCTTCCTCCTTAAGATTTTTATTAGCCAACATTTCTAAGGTTGCAATGCCAGATTCTTTTATGATTCCTTTGTAAGGAACATAATTAAGTCCGTTTGACATCGACACTTCTTGTTCAAACAATAATTCTTTGCTGTCGGAGTATAACCTCATAAAACCTTTCCCTCCGGTGGACGCATAAACTGGTAAAAGTATGTCAGGTGACATACTTTCTTGCCAGGGAGCCATTTTTCTGCCCCATCGTGGACTGGCAAAAGGTGAGGCTGGAGTAAAAGCGTGCAATGATTTTGCCATGATTTCAGGCGTAAGCTGTTGTAGTTCTTTGACCGAAGCCAAATAAATTGATCTGCCATGAGTACCGACGATAATTTCCTTATCTCTTGGATGTATAACCAGGTCATGCACAGAAACGGCTGGAAGATTATTTTCAAAAAGTTGAACTTGTTTGCCACCATTCAATGAACAATACAGGCCATTATCAGTCCCAATATAAAGTAAATTCTCATTGACTGGATCTTCCTTTAGCACATTTACGGGTTCATTAGGTAGTCCTTCGCCGATTTGCTTCCATGTATTTCCGTAATCGTCGGAAACATAAACATAAGGTTTAAAATGATCATTTCTATAACCATTTAACGTTACATATACCCGTGAGGCCTTAAAAGCAGAGGCTTGAATGCTACTTACCCACAAATTTTGTGGTAATGATTCGTCCAATCTTTTCCATGTATTACCTCCGTCAGGACTATGATGTATCATACCATCATCGGTACCCACGTAAATTAATCCAAAGGTAACAGGTGATTCGTGGATACAGGAAATGGTGCCAAAGGGCACGTCTCCCTTTTTTCCTCCTTTTGTTAAATCTCCACTTATTATTTTAAAAGAATCGCCTTTATTTAAAGAACGGTGTACTTTATTGGATGCCATATAAAGTATATCCTGATTATGGATAGATAAATGAATGGGCGTCTCCCAATTCCATCTCAACGGCCGTTCTCCCAGGGCATGTTTGGGCGTAATTCCCTTCCTTTGCCCGGTTTTTGTATTTATTCTAAAATAATTTCCAAATTGAAATCCGGTATATACCGTTTCATTATCCCTGGTGTCAATGGCAACTTGCATACCATCGCCACCCATAATCGATTTGAATGGATAATCACCTGAATCATGCCATTCCGTATTTGGCTTATTGGTTTTGGGACCCATCCAAACCCCGTTGTCTTGCAATCCTCCATAGACTCTGTAAGGTTCAGCCATATCAACGGCTACGTGATAAAACTGACCTAAGGCTGGCGTATTGCATTTAATCCAATGTTCACCGTTATCATAAGAAATATTTATTCCGCCATCGTTTCCAAGGATCAAGTGTCCTGGTTTCTTTGGGTTCACCCAAAGGGCATGATGATCGGAATGCACATTATCCCCATTTATCGATTTCCAAGTTTTTCCTCCATTATCAGAAGAAAGAACAGGTACGCCTAAAACATACAATTGATTTACATTGGCTGCACGAATTTGGGCAAAATAATAACCGTAGGTAAAATGTACATTTTCTAAATATCCCTTTTCATGGGTTAATTTCCATGTTTTGCCCATATCGTCAGACCGGTAAACTTCAAGGCCATGGACAGGGGCGTCAAAAAGGGCAGAATTAGCATCTTCAGTATATTCCACAAGATTTAATGGGGTAATCTCATTTTTTTTGACTAAGTCTAATACTTTTTCAACGGTATATTCAGCAGGCAAGCCATTTTTCTGCAAAAAGTCTTTAATAAGGTATTTCTTTTGAGTTAAAAAGACATCTTTCGACATAGTTCTCAAAGAGAATTTAGTAAGTTCGTCAGCATTGGCAGAAGATTTGTTTTCCTGCCTGAAATAATTATCGATAGCCGCGAAGAGAACCGTTTTTCCTTGATGTTGTGTTACCTCTAAACCAATTCTTCCCAGACCTTCACCATCCGGAAAACCTGTATTTGCAGCAGTAATTTTTTGCCATGATTTACCTCCATCTATACTTTTATAGATGGCTGATCCCTTTCCGGACTCTACAAAATCCCATGCCTCTCTCGATTTAGTCCAGGTCGCTGCATAAAGAATCTGTGGAGAAGAAGGGTCTCCAATTAAATCTACGGCACCTGTAAGCGGATCAACTTTCAAGGTATGTTTCCAGCTAAGGCCACCATCGTCGGTCATAAATACGCCTCTTTCTTCATTTGGCGAATAAAGATGTCCTAATACAGCTACGTCCCTACCCAAATAGTATTTCTGGCCCAATCCACAGCAATGTCGCCTATGGTCATGACTATTTCCTTGTCAAATAAAGGCTTAAAAGTGCGTCCATTATTTTCTGTTTTCCAAAGTCCTCCGGAAGCATAAGCTACATAAAATTGAGTAGGATCATTTGGATTAACCTCCAGGTCCGATACTCTGCCACTCATCACGGTAGGTCCAATAGATTGAAATGACAAACCACCGACAACGGAATTTTTTCTAAGGTCAGCTCTTTTCATTGCATTATCCAAACGTTCCTTTCCGGAGCTCGCAGGGTTTTGCGCTATTAAAAAATGACTACTATAAAGTAGTAGAGTGAATAAAATCAAACGGTTTAAAAGCATAATAATTTATTAAAGTTATGAAACAGATAAGTATAAATAAAAATACCATTTTTAAGCAAAGTAAAGGGGAAAAATTTGTTTATTTTTTAACGGCGCTTTTGTTTAATTTTGGGAAATGAAGCAAATAGATCGATTGGTGTTGAGGAGTTTCCTTCCTCCTTTTATTGTTTCTTTTTTAATCGCCTCTTTCGTTCTGGTGATGCAGATGCTTTGGTTGTATATTGATGACATTGCAGGAAAAGGATTAGGTATATGGCTGGTATTGGAACTCCTTTTTTACCGGAGTGTCGGTATCATTCCCATGTCTCTGCCATTGGGTATTTTACTGGCCTCAGTAATGACCCTTGGCTCAATGGGAGAATTTTTTGAACTTTCAAGTTTTAAATCCGGGGGTATTTCTCTTTTTAGAATAATGAGAGCCATTCTTTTTTTTGGCTTGTTTTCTATTCTTTTTTCTCTCTATTGCTCTAATACACTTATTCCAATAGCCAATCTGAAGTTTGGTTCCAGGATCTAATTTATGATCATACGGAATCAAATGTTGGCAAATACAAAACCGTTAAAGCTCAACATGGAGAACTTGTCATTACCGCAGATGGTAAATATATGGTAATGATTCTTCAAAATGGCATGCAATACATTGAAAATGGTAATAATTTATCTCCAGGAGAAGGTAAATATCCTTTTACCAGAACCCGGTTCTCAAGGTGGCAAAAGGTTTTTGATTTAAGCGAATTCGAGTTATCAAGAACGAATGAAGGCCTTTTTAAAGGGAATCGCTCTATGATGAGTAGTGGAGAATTAGCTATGGCGGTTGATTCAATTAGACGCGATATGGATAAAAAAGGTAAGGAAATGGGTAATTATTTGGTTGGTTTTTTACCTTATCTAAAAACAGATTCCTTATATCTCGCTAAAGTTCCTGAAGCAGTTACCTCCGATATTCCCCCTGAAAGTAATCCGTCCTACTCGAAACCGGATATTCAGAATGTGGAGAATTCTTCCCCTGATCCTGATCCATATAAATATCAGGTAGATTTAGGTACGCCTGCCAAGAGGCTAACAGAAATAAAATTTGATACAGTTAAAAGGCTGATAGGAACCTTTGAACCATTTGAACAAACTCAGTTGTCGAGTAAAGCAAAAAGTATTATTCGTACCATTGGCACACAATCTGGCGCCACAGCAGAATCGGTCAGACAATTAAATGATTCCAGAGTTAAACATATTTACGATTTAAATGCAAAATATAGTATTGCTGTTGCTTGCTTTTTGTTTGTTTTAATAGGTGCCCCAATGGGAGCAATCGTTAGAAAAGGTGGATTTGGATACCCCATTTTAATTTCCACCTTGTTTTTTATGATTTTTGTTGTGCTGACTATCGTTTGTAGAAAAGTGGCAGAAAGCCTCATTATTCCTGCCATTGCTGCTGCTTGGTTGCCAAATATTATTTTGTTTCCAGTAGCTATGTTGCTTACCTGGTTAGCTATGAATGACTCAAGTTTATCCTTTTCCATGCCAGTTATATTAAAGTTTAAAAGGAATGGTGTTTCTAAAAAATAATAGGTTCTTCTTCACTTTTTTTGCTTTTTGGCAAGGTGTTTTATTAATCTACCTGTTTTATTTTCCTAAAGGGCAGGAATTTCTATTTTTAGATAGATTTCACTATTTATACCTGGATGTTTTTTTTAAATCCATCACATTTTTAGGAGATTGGCCTGCCTATATTTTTGCCTTAGCCTTTTTATTTTCAAAGCTAAAGTTCAGAGCATTTTTTGTTATTCTATTGGTCAGTATTTTAGTTCCCATCACCTCATATATTTCAAAAGCTTACTTCAAACATCCGAGACCTATACATTTTTTTCAGGATAAACCTTTGTTTAATGACCTACAAAAAGTCGATGGGGTAGTTTTGCATACAGGTTTTTCCAGTTTTCCTTCAGGTCATACTCTGTCAGCTTTCGCCGTTTTTTCCTTATTAGCTTTTTTTGCCAGTAATTCAAAGCGGCAGATTTTTTTGTTCCTTTCACTGGCTATTTTGGTGGCTGCTTCGAGAGTGTACTTAATTCAACATTTTATAGAAGACGTATGGATGGGTTCTTTAATAGGCGTTATGCTGGCCTATTTAATTTTTAAGGTATTTTCTTTATCATCCAAATTGGAAAGCGACCTTAGGTGATATTATAACCCGATTGAAAAAGGTAATGCTGGCAAATGTGAAGCGGGTGGTAAGGGCATCATTATTCTCCAGTGTTTAGGAAAATAATTATTGTATCGGTGCCCCATAGCTTTATACCAACCCAGAGAAAGTCCCTTGTAGGACATTTTTCCCCACCCAACATTAGGTGGCGTATTATTTGAAACTTCTTTTTTGAGGTATAATAAGGCTTCATGTCGTTCCAGTTCCCAATGGGGTACCTCCTCATTTATATATGAACTCAATGCTAGTTCTTGCTCGGGAATGAAATCATGGCCTTTAGATGCGCCCAACAATAAAATGGGGTCAATAAATGGTAGAAATTGACTTATAAGATTAAATTCTTCAAATAAATCTTCAGGGACGCCATAATAGTTTCCACTATTGTCCTGAACACCAAAAAGTTGGTTTTCTTTTTTTAAAAATACGGACAAAGCATCGGGGAAATTTATTTTTTTTCTTGGCAACTTTACGTTTCTTTTTACCTGCTCGGTTAGGGTATTTCTCTCCTTAGAATCTATGTTTTGCAAAACGGCTAAATAAAATCCCTCCCCATTTACCCTGTGAGGGAAACATTGAAAGCCTCCCTTTTCGGTGCTTATAATACCCCATTGCGGAGGTACCTCCATGGGTACTGTCTTTAATGAAAATGTCTGACAAAGCCATGCGATTTGGTCATCATTTTCCTGTGTATTATAGGTGCAGGTGCTGTAAATCAAATATCCGCCCTCTTTTAGTAAAGCAGGAACGGGTGAAAGGATCCGTTTTTGCCTCGATGCACAATGATTCACATGTTCCACAGACCATTCGTCTCTTGCTTTTACATCTTTTCTAAACAATCCTTCGCCAGAACAGGGAGCGTCTAATAGTATCAAATCGAAAAGGGGAGGAAGTGAGCTAAAAACTGGTACTTCAAAGGAGGAAACAAAAACATTGGCAAAACCCCATTTTGCAAGATTTTGTTTTAAAATGGGCACTCTCGATTTAATGACTTCATTGGCCAGGAGCAATCCATTTTTTTCGCTGGCTATTTCTGCTAAAATGGTGCTTTTACCTCCTGGCGCCGCCGCTAAATCTAGAATAAATGGTTTCTGCGTTGTTGCCAAAAGTTTATTGACTACCCATTCCACAAACATTGAACTTGGATCTTGTACATAATAAGCTCCTGCGTGAAAGGATGGGTCTAAAGTGAAATTAGGTCTGTTTTCAAGCGTGAATCCTCGTTGAGCCCATGGTACAGGTGTTCCGGATTTCATTAATCCTCCCGCTTTTAATGGGTTAAAACGGATACCGGTGACCGAGGCAGTCGATGTTACAGAAGAAATAAATTCGGATAATTCATTTTTATCTAAGATATTTCCCATTTGATGAATAAAATCAATAGGTAATTCTTCTTTTTCCATATTTAATTCTTTGTTATATGTATGTATTTAGCATAAATCCAATCATTTACATCTGGTAAAACACGGGTAAAATATATTATGGCAAAATAAATAAGGGTCATAAGTGGCGCTCTGTACGCCAAATCAATGTAAGCTTTCGGGTATATTGGAATATACAATACAGCTAACCAGCAGATAATCCCCGCAAAAAATATTTTAAAATAGGAATTCGTAAAAGGATGAAATTTCCAGTGAATATAATTGAAAATCAAATAAATAGAACTGATAATTATGATGGTTAGCGCCGTGGCCATAGCCGCTCCAACCACACCAAAATACTTGATGAATATGAAATTAGTTCCTACGGTTAACAGTGCCATGAATGTTTTAGCCAGGAGATCAAATTTGTACTTATTTGAATGAATGAGAATAAGGGAAGAAAAACCGGTCATCATGGCAAATATTTGACCGAAACCGAGATAAATAGCAATAGGGATTCCCGATCGGTATGGTTCACCAAGGACTTTAACTACGTTGTGCAGATTTCCAAGAACCCCCGCATATACTAACACCCCTAAGACTAAAACTACCTTGGTGGTACGTTGATTTAACAAATGTATCTCCTGTATCTCTCCTTTTTTCCAGTGCTCGGCTATTTGTGGTGAAATAACGGAGCCAAAAGCATTCACTGGCATGGTGATGGTAGTGGAAACAAAATAAAAAACAGCGTAAATACCTGCCATGGTGAAGTCAATCATTCCTGAAATCATCATGGTATCAATGTAGGCAATAAGATTATTGCTTAATCCAGTAAACATTATGAATAAAGAATAGGTAAAGATAGGTTTTAAATACGGCGATGTTAAAATGGGTTTTAAGGACGCATAACCTAAAAATCCCCGCCATTCGATGTGCAATACCAGTAAAAGAATACTCAATAATCCCTTAATTCCATACAAATCGAGAAATAATTTGAGATCAATCACGTCAAAATAATATAAGATGATGAGTAGGGTGGTAATGGCTCTGGAAAAAACCTGAGTCAGAAAAATATTAAATAAAGGACGTTGTCTTGCCGTATTAAAGGCATCTAAAATGCTAAGTAAGGTATAGGTGAGTAGGTTAAAAAAGATGAGATAGAAATATTGGCGGGCTAATTCCCGACTTGCTACGTCTCTGATATTCAGTATGATATCCCATTTGAAGTAATAAAGAATGATACCTCCCAGGATAATGGCTATAACGCCAATGAATAAAATGAAAGTAAAAAATGAATCCCTGTTTTTTTTTTCGTCTTTAAAATAGGGATAAAATCGGATAACTGCGCCAGGTAAGCCCAGTAGTACGAAGGTGATAATCAGATTA
This sequence comes from Saprospiraceae bacterium, assembly GCA_021299835.1. GTDB lineage: Bacteria > Bacteroidota > Bacteroidia > Chitinophagales > Saprospiraceae > BJGN01. The sequence continues at coordinate 7,124 of JAJTER010000037.1, read as the reverse complement.
TTTGTAAAAGAGAGGGTCTGAATAAAGCCAAAAATACTGGCGCCTAAAATCTTTGGAAAGAGTAGGGTGCTATTTATAAAGCCCCATAAAACACCGGTGTATAGAATAAGGGTACCTGCAAGACCTTGTTTTTTCATAGTTCCCAATAATCAAACCTGGCATAATTATTTAAAAAGTAATATCGACATCTACATCGTAGGGGAAGGTAATCAAATAATTTAGGGCTTCTGAGAAGTCGTAGTCTTCATAAACTACCTGATAAAGCATTTTTGTAATAGGTAATCTAAGCTTTAATTTCATAGCCAGATGATGAAATAAGTAAAGAGTTCTTACTCCTTCGGCGAGTTCTGGTGTATTTTCAATTAAGGAAATGCGTTTTTCACCCTTTCCCAGATTAAATCCAAAGGTATAATTTCTGCTATTTTCGCTGGTTCCGGTAGCTATGAGGTCTCCAATACCGGCAGTGCCGATAAAAGTTCTGGGTCCCGCACCGAAAGCCTTTCCAATATAAATCATTTCCATTAGTCCCCGGGTAAGTAACATGGCCTGAATGTTTTTGCCCAAACCTTTTCCTGTAATTAAACCTGATCCGAGGGCAAAAATATTTTTAAGACCGCCGGCAAATTCTGCGCCAAGCAGATCATTTGTTCCAAAAACATGAAATACATCGCTACCCAACGCCTTTTTCCCCGCTTCAACAACCTCTTCAAAGGGACTTCCAATAACGGTCGCAGTAGGTTGCCCCTCCATAATTTCAGAAGCCAGATTCGGCCCAGCTAAGCAGCCAATTCTTCTGACAGAGGTTTCTTCTTTTATCACCTGGCTCATGGTCATAATATGATCCTTTCTCAATTTACCTGCATTAATGTCTGCATCAGATATTCCTACATCAAATCCCTTAGTAGCATGTATGATAAGGTGTGAAGGACGAAGATAAGGACCAAAAATTTGCATAACTGCCCTAAATGCATCAGAGCTTATTACGGGAAAAAGAAGGGTACATGTTTCAGCTAAAAATTTTGGATCATTAGTGGCCGTAACCCTTTGGGATACGACTACATTGTCAAAATAATGGTGTTCGTTGATTTGCTGAACCACCTCTGGCCGACGGGCAAAAAGCAAAACTGGAACATTATGAGCTAATAAATTAGCTATGGTTAAGCCAAAACTACCTGCGCCAATAACCCCTACAAATTGTTTTTCTTCAACGTCCATTTTAGGTATAAATTAGCCTGAAATAATAGATTCAATAAACTTTTCCGGCGATACAGCCTCTTTTAGGTCGTAACTTCCAATTTTTGTTCTTACTAATCTGGAAAGATAGGCTCCTGATTGCAAAGATTTACCTAAATCAAACGCTAGAGAACGTATATAAGTTCCTTTGCTGCAATGAACCCTGAAATCTATTTCCGGCAATTCAAACCGAAGAATTTCCAGGGAATATAAAGTGATTTTCCGTGCTTCAGGTTCAAATACTTCTCCTTTCCTTGCTTTTTTATATAGCGGCTGTCCACCTACTTTGATAGCAGAAAAAATGGGTGGAACCTGCATTAATTCCCCCTGAAAATGCATTAATTCCGCTTCCAAATCTTCTCTGGTAATATGTTGAAAGGGAAATAATTCATCGGGTTCCGATTCTGCATCGTAAGTGGGTGTAGTAGCACCCAGCGTGATGGTGCCTTCATAACATTTGCCTAATTCCTGTAAAGAGTCTAAATCACGGGTGCATTTACCAGTTCCAAGTAAAAGTAAACCGGTGGCCATAGGATCTAAGGTCCCGGAATGCCCAACTTTTATTTTTTTTAAGCCAAGATGGTGCTTTATAGCTCCACGTATTTTATTAACCACATCGAAGGATGTCCAGCCTGCCGGCTTGTTAATCAGTAAAATAGAACCAACCTCTAAGGGATGTAGGGTGTTTTGGGGAGACTCGGAAAAAACTGGATCAATCATTTAAATTTATTTTGCTGCCAGATATAACAGCATTCCCGCGCCAACAATAAAGCAATATATGGCAAAATAACCTAATTTACTTTTTTGTACCATCCTGATCATCAAAGTGCAGGCAAACAAACCAGTAAGAAAAGCGGATAGGAATCCCAATGAAAGTGGCATCAGAGAAAATTCTTTTACATTGAAAGCACCATCAAGCAAATCTTTTGCCATCTTACCTAAAATTAATGGAATAACCATTAGGAAACTAAAGCGGGCCGCTTCAGTTTTTTGAATGCCTAGTATAACCGAAGTTGAAATGGTCGCTCCTGATCTTGATATACCTGGTAAAATAGCAATCATTTGGGCAATACCGATAATAAAAGCTTCTTTCGGCCCAACCGTCTTCGTTCCCGTTTTCGCTCTGTCGGCAAAGAACAAAATACCTGCAGTGACCAATAATAAGGCACTCACAAGGAATATTTGTCCCTCAAAAAGTCTGTCAATCTCATCTTCTAAAAATAAACCCACCAAAACAGCTGGTATCATCGATAGGATAATATTTCGGGCAAATAAATGAGATTCAGTGATCTGTGGCTTAAATAAGCCTGAAAGAATTACTCCAATTTCTTTTCTAAACACAACCATTGTCGCCAGCGCGGTCGCTGCGTGCAATGTGACAGTCATTAAAAGTCCTGAGTTTAAGTCCTTCTTGTCGCCTAAAAAGTATTGCGCAATCTCTAAGTGACCGCTGCTACTTACAGGCAGAAATTCAGTTAAGCCCTGAACTATACCCAGTAAAATGGCTTCTATATTACTATCCATTATTTTCGAAATATAGCGAATACCTCAATAATTAATCCAGCTAAAATAAAAATGGGTGCAATGACCATTCTGACAGGACTGTAAATGATCGTCTCATCCCAAACATCCGGACTTGGCATTTTGCCTCCTGACATCAATACGAGACCTATGGCAACCAATAATATACCACTACCCATCCAGATCAAGTTGTTTTTATTAAATAACATCTCCATTTGAACTTGTTGAGGCTTTGATTTTACGCCACTTACTGCTGCTCGCTGCTTATTAACTGCTGTTTGACCCGTTTCATTTACCTTGGTATTTGCCGCAGGATTGGGTGTAATTCGGACTTTTGATTTACTCATAATTTTACCGGATTTTAAATTCCGAGAACGAAATTAAACATTAAATTTATTTATCTAAGGACAATTGTTATTTCCTATTAATACAAATCATCCACACGCATTTTCAAATATCGGTTTACCACAATAAATGTACTGAAAACATAAATAAAAATGCCTGCAAATAGTATGATGGCAGATAAAATAAATAGCTTGCACTGATAAATCGCCAACTGGCTCCAACTAATTCCATGTTTTTGATGATAAATCGATGCGTATGTAAGGCAAGTTTGAGGGTATTGAATATTAGCGTAATTGATATAGCCAACAAAACGAGGGTGAGCGCAAAGGTGAAAAGTAAAAACTTATTCATATTTTTCAATAATGAATGAAGGAAACTGTCCTGAAAATAAACAGCCTGAACATTTGGAAATTTTTTCAACGCATTTTTTATTTTTCCCAATGCTTCCTTATCTAAATACGCTTCCTTAACATTGAAAGTTACAATATCTAAAAAAGGATTGGGTAAATCGAGTTTTAAAAAATCTTCCCCAAAATCTTTTCGCATCATTTGCATGGCTTCCTCCTTTGGGATCATAGAGAAGCTGCCATTTTTATAAAAATCGCGGGTAGTTAACCAGCTTTTCATGGAAACCATTTCCTTCTCCGTTCCAGTTTCGCTGATTTCAATAATTAAATTTAGATTTTCCTTGTAAAACGATATTAATTGTCGGGTATTAATTAGGATAAATCCGAAAATACCTAAGATAAATAATATCAGGGTTATGCTTAACATAGCAGAAAGGTAGTTCGGCTTTGACCCAAATTTACCAGAATCTTGTTGTGTAGATGTCGCTGGATTCATATCTTAATTACCTGTTTTCCAACTGATTCATTAATATTTCTGTTTCAGCTAACAAGGCTTTTAATAATTTTAATCGTTCTGATTTTTCTTGAGCCGTTAGGGTACCATTTGTTTCGGAAGGTGTTAATCCCGTGGCTACCTCTTCCATTTTTAATAACTGGTCTCTTTTATTTGTTAAATCCTGAAACTGTTCACTTATTTTCGGATCCCCACTCTTAACCACCGCATTTTCAAGTCCGTTTAATAGCTGACTCACTTTATCCATAGCGAGATCATATTTTCCGTCCTTTAATTTTTGTTTTTCAGCTCGAAGTAAGTCCCATGAAGATTTTCCAAGGTGAATTACCTCTCCAAATATCTTTTTTGAGGTGGATTTTTCCTCAGGGGTACCTAAAAAATAGTTATAAACCAGCAAAAGGACAACTAAGCTTAATCCAAGTTTGAATAAAAAACGAATCATATTACCTGCATTTATTAAAGTGCACAGAACAATGCAAATCTAATTCCTTTTTGTCTATTTTTGCGTAAAATTACGCTTTTGGTCTCTATAACGATTTTTAGAGCTGATGGCACAACAAAATAAAACGATAATGGAATACAGATTTTCAGACATTGAATCCAGGTGGAAAAAGTTTTGGGAAGAAAATAAAGTGTATAAAGTAAGTAACACTTCCGATAAACCAAAATATTATGTTTTGGATATGTTCCCTTACCCGTCTGGCGCCGGTCTGCATGTAGGACATCCTCTCGGTTACATCGCTTCTGACATTTATGCCCGATATAAAAGGCTCAAGGGTTTCAATGTTTTACATCCAATGGGATATGATGCCTTTGGTCTGCCAGCTGAACAATACGCTATTCAGACGGGGGTTCAACCTGCTATTTCTACTGCTCAAAATATTTCCAGATACAGAAGTCAGTTAGATAATCTTGGATTTAGTTTCGATTGGGACAGAGAGGTACAAACGTCTAACCCATCTTATTATAAATGGACTCAATGGATTTTCCTGCAACTTTTTTCTCATTATTATGACACCAAAGCCAATATGGCTAAACCCGTGTCCGATCTCGAAAATCATTTTAGCACCCATGGCTCCAGCCATTTAAATGCCGTTCACAGTGATATTGAACACTTTAGTGCGGAAGAATGGAATGCCAAATCCAAAGGGGAAAAGGAAAATATGTTGATGAACTTTCGTCTGGCCTTCAGAAAAGTTACCTATGTTAATTGGTGTGAAGCCTTGGGGACCGTGTTAGCAAATGATGAGGTGAAAGATGGTTTGTCTGAAAGGGGAGGGCATCCGGTAGAGAAAAAACCAATGATGCAGTGGTCGCTAAGAATCACAGCTTATGCTGAACGATTATTGAATGACCTGCAGACGCTTGACTATTCTGATGCCATGAAAAAAATGCAATCCAATTGGATTGGTCGTTCGGAAGGCGCAAGAATGTTCTTCGGCGTGGAAGGACACGATGTTCAACTGGAAATTTTTACCACCCGTCCCGACACCCTTTTTGGTGTTACTTTTATGGTTTTAGCACCCGAACACGAATGGGTTTCTTTGTTAACCACAAAAGATCAAGCCCCGAAAGTGGCAAAATATTTAGACTATGTGCAAAGCAGGTCTGAACGGGAAAGAATGGCCGAAGTAAAGGAAGTTACAGGAGGGTTCCTTGGCGCTTATGCTATTAATCCGTTTAATGGAAAGAAAATTCCTATTTATATCGGTGAATATGTTCTGAAGGATTATGGAACTGGAGCTATTATGGCCGTGCCAAGTGACGATGATCGCGATAATTTATTTGCCGTTAAATTTGGGCTGGAAATTATTGATGTGATTGATAAGTCAAATTATCCTGGGGCAACGCGACATGATAAACTGGGTTTAATGATTAATTCTGAATTCCTTGACGGCATGGAGGTTCCTGCAGCCATTGAATTTATGTTGAAGGAAATCGAAGCTAAAAATATTGGCTCCAGGCAAGTGAATTATAAATTACGCGATGCTATTTATAGTCGTCAAAGATATTGGGGGGAACCTTTTCCAATTATATATGATGAGGATGGCGTTGCAATACCCTTAAGTGAAGATGAACTGCCCCTGGAATTGCCCGTTTTGGAGAATTTTCAACCCGCATCAGGTGCTGTATCTCCTCTTGCCAGAGCGCAGGATTGGGTGAATCTTCCCAATGGGTTTAAACGTGAAACAGATACTATGCCCGGTTTTGCTGGTTCTTCCTGGTATTTTTTACGCTATATGGATCCTACAAACGATCAGGTTTTTGCCGGTGAAAATGCCTTGAATTATTGGAAAGATGTAGATCTGTATGTTGGTGGTACTGAACATGCCGTGGGGCATTTAATGTATAGCCGTTTTTGGCATAAATTCCTCTATGATCTGGGAAAAGTGCCAACCATTGAGCCATATAAAAAATTGATCAATCAAGGTATGATTCAAGGGGTGGTGGAATCTATTTACTTGCAAAAGGAAAAAGTAGCAGGTAAAAGTAGATTTATTTCTTCCTCTCTGTTGAAAAATGAAGAAGCTAAAGGTCTTGCCTTTACCAGAATTCCTGTGTTGGTAGATTATATTACAGATTATGGAAACATGCAGGGCTCGCATCTCAATGAAAATGGGGTAAGTCAGTTTATTTCGTGGAGACCCGAATTTGTGTCTGCCGTTTTTGAATCAGAGGGTGGGGTGCTTGAACAAGGTGTTTTTACTCCCTCAAATGAAGGAGATACTTTTCAGCTGATAACCCATTCTGAAGTAGGCAAAATGTCGAAATCATTGTATAATGTGATTAATCCTGATGATGTTGTCTCAAAATATGGGGCAGATTGCTTTAGAATGTATGAAATGTTCCTTGGGCCTGTTGAACAAGCGAAACCCTGGGATACAAAAGGTATAGATGGTGTATATAAATTTTTGAGAAAAGTATGGCATTTGTTTAGAGACGCAGATGGAAAATGGCTAGTAACTGAAACTCCCGCAACTCCTGAAGCGCTTAAAGTTTTACACGCAACGATTAAAAGGATTCAGGACGATATTGAACGTTTTTCCTTTAATACCTGTGTAAGTGCTTTTATGATTGCTGTGAATGATTGGCAAAAAATGAATGTTCACCACAGAGAGGTGCTCGAACCTTTCTTAACCATCCTGGCTCCATTTGCGCCATTT
>JAJTER010000141.1 GCA_021299835.1 Saprospiraceae bacterium | reverse complement strand
CAAAATGGTGGTTTTAATGGCGATTAATCCCGGTATAGTAGGCCATAAGTTAATTCCCGGAATGATTGATAAAATCCGGCAGCTTCGGAAATTTGCGGATAGCAGAGGCAATAAGGATCTTTTGATCGAGATTGATGGAGGCGTAACTTTCGAATCAGGAAGAGTGATGATTGAGGCGGGAGCGGATGTTTTGGTTTGTGGAACAGGAACAATTTACAGGCCTCAGGAAGATACCATTTCAAACAAAATTGTAGCATTCAGGGAAACATTCATTTAATATATTTCATGGATTTTAAAGTATTAATAACGACTTCGGGTATAGGCTCGCGATTAGGAGAGTTTACAAAATATACAAACAAAACCTTGCTTCGCGTGGGTTATAAACCCGTAATTTCACATATTATTGAAGGTTATCCTAAAGATATCAAGTTCGTTATTACCATTGGATATTTTGGAGATCAAGTAAGAGATTTTTTAGAGATTGCATATCCTAACCGACATTTTGAATTTGTAGTGGTAGATAATTTTCAGGGAAAGGGCAGCAGTTTATTATATTCCATGACATGCGCGAAAGATAAACTACAGCTTCCCTTTATCTTTCATGCTTCAGATACAATAGTTTTAGATAGTCTGCCAGCTCCTGAGGTAAATTGGAACGCTGGATTTAAAGGATCTGGTTCATCGCATTATACGTCTTTTGATGTTTTAGGGGATCATATAAAGGTTTTTTATGACAAGGGTAATATTAATCCTGATTTTCTTCATGTTGGTATTGTAGGAGTAAATAATTACAAATTATTCTGGGACATTGCTGACGATGTATTAAAAGACAACGAGTATTCATCTTCTCTAAGTGACGTCGATGTACTGAAGCGTTTCATACATCAAGACAAGGTTTATGAACGTGAATTAAAGACCTGGTATGACATTGGGAACGTTGAGAAAATAAAAGAAGCTAAAGACCATTTTTCGAAGGATGACTTTCATGTCCTTGATAAAGTAACCGAATCCATCTACCATGTTGAAAATAACATCATAAAATATTTTTATGATGAAACTATTTGTCAAAACAGAGTTAAACGAACAGCTTTTTTAAAAGAAGCTTTGCCGGAAATCATTTCCTCGAGACCAAACTTCTATAAATATGAATATGTGCCAGGCGCTCTATTTTCAAATATCGCTAACAGATCAAATTTTAATATTTTTCTCAATTGGGCTGAGAAAAATATGTGGAAACCGGTAAAGAATATTGAGGTTGATCACTTTAAAAAAATTACAAATGATTTCTATTTCGTTAAAACTTTGAAGCGAATTAACGAGATGCATGCTTCAAGAGGAATTGAAGATAAAGCGGATATAATTAATGGCGTGGAAATCCCATCGTTAAAAGAATTGATAAGCCAGATTGATTTTGAAGCACTTTGCAATAGTGAGCCCACAACATTTCATGGTGACTTTATTCTGGACAATATTATTTATCAGGGGGACGAGATTTTCAAACTAATTGATTGGAGACAGGATTTTGGCGGTGAGATTGAGGCGGGAGATCAGTATTACGATCTAGCAAAGTTAGCACATAACCTTGTCGTAAATCATGAGATAATTGACAACAACCAGTTTAAGATTGAAATAGATGAGAATGGGGGAGTCAAGGTAAATATTCATAGGCTTCAATCATTAGTTGATTGCGAGAACCTGTTTTTTAACAACATTAAGGTAAAGGGCTTGGACTATAATAAGGTGAAATTGCTCAGATCCATAATATGGCTAAATATGTCACCCCTACACCATCATCCATTTGATTTGTTTTTATACTATTTTGGAAAATACAGCCTTTTTAATCAGCTAAATGATATGAAAAATGGATTTTAAAAACTTCATCCTTGACGTCGATGGGGTTTTTACAGACGGAAGATTTCATTATTCAGTAGATGGAAAAATAGGAAAAGTGTTTGGAGACGCTGATAATGACGCGTTGTCTCTGATAACAGACAGGTTACATGTAGAGATGGTAAGCGGCGACAAACGAGGTTTTTCCATCACTAAGAAAAGGATTCAGGAAGATATGGGATATCCATTAAGTATGGTTAGTACTTTCCAGCGCATTGATTGGATTAAAGAGCGTTTTGACCCGCTGGAAACCATCTATATGGGGGACGGAATTTACGATCCTCTTGTTTTTGCTCATGTGGGGTATAGTATTGCTCCGGCAAACGCTTTTTTCAATACTAAGAAATATGCGAGCCATATAACCAACTCTTGTGGAGGCCAGGGAGCCGTTGCAGAAGCTGTAGTCCACATAATTGAGTGTATTTTTAATGAAAAATTCGATGTATTTAATCTAAATCTAGAGCGCGGTTCTGGAAACTGGAACAAAAAATAATTATGAATTATCTTGACAATTATATTGAGCGGACTACCAGCTGTCTGACAGGGAGCACTGATTTTGAATCTATAGCTAAGGTGGATAATTTTCCAGTTTTCTTTGGGGTAACTAAGGAACCTGTGGAGAATGATATTTATGCAGTGATGGAGTGGTTTTTAGAAAGAAAGACTGGTCTTATCCAATTGAATAAGTTAATTCCATTAGAAATACTATACCAAGCTCAGCATGCATATGGTTTTGGTGAGACCTGGGAAAACCATTATCAGAAATTTTCCGAATTTATTTTGCAGACTATGCCATCTAAGGTTTTAGAGATTGGAGCCGGTCAAGGTAGAGTAGCCCAGATATGTTCTTCAAAAGAGGAAATTGAAAAATGGACGATAATTGAACCGAATCCAACTTTTAAGGAGACCGATAAGATCAAAGTGATAACTTGAAGCCGAGTTTGATACATACACATTCAGTCATGTTCTTGAACATGCATATGATCCTAAAGAGTTTCTTAGCTGCATTTATGAAAAGATGCGTGTAAGAGACAATTTGGTTTTTTCTTATCCTAATTTAAAGGCTTGGTTGAATAAAAAATTTACCAATAGCTTAAATTTTGAGCATACCGTTTTTTTGACGGATGAACATTTAGAATCCCTATTGCAAAATATTGGTTTTGAAATTGTAAAAAGGACTGATTATTTGGAACATAGTCACTTTTTCCATGTGAAGAAATCTTCTATACCGCAGGTGCCATTAGAATATAAAGACTTAAGTGATGTAAATACTGAATTACTGCAAAATTTTATTAAATATCACGTTGATGAAGTGAATGCACTAAACAAAATAATTTCGGACTTAAAAGGTAAGCATATATTCTTATTTGGCGCTCATATTTTTAGTCAGTATCTTAAAGTTTTTGGGCTAGATACAAGTAAAGTTATTTCTATTTTAGATAATAGCAAGGAGAAACAAGATCAGAGACTTTATGGAACAACATTATTTGTTGATAATCCAAGAGTATTGCAGAATTACGGAACGCCCGTTGTAATCTTAAGAGCTGGACCGTATAATGATGAGATAAAATGGCAGATTTTATCCAGAATAAATCAAAATACTTTATTTATTTAACTAAAGTTTCGGAGTTACTAAAAATTTGATTATCAAATTTTTAGTAACTCCGAAACTTTAAATGTTAATTAGTGGTGACAACGACCTTACCATCACTAATACTTTGAAATATCATCATAACTTAAAAATAAACATATTTCAAGCAACTTATTTTGATGCATGTATTTCTTTGATAATCTTTAGGCTCATAAACTTTTTGATTTTTTCTCTTCTTAAAAGATTTTATGATTACGAGACATTAAGCAAAGTTTTAAGAGATTTTAAAAATAAATTATTACTAAAGTTTCGGAGCAAATTATCGTATCATTTGGTAAGGACATTTAATGCTGGAAAAATGAATTTAAACCATTTTTTTCAACTAATTATCTTATTTTCTACCCGTTTCTAGCATTAATTTCAATAAAATAATAATATTGGTGAGTTATTTGACTCAATGATGTTTTTTAACGGTTTTTGATAAATATTTGAATCTGATGAATATTCACCCGCTTCAGATATATTTTTAATAAATTTGTTTCGTTGCATTTTTGACTGATTTGGTAATTTGCTTTTAACTCACTCAAAATTGACAAGTTATGTTCGAAAATGCAACTTTTTTATCAATTTATTTTGCTGATAATCAACTTTTTAGTAACTCCGAAACTTTAGTTATTAAGAAGCATCACGATAGAAAAGCTCAGGTAAATCATTGAATTACTCTATCAAGAAATATTCGCTGAAATAGTTGTTAGCTTTGAATTATTCCTAAATAATTTAGCCAAAAAAGAAACAAGGTTTGAAAATTTTTGAATATTCAATTTAATTTTAAAAATGTCCAAATAAAGTAGAATTTTGAAAGGATATTTAATGTAGGCAAAATAAATTTAAACCACTTTTTTCAAGTGTTTATCTGATTTTATATCCATTTGAACTAAGATACCTCTAAAATAGAATTAAGCTCATGAGTATGATGGCCTAGGTGGGTTATTTTACTTAAGAAAGTTTTTTTGAGCATTTTAATAAAATATGTGAAACCAACCAATAATCGCCTATTCCAGAAATATTTTTGATAAATTATTCCTGTTACATTTTTGGCTAATTTGGAAATTATCTTTTAACTAATCTAAAATCAATAGGTTGTAAAAAAATAATCTCATTTTATGTTTTTATCTAGCTGATTAACAGTTTTTTATCAATTCTAAAACTTTAGTCAATTAAATATGTGGATGTTTTCCTCTTGGACAAATATAATAAATTAGTGAATATTATTTTTCATAATCCCCATGCAATTTGGTTCAAAACTAATATTTCATGTTATTATGCGGGTACAAAAAGTATTAGCAAGTACGATTATTTATTTGATTATATTTATCGGAAAAATAAAAAAATTAAAGTATTAGTTGATGAATCTAGTATGGCGCCTTTATTCCGAGGATCTTTAATATTACTTGATAATCCAATTATAGACTTTTATGCATGGTTATTAATAAATAGACTATCTCCTTCTAAATTCGAAATAATAAAAAAGGCTAGTGCCTTGGGTGAAGATGATATTATTTTTTCGTTTTTATACGGTTCGTTCACTTATCTTAACTGGACCAAGGATACCGAATCACTTGGGTTTCTTTCAGATTTTAAAAACTCGAATGCATATAAGGTATTACATTTAACACATTACGCATATAACCCTGCGCTAGGAGCTTTTAATTCCGAGTTCGCAGGAGTTGATCTTTTTGTTGGAGAGAATAATTTGTTCAAAAATTCCGCGTTTTTTAGAAATTTTTTTAACTGGTATAACAAAAATGTAATGGTATTACCATTTGTTGCCCAACGAAGATTTCAACCTAAAAAAAGCTTTTCTCTAAGATTAAATAAAGCATTATCGACGGGTACAAACACACATAGAATTACTGAAATTAATTTTAATAGTTTTTTTAAAAGTGATGTTTTGCAACCAATGCGCGAAACAATTTCTATTAACAGTGAAAAGTTAAAACCGTTCTTAGACTCTTTTATTACTAATATACAAGATAATTCCAACTTCAAATTAATGGGCTATGCAAGCCAGTTTGGTAAGTTCTTACATCTATTAACCAAACCATTAATATTTGTTTTCGGAGACATATACCGTCTTTGTAATTTAGTTTACAATTATATTTTTAAACGAGACTTCAGCTCTATGAAAAATGAGAGGGGCTATTATAAAATTGATATAGTAGAGAGTTATAACAATTATAAAATGTTCATTGTTCCGGAAGAAATTATTGGCCTTCCGGGAATTGGTTTTGTTGAAGGGATGTCTTGTGGCTGCGCATATATAGGAATAAGAGATCCTATGTATACGGATCTTGGACTAGTTGACGGCATACATTATATAGGTTACGATGGTACGCTTGATGATCTTATATTTAAAATTACCTATTACCAAAAACATGAAGAGGAGCTTGAAAGGATTGCTTCTAATGGATATAATTTTGTAAGCCAGAATTTTAATGAAGAGAAAGTTGCCAGTGACTTTTTTGCTGCTCTCTATGAACAAGCAAAATATAAAACTTTTAAAAATGACTAAAGCAATAGCATATTTCCTACCACAGTTTCACGAAATACCTGAAAATAACGAATGGTGGGGAAAAGGATTTACAGAATGGACAAATTTAAAAAAGGCTAAACCATTGTTTGAAGGACACGATATACCGGAACCTTTAAATGATAATTATTATAATTTATTAGAAAAGGAAACTGTTATTTGGCAAACGAAGTTGATGGAGGAGTATTTAGTATATGGCCTATGCTATTACCATTATTGGTTTAAGGGAAAAAAAATTCTTGAAAAGCCAGCTGAGAATTTACTCCAATGGAAAGACATTAATCAAAAGTTCATGTTTATGTGGGCGAACCATAACTGGACAAGAAGTTGGGTTGGAGGAGATGAAATGCTTATTAAACAAGAATATGGAAATCCCAGTGATTGGTTGAATCATATAAATTATCTAATGCAATTCTTTAAAGATCCACGATATATTAAAATCAATAATAAACCTGTATTTCAGCTATATATAAGCAAAGACATCGATAACTTAAGAGAAATGTCTGAAATGTGGAATGTTGAATGTCAAAAAAATGGTTTTGCAGGAATTTATCTAATTGATAATATTGACAATCTTGATGATCTAAGTAAAGCTTCTGAATATTGTGACGCTGTTAATTTTCTAGAACACTCAACAGCTTTAAATTACTGGCGTAAGTTCTATCCATGGGAAGTAGTAATCGAAAAAATCAGAAAAAAAGTTAACGGAACCGATAAAATACGAAATACAAATTATGATATCGTGGTAAAAAATGCCGTGCGAGTTATGAGAAAGGCATCATCCCATAAAAAGATTTTTTTTGGAGTTTCTACGAGTTGGGATAATACCCCACGTTACGGGACAAAAGGATATATTATTAGTAACTCTACACCTGATAAATTTAAAAATTTTCTGCAATCAGCAAAAGATATATCTGAAAAGAAGGAACAAGAAATTATTTTTATTTCTTGTTGGAATGAATGGTGTGAAGGTATGTGTTTGGAACCAACAAAGAAGTTTCAGTATGGATATTTGAATGCAGTAAAAGACGTTTTTCAGAATCTAAGGTAATAAAACTATGATAAAGTTTATTCATAATATGATTACATCTTATTTTATGCGTAAGAATTTTATAAAACTATGGAGAGCCAATAACCAACACAATTCTACCAGGTTAGAAATTATTCCCGATGATATATCTTTCTTTGATCACGTTAAAGTAGGAAAAGGAACTTATGGTTCAATAAAGGCCCTCTATTCTAATAATCCAAAAGAGTTTTTAAAAATAGGAAATTATTGTTCAATTGGATCAGGTACTACATTTATGCTAGGGAGTGAGCATCCATATTCATATATATCAACTTTCCCTTTTAAAGTTAAAATCCTTAAGGTTGGTTATGAAGCTACGACGAAGGGACCTATTGAGTTAGGTGATGATGTTTGGATAGGTGAGAATGTGCTTATTTTATCGGGTGTAAAGATAGGACAAGGGGCAGTTGTTGCGGCTGGGGCAATAGTAACAAAAGATGTTCCTCCATATTCAATTGTAGGAGGTAATCCTGCCCGCCTAATCAAGTTCAGATTTTCAGAAGAGGTAATTAGGGTTTTGTGTAAGATAGATTATGATAAACTTGATGCCAACAATATAGCTGTTAATATAGACTTATTATACCAAAATATTGATGAAGGGAATGTAAATGATATTGTTGAAAAATTAGGATTATATAATTGAATTTTTGTCTGTACTTAATACCTTTCTTTAAATAGCCAACATCCTTTTGTTGGAATGAACAGAAAGACAGACAGTTGAACTTTACTAACGTTAATTATTTTTTATTACTCTGTTCCTGCGATAAATATAAAAATGCTTTTTATGTTTTATAGTCATTTTTGACTTAAATGTTTCAGCACATTCATCAAATAGAAATTTGCGCTATTAAAATTATTAGATTTTCAGGTGAAAATTAACAGTTAAACTTTAAATAATTTATGGATAATTATAGGATTTGTCAAAGATGTGTAATGGATACCTCTGCATCAGAGATTTTTTTTAATGATGATGGCACATGCCAATTTTGTACGGATTTTTTGGAGAAAATTAAATCAAGTAATTTACTTGATTTTGAACTTCAACAATCTAATTTGAATCAATTTATTATCAAATTGAAAAAAGATGGTCAACATAAAAAATATGATTGTATAGTAGGATTATCAGGAGGAGTAGATAGTTCCTGGGTTTTAGTTCAAGCAGTTAAACTTGGCTTAAGACCTTTAGCTGTTCACATGGATAATGGATGGAATTCTGAAATTGCACAAAATAACATAGAAAATCTGGTTAAAAAACTTAATGTGGATCTTTTTACTTATGTCATTGATTGGAATGAATATAGAGATCTTCAAGAAGCTTTTTTCAATGCAGATGTTGTAGATATTGAATTACTTTACGATAATGCACTTGCCGGTGTAAATTATATGATGGCTTCAAAATATAACATTAAATATATTTTATCGGGGTCTAATACTGCAACTGAAGGCTTACGAATGCCTAAAGACTGGGCTATAAGAAATAAATACGATTACAAAAACATATTGTCTATATGGAAAAAGTGTGGAAAAAATTATCCTTTAAAGTCTTTTCCTGGTATTGGATTTATAAATCATTTGTACTTTAATCATTTGAAAAGGATTAGATGGGTCCCTTTTCTTAACTATCTTAACTATAACAAAAATGAAGTTGTTTCGATTTTGACATCTGAGTTCGATTTCGTTCCTTATCCCTACAAACATTATGAATCTGTTTTTACGAGATTTTATCAAGGTTATATATTACCCAAAAAATTCGGATTTGATAAGCGTAAAAATCACCTTTCAGCTCTTGTTTTAACAGGGCAAATGACAAGGATTGAAGCTCTTCTTTTGTTAGAAAAAGATCCATATCCAGATCAGATTCAATTTCAAAATGATTTTGATTATGTACTTAAGAAATTTTCCTGGAAGAAAGATTTCTTTTTAGAGTATATAATTCTAATCATGTGCTTAAGTGATCCAAGCGGTGATCCAAGGCCTAGAAGATTTATAAATTATTTTAATTCTAAAAATTATCAGATTTATTTAGTTTCAAATGAATTAAAAACTAAAAATTTAAATATAAATGACCATTTATTTATTTCTAAAAAAAATAAAGTTTTAGGAATTAAATTATTGAGATATCTATTTCTTTTGTATACTTTTTTAATCAGGTATTTTTTTCCAAATAATAAATACTTAAATTATTTATCTAATTTTCGTTATAATCTTAATAATTTAAACATAAAGTTAAGTAAATTAAAGTTTGATATAATTCTTGTTGAGGACTTACAGCTGTTACCATTAGCAATGGAGATTTGTCAAAACTCACCGATTATATTTGATGTTAGAGAGTATTATCCATCACAAAATGAGGATAGTTTAATTTTTAATTTATTTGAGAAAAAGGAAAGAATAAGACTGTGTAATTTGTACCTCAAGAGATGCAGTTTACTTTTTACAGTTTCTCCAGGTCTTATTGATCAATATAGAAAAAACTTTGGTGTTGAAATGGAGCTCCTCTTAAGTGTTCCTAATTTTAAAGAAATCAATGTAAAGAATAAGACGGATGATAATATAAAAATAGTACATCATGGTTTTGCTAATTACAACAGGAAGATTGAAAATATGATAGAAATTGTTAAAAAATTAGATAGTCGATTTTCATTAGATTTATACTTAACTGGCAATGATGGATATATTGAGATTTTAAAAAAAATGGCTAAAAATGATTCAAGAATTCAGTTTTTAAATCCAATTCCATTTGATAATATAATTGATGTTCTTTCAACCTATGATATTGGCTTTTTTTACGTTGAGCCTACAACTTTTAATCTGGCAAGATGTTTGCCAAACAAATTTTTTGAATTCATTCAAGCTCGAATTATGGTCGCCATTGGGCCAACGCCTGATATGGTTCACTTTATTCATAAATATGGCTGTGGAATTGTTTCCAAAGAATTCTCTTTAAATGCTATGATTGACTCTTTGAATGATTTAAATAAGGAAGATGTCCTTAGGATGAAATTAAATTCTGCAAAGGCTGCGGAAGATTTGAATTTTGAGAAGCAAATTATTAAACTAGATTACTTATTTGATAATTTAACTTTAAAGTATTAATATTAAGTAATAGAATATTACAAAATCATTTTATGACACCAAAAACCCAATGCTCCCGATGCGTCATGGATTCTTCAGATCCAGCTATTACTTTTGATGAATTCGGGGTATGTTCTCATTGTCATTATTTTGACAATTCCGCACATAATTATTGGTTTCCAAATCAAGAAGGAAAACGGAAGCTAGATGGTATTATAAATAGTATCAAAGAGAAAAATGCTAAAAAACCTTATGATTGTATCATGGGGATTAGTGGTGGTGTTGATAGTAGTTACCTTGCATTGGTCTTAAAGGAATATGGATTAAGAGTTTTAGCTGTACATGTCGATGCCGGTTGGAATTCAGAAATGGCTGTTTCTAATATTGAAAATGTTATCAATCATTGTAATTTCGATTTGCATACCCATGTAGTAAATTGGAATGACATGAAAAAATTGCAACTCGCTTACCTGAAATCTGGTTTGGCAAATCAGGATGTACCTCAAGACCACGTTTTTTTTGCCGTTTTACATAAATTTGCGGTTAAAACTAAGAATAATGTTTTCATGAGCGGTGGTAATGTTGCCACTGAATATATTCTTCCCCAATCCTGGCAGGGAAGTGCAATGGACAGGATAAATCTTAAAGCAGTATATAAGAAATTTGGTGGAGAACCATTAGAAGATTACGAAACTATTGGTTTGTGGGACTTATATGTTTTGTTCAGATTGAGAGGTATGAAGGAGGTTAGACCCTTAAATTATATGCCATATACCGTTAATGAAGCTATTGCCGAACTGGAAAAGGTGGGTTGGAGAAATTATGGACGTAAACATGGAGAATCCTTTTTTACTAAGTTTTTCCAAAATTATATCCTACCTGAAAGATATGGCTACGATAAGAGGATTGCACATCTTTCATCAAGAATTTTATCTGGTGAAATAACCAGGTCTTATGCTTTGGAAGTTCTTAACGAACCATTGTATGACCCTCAAGAATTGGAGGTTGATAAAAAATACTTTTGTAAAAAATTGGGTATTTCATTAAGTGATTTGGATGGATATATTAAAGCTCCATTAAGATTTTACGATGAATTTCCGAATTGGGATCTACAAAGAAATTCTCTTAGATTTATTTCTGCTCAATGGGCGAAATTTAAAAGTAAGAAATGATTCAAATTGTAAATTATGGTGTAGGGAATTTTACGGCGGTTGCAAATATGCTCGATAGAATTGGAACTAAATGTGAAATTATAGCGGATCCAAATCACATTGTTTATGATGATTTTAGCAAGTTGATTTTTCCTGGCGTTGGTTCCTTTGATGCAGCTATGTCTCTTATTATTTCAAATGGGTGGGTTAATCCGCTAAATAAGTTCATTGAAAATCCTAACAATAAACTTTTAGGAATTTGTTTAGGAATGCAACTTCTTTTTGAAAAAAGTGAAGAAGGTCAACTTCAAGGTATGAACTTCATTCCAGGAAAAGTAGTCAAATTTAATGCTTCAGATGTAAGTATCAGAATTCCTCACATGGGCTGGAATAATGTTGAGTTTAAAGATAAAGCAAATCTTTTCAAAGATATACCTGTTCCTACCAGATTCTATTTTGCTCATTCATATCATATCGCTGATATACATAAAGATGATATTCAGGCCACTTGCAACTATGGTTATTCCTTTCCTTGCGCAGTTAAAAAGGATAATATTTATGGTGTCCAATTTCATCCAGAGAAAAGTCACAAATTTGGATTAAAACTCTTAGAAAATTTTAGTAATCTTTAATTATGATTAAACCAAGAGTTATCCCTGTACTTTTATTGAAAAATGGTGGCTTATATAAAACAATGAAATTTGAGAAGCCAAAGTATGTAGGAGACCCATTAAATGCTATTAAAATTTTTAATGAAAAAGAAGTTGATGAATTAATTGTACTCGACATAGACGCCTCGAAAAATAGAAAAGAGCCCGATTATCATTTAATTGAACAATTTGCAGGTGAATGCTTTATGCCGGTATGCTATGGTGGTGGTATTTCAAATTTTGAACAGGCTCAAAGAATTTTTTCGCTTGGTATTGAAAAAATTTCCTTGCAATCGTCTGTTTTGAATAATTTAGATTTAATTAGTGAAATTTCAGCTGTATATGGAAATCAAGCTGTAGTTTTTTCACTTGACTTGAAAAAAAACTTATTTGGGAATTATAAACTTTTTTCCAGTTCAAATCATAAAACTGTGGATATTTCCTGGAAAAAAGTAGCTGTTGATGCGGTAAATGCGGGTGCTGGTGAAATACTGATTAATGCTGTCGATCGCGATGGAACGCTTCAAGGATTAGATATTGATATATTAGGTGAAATTAAGCCTCTACTTTCAGTTCCTTTAATATTTTGTGGAGGTTTAAATAGCTTGGAGAATATTAAACTCGCCGTTTCAAATGGCGCTGATGCCGTTGCTGGTGGAGCTTTTTTTGTATTTAACGGGCCTCATCGCGCAGTTCTTATTTCTTATCCAAAATATAATGATTTAACAACACTTTTTGGAGGATAGACTGAGACCTATTTAAATAAGGGAAATAAAGAATTTATTTGTAATTTTTCAAAAAGCAGCTCCGGCTGCTTTTTTTATTTGTTAAATTATCATATTCTATCATAAAGTAATAAAAAATTTGATTAAATTGAAGAATGAGAGATATTTTGACCATCAAAACTCATTTATTTTAATTGGGTTAACTAAAATCTAATGATATGAAAAATCAAATCGGTTTATGGATTTCCTTTGTGCTTTGCATTGGATTTTCTTATCGCGTATCTGCTCAGGCTGAAAACAATACTGGTTCGACAGATTTGTGTCGGGGAAAATATTTCACGGAAACCCAGGGTGCTGAGTTTTTAAATTCTCATATACCTGCGTCGCGAAAAGCATGGGAAGATAGGTCCAGATTTATCATCCAACAAATTAAAGAGGGGATGGATCTACAAAAAATGCCGGCCAAAGTAGCTTCAAAAGCTGTCATACATAGTAAAATGGATTTTGATGGCTATTCCATTGAAAGTGTTTATTTTGAGAGTTTACCAGGGTTTTATGTGACGGGAAACTTGTACAGACCTACAAAAAAATATGCATCCTACGCCGGTATTTTATGTCCTCATGGGCATGATAATCGCTTACTTGGCCGTACGAGAGATCAAACTCAGATTCGTTGCGCTACATTGGCAAGAATGGGTGCTGTAGTTTTTACCTGGGATATGTTGGGTTATGAAGACAGTAAACAATGTTCTCATGATATCGCTTCTTCGTTAAAATTACAAACCATCAATAGCATTCGGGCTTTAGACTTCTTACTGGATTTACCATCGATAGACAAAAATCGTATCGGGATTACGGGTGAATCGGGTGGTGGAACGCAAACATTTTTATTGTCGGCCTTAGATTCACGCATCAAAGTTTCTGTTCCTGCGGTAATGGTGTCGGCTCATTTTTTTGGAGGATGTCAATGTGAAAGTGGTATGCCGATTCACAAAAAAGGGCCTGATTATCAAACCAACAATGTGGAAATAGCTGCATTAACAGCTCCCAGACCTATGATGTTGATTTCAGATGGGGCAGACTGGACTCAAAATACACCTCAGGTAGAGTTTCCTTTTTTGCAGAAAATTTATGCTCTTTATCAAAAAGATAATCTGATTGAAAACGTGCATTTACCCAAAGATCTACATGATTATGGGCCCAATAAACGAATGGGTATGTATCTATTCATGGCTAAACACCTATCGTTAGAGCTATCCAACGTGTTAGATGCGGAGGGTAGAGATTTCAACGCGTAATCCATTTAACCTAACGCGTGAATTGGACAGATGGTTAACATTCCAGAGCCCAAAGGGGAAGCCAAAAATTGATTTCCTTCTGTTAATGGCTGGTTTTAATTAAAAATCCTCTTATCGAATGGAAATTTATCCATACTTGTGATTTTTATTTTAGAAAAATCTATATGATTTGGATTAATGAGTACATTATAATCACCTTTTGTAACAACTGATTGTATGATTAATACGCAAAATTCATTTTCCGTCACAAATTCTCTCCCAATATTTTGAGTAGAAAATGGATGTGGAAACTCTTGCCAGTCCTCTGGTAAGTGTGTTTCTGTTATTTGCTTGCTTTTTATGTCATCAGGAATATCAATGGTTAATATCATATAATCGTCTGGCAAGGTGGCCAAAGTAAGATGAACTGCAACCTCTGCCATGGCTAATGCCCTGTTTTGAGCTGTATAAATCAAGGCTATGCCTACTGGATTCCAGCGTGCTCCATACTTAGCAGCTCCTTCACCTGACAACGGTGTTGCGTATTTTCCCCTTGAAATTCTGAACACTTTCATCTACACAAAAATGCCGTAATTCATTCGATGAAGTTCACTAATAACCATTTCCTTACCATAAGAGTCTTTCAATAGTTCTATTGGTTTTAGTTTTCCTAATGCAAAGCTTGGCGTATTAAGCCATAGGTTGAGTTTCTCGACATTACCAAATACGTCAAGACCTACTTTTGTAACTTCCGCTATTTCTATTATTTTTTCAGAATGAATGGGTTTAAAGTGGTGTTCGGGAGAAGCTCTATATCTCTTTAGTGATTTTGTGGATAGGTCGAGGAAATTCGCCCAATCGTTTTCTGAAAATGGGGTGTATTTTTGAATTAAGTCAAACAGAGAATAAGGAATACCTTTTCTGATAGCAACTACAATAAGCATTTTGTCTTCCAGGAATTTTTCATAGGTAACCTGTTTGCTACTCACATTAATTTTACTTGTTTTGAGGAAGTAATCAATTTCCTTGTTGAGTTTCTCTTCAATGGTTTCTATAGTTGAATTCATAAAATCTAATTAAGACATTTGTCTGTAAATATAGGACATTAATCTTAACAAATCATTCATCCTTTTTTGGGAATGGGGCAACCTTTGAATTTCCTCAGATTTATATTACTTTTGGAAAAAGCGGCATTTATGATTAAGAAAAAGCATCTTAAAGAGGAGAAACTATTTATTGATATTCCCGTATGATGCCACCAATATTATTTTAACCATTACCAATTTTCTTATTCCATTCACCCAATTCCAACATAGATCTATTCATTGAATTTACATGAGAATGCGCCTTTATTTTAAATTGGGGAATTAATCTGCTCGGTAAATAGGGAAAGCTACCTGTATCATGAGAGGGCGAATTCAATTCGCCCCTACAATAACGGGGATATCCACATAAAATAGGTTTTAAGGGCAAATTTACCCCTAACACTCGGTTTTGAATCAGGATTTACAGGATTTTGAGGATTATAGAGAACGGCTTCGTTTTGGGGGTAATTTGACAAGCTGGAACAAATATGTGCGGAGCAAGAATAAAGCGCTTAAATTGTCTTTTTTGTTGAATGCTTCATTTGTAATTTAAATAGTGCACAATAAGGTGCATGATATCTTCCCAATGGGTAACCATTGAGCTTCGCTGGTTTGAAAACAAGCACAATTTTATGCTCATAGTATAAGAATATAAAAATAATTTTACGACATTGTTATGTATTAATATTTATTTTACTTCAATTAGATTATATTTTATTGCATTTACTGCAAATTAATCCGTTTTACCGCATTTTATGAAAGTAAATAAAGCAGGAAGTATATGGCTGGTCGCATATTTTGAATTAGCTGGTTTCCAACTAACCCGTCAATCATATATCGGTATTTTGTAGGGTTGAAGAGCAGGAAGTTACAAATTATATTCTCGGAAACCCAAATGGGCGCTATTCAAAAAGGATTGGTTATTTATATGAATGGTTAACCGGGAAAAAATTAAAAATGGCAATCAGTGTTGGTGGTAATTATATCGATTTACTTGATCCTAAACGTTACATTACTGGAAAGATTATTAAAAATACCCGGTGGCATATCAATGATAATTTATTAGGCGTCTCAGAATTTTGCCCGGTGGGTAGAAAAACCAGTCTTTGAAAGATTTAATTACCAAAGACATTAGGAAAGAAATAGAAAATTTAAAAAAAGATTATTTGCCTGAAATTTTTCAGCGCGCAAGCCAATATTTATACAGGAAGGAAACCAGATCGTCTTATGAAATTGAGAGCGAAAAACCTTCGCCTGATCGTATGGAATGATTTGTAAATATGTTATATCATGCTGGTAAGCAGCCGTTCCTGGATGTTATGTCAGAAAAGTCATTAACTGCGCTACAAAATGATATTGTAGATGCTCGTTATGGTCAACCTGCATTTCGTGATTTCCAAAACTATATTGGCCAGACGAATTATCGTGGGGAAGAAATTTATCATTATGTATATCCACCGAAAGATATGTTTGGTTCTTTGATGAAAGGACTTACTGCTTCACCGTTTTCTAATTCATGATATGCTTACCCGCGATGGTTTAGCTGAACAAGGACTTATCATACCGGTTTCCGCCCACATGCTTCAGAATAAAACTGAATATGATAGGGCGCTCGAGAGCTATTCAAAACCATTGATGAAGCGTGTGCAATGTTTCATTTTAGAAAATGGTGATTTAAATATAGATAATCCCGATGATGTTGGGCCATTTTTTAGATACCCGGATTTAACAGTTCAAAGTGAATATCTCGCCAAAACAATTTTGTCGACAATCCATGAAGATTTATTTGACGAACTTTATTTTTTACAACGTTAAGATGAATTAAAAATGGAACTTCAACAATTGATTGGCATGCCAGATAAACGATTAAGCAGCGTCATTATATATCTCCATCAAAATAAAGGAATATTCCCCAACAGAAGAAAAAATCAATTTGAGGAGATTACAGAGGAAGAATTTGGGTCGATGGAAAAAATTTATAAAGAAATTTTTAACCGTTGATCGTTCATTATCTGGTGGTTCGTGTAGGAGGCTATCTAAAAAGCCTGAATGCTTTAAAAATATTTGTACAATGAATGGAAGCCTAGGCTATGTCCCTGTGAGTTTATAAGAAGGAACACATCTACGAATAAACATTATGTTTAAACCGAGGACGATCTCTGTAATCCTCAAAATCCTGTAAATCCTGATTCAAAACCGAGCGTTAGGGGTAAATTTTGCCTATAATTTGTTCCATCTGTTTGAATTATTTGTTTTATGCTAGTCATATAATTTGCCAAATGTAATAAAAAATATCATATTTGGCAAATTATAGAATCCTATATTCTGCCAAAACTAACAAAAGTTAAATACCACATACATGAACTGGCGAATTACCTGTCGATTTATATACTTCTGGGGTCAATGGCATTTGCTCTTTTTTATGACGGGGCAAAATGACCGTAGCTTATTATTTTGATCACCATCGTAAAGTTTGTATCAACAAGGCGCATCATTTATTCTTGTTGGAGTGCTTTATATGCACGCAGCATTATTTTCCAATAAGCATCTTGCATTTCTTCGCTTAAAAATGATACCTCAATCAAGCTTTTTGCCTTAGATTGTTTTTTCATAAATCGATCAAAAGCACCCTGAATTTGTTTATTATTCAACCCTAGATAGGTTCCAAATCGTTCAAAATGATGGCGGGTAAATTTTGTTTTCTTTCCCTCCATACTTAGTGCTAATTCTTCTTTGTCTTTTGGATTCGCCAAATTCACATTAAGTAAGTCGTATGCAGGAGACAGTGACCATTTGCCATCATTTTCAATCATTGAAAAGTTTTTCAAGTGCATATCGTTATTTCCCGTCAAAAAGCAAAAAACAGTCAATTCGAAATATTTTAACTGGTCCATGAGGGTGTCCGTGGAGTATTGCCGCAAAGCCTTACCTACACGCTCCATAGTGCTTTTGTATTTATCTACTGCCTCTGTAATTTGAAACATATCGAGCATGTGAATTTTCTGACCCTCTAAAGTTCTGTCAATCCTTTTGGTGATATATGCCAATTCACCTGAATGAAGCCTAATCAAACTTGAAGGAACCGTTTGAATACCGAATATTTCCGCAATCTTCATCGTTAAATGTTCGTTTTCTGGCATCTCAGGATAGGCACTTGAAGGTGGTTTGAAAATATAATTTCCACCCAAAGTTCCCACCACCGTAAGTCTCGTGACATTTTTTTGGTTTAACACCTCATCAATCGTCGAAAGAGAAAGCTTGGGTTGTACTCCCGGCATAGCAATACGATAAGCGACCACTTCTTTAGCCAACTCATTCATTTCGCTCAAAGAGTATTTTAAAAATGGAGGTGTATTACTTCCAAAAAAAGCCAGACTACATTTAGCATGGTAGTCTGGTTGCTCTAAATCTACCATTTCGCCATAGCAGTATAAACATCTCTTATTCATTGGCTTGGTTTAAAGGTTTTACGCTAACTGCTCCGATACAGTTTTGGCAACAAGCCAGTAATAAACCCATTCTATCATTTGGGTTGATTTTATAATGATTTTTAGCAACGTCTAAAAGCCAGCCCTCTGGAATGAGTCCTTCAAAAAATGAAAATAAATGCTTGTCGTGATAGGGATATTTAACAACCGGCATGGTGAAGGTTAAAAACTGATTGGGATGATCGGTAACGTATTGTTCGTCATATTGAAAAGTAAAATGGCCTTCATTCGTTTCAGTCAAAACACCTGCTCTGACGTCCTTGTAAAATATTTCAGCTGTTCTCATCGTCATTGATTTGATTTTTTTCAATGTCTTTATTGGCTATGGGAGCAAGGGTATGACCAAACATGGAAAGCACGTGGTTTACTTTTTCTAATTGTAAATTGCCTTTGCCCTGTTCAATCTTTCTAATCACAGTAAGTGCAACCCCGGCTCTTTCTGCAAACGCTAATTGCGTTAGTCCGGCTTGTTTTCGTTTTTCTTTGAGAAAGTTCCCTAGTGATTTCATTATATGCTTTTGCAGTTATTATATGCAAAAATAGTAAATTGTATGTAAAAACATATAAAAATGAACATAATAAATAATTATATGTAAAAAAATATAAAAGACTATGCCCTTGTTTGATGTAGCGGGCGTTGGTTT
>JAJTER010000140.1 GCA_021299835.1 Saprospiraceae bacterium | reverse complement strand
GTTGGAATGGCATTTAGAAATCCCGCAGATGAAAATACGTCATCTCCCATGAATAAGGGCATTTCAGCAGAACCTAATAAACTGGAAATTCCTCCAGGTTGATTTCTGACATTCAGGTAACTGAATAAATTGGCGTTATTGAAAATGCCGTTAAACTGGTCGGTTGTTTTTAATACATCTAATCCTTTGGGCGTTACATCTAAAAATGACTCGCAACCTGAAATAGATATCCACAACGTACAGATGAATGCAAAACTTTTTATCGTTGATTTTTTCATTTTCTCTTTTTTAAAAATTATTTGAAGGATGCTCTTAAACCAAAAGTGTAGAATACCGGCATTCTGTCTAATCTCAAACCTTGTTGGTAATCAAAGTATTCCGGATCTATATTGTTTTGGTTTTTAGTCCAAAATAACAAATTGTTTATCTGGCCGTAAATATTCAAATCTCGCATGGATAGTTTATCCGCTATGTTTTTACCGAATTGGTAATTAACGGTTAAATCTCTAAGTTTCGCATAAGAAGCCGAAGTTATATTGCTTAAGCCCTGTGTATAAAAATTAGTGTTTCTTTGGGTCGATGAGGTCGATGCATTAGCTACATACTTAGGTATATCTGTATTCAGCTCATCTCCTTCTTTTTTCCATCTGTTGTCGAAATAATCAGGTAAGTTGGTTAACAATCTGCCCGTGTAAAAGCGATTAACATCCAGTCTCATTTGATGACCCAGATTAAATACTACCAAAAAGGATAAACTGAAATTTTTGTAAGAAACAATATTCGTTAAACCACCATACCAAAGCGGCTGGGTAGTTCCTGCAAACTGTGGATCATCTACTTTTATCTGGTTAGCTAACCTTAATGTGTCATTCGTTGCACTTAAAGCAAGTGGATTTCCCGCTTTATCTAAACCTATATTATTATATCCAAATAAAGGGAAAGCAGAATATCCTTCTACCTGAACGCCAGCTATCTTATTTGAAAAAGTTAGTGCAGAAGACCTTTTTAGCGAAATTATTTCATTTTCATTCCTTGACAACGTCAAAATGGTTCGCCAGCTAAAATCTTCCCCGGTAATATTTACACTATTTAGTTGTAGCTCAAATCCCTTGTTTCTCAAACTTCCGAGATTATCATAAGCATAAGAAAAACCAGTGGTTGGATCAATGGGCACAAAGCCTAGTAAATCAGTAGTTAGCTTATCATAGATGTCAATACTTCCTGACAGGCGACGTTTGAACATACTAAAATCAATGCCTATATTTTTTGTGGTGGTTCTCTCCCAGGTCAACAAATCATTGGCAGGAGTGAAAACTACGTAACCGGTTCCCAGTCCAGCAAAAATAGCACTATTCCTGGCGCCAATAATGTCATAAGGTCCTCCTTGTCCGGGAACAGGAGCATTGCCCGATAGGCCATAAGTGGCTCTGACTTTCAGTAAATCGACAAAAGGCACAGAAAAGAAATCTTCTTTTGTCACATTCCACGCACCTCCTACACTCCAGACAGGTTTATATTGAGCGGCCGGATCTGAACCAAATAAATTGGACTGATCCATACGAATACTCGCATTGATCGTATATTTTCCCTTATAAGTATAGCCTGAATTGCCGTATAAGGAGAAAAATCGTCGCTCTACTTCACTGTAACTATGTTGATTTACATTGAGAACATTGATGGTTCTTGATGGTAAAAAGTTAACAGGACTTGTCACCCCGGTGCTGCCTAAAAATTGCTCGTCAATATAAGAATAGGTCAGTGTTTGAAAGTCAAAACCTCGTTTAAATGTGCCAATTCTGTTGATAAAATCAGCTCTGATTTCAGTACCGGCCAATAAGGAAATTTGATGTTTTTCATTCCCTTTATTTTCATAAAGCAACTGATTTCTTGCTGTCCAGGCATACTGTGTGTTATTATTTGTCAAATAATGTCCCCCCGTTACTGGAAGAAAATACGTTGGATTTGTCGTGGCGGTCGCAGGTGCCTGGGTAAAAAATACTCGCTCATTTCTTACGCGATACGCATTTTGATCGTAATATTCGTAGGCATCTAAACTGGATCGTTGATATTGTGCCCGGCCTTCGTAAGTTAGACCTTTTAATATCTTAACAGATAATCCACCATTTATTCTTGTAGATAAATTGGTGTTGCCATTTTGCGTATTTCCAGGTTCTTGTAAGGGTATATAGTCGAGATTTATTCGGCTTTGATTTTCTGATATGGTTCTAAATGGTTGATGACGAGTTAAATAAGCCATTGACAATGGATTGTCCGATGCATCAGAAAGCATAGCGTAGGGTAGTATCGTGTTGATAGTACCTGGAAAATCCGTCAGTAAAAATCGGTCGTTTTTCTCATACGAAATATTCGTGGTTAAATCCATCGTTATTGCGTCAGAGAAAATAAAGTCCTGCCGAAGATTTATCTGGTAGCGGTCTAAATTGTTTTTTGTAAATGCCTCATCTCTTGTATAGGCAACCGAGCCGTAAAAACTATGGAAATTAGATCCCCCATTAAAATTTATACTGTGATTGGATAGTTTCGATGGCTGTTGCAGAAATTGAGCCATCTGGGCCTGGTTGTTCAGGCCACCCAGGGAATCAAACCGTTGTTGTGCCAATCCGGCATTTATTACGTTTCTTGACAAATCATACATTACCTGTTCATGCGGTGTGACAATGGGCGTTGAATTATTTGACGCTCCGGTAGTTACCACAGACCATGGAAAAGCAGTAGCATCAAAAATTTCTCTACCAGCTTGAACTAACTGACTACTATTCATCAAATTATAATAATCCATATCAGGTGCTCCACGATATGACACAAATCCATTATAATTCAACTGAATTTTCTGTGGAACACTCGTTGTTTTTCCTTTCTTTGTGGTTATAACGATTACGCCATTCGCCGCTGCAGCTCCCCAAATAGAGGCGGCCGTTGCATCTCTTAATAAGTTAACTGACTCAATATCATCAGGATTGATTAACGAGGTTAAAGTCGAAGCGTCATATATTGGTACGCCATCCACGACAATGAGAGGCGATCTGCTGGCATTGATGGAGGTGAGACCGCGAATCAAAAACTTTTCGCTATTTCTTCCATAATTTACAGCAAGACCAGGGACTAAACCCTCCAGTCTGTCAATCACGTTCATGCTGTTTGATTTCAACTTCAAATCATCACTGTTTATCATCGAAAAAGAGCCAGCACTTCTTTCTTTCGATAAACGTTGATACCCTGTAGCCACTATGCTCACTTCCTGAAGTTCAACACTTTCTTCCTTTAATATAACATCAATATTACTTCTTCCCTCTACAGGTATATTTCGAGTAACATAACCAATATAGGAAAAAATTAAAGCTTTATCAGCGGCCTCTATGTCAAGAGCATATTGTCCATTAAGATCCGAAGTAGTACCTTTTTGAGAGGTTGCCGCGATAACGTTTACGCCTATCATAGGTTCGCCCAATGAGTTGGTAATTTTCCCTTTCACTGTATTCAAGGTCTTTTCAATACCCTTTTCCATGGGCTGAACCCTGCTCACCTCCTTTATTTGTGGGGCAACAACAATGGTTTTATTGGTGATTACATAAGATAAGGGCAGGTCTTTAAAACAAAGAGAAAGAGCCTCCTGAATACTACCATTCTTAATGGAAATATTTACTTTTCCCGCTTGATCAAGTAAGGCGTCCTCATAAAAAAACTGATAGCCTGTCTGACGATAAATTTCTCTGAATATTTTTTGCAAAGTAACCTCTTTGTTGTTCATGGTTACTACCTGTGCCGTGCTTAAAGCATTCAGATTTAAACAGCTTAGGAAAAGAAAAATACCCAGAACTTTTAAATTCTTAGCTATTTTAGATGAGAATTCCTTCTTTAAAATGTAAGAAGGAAAGGGTAATAATGGCATCATCGTTGTTCGTTTTGTAAAATAATAGGTCATGATGTTAATTTCTTTTTATTGGGAAACATATATTTTTTGGTCTCTAAGTGTGAAGGTTACGCCCGTATTTTCCATAATCTTTAGTACCTCAGATATATTGTTTGATTTACTCACTATACCTGAAAATTGTTTGCTTCCTATCGATCCTGTAATTTCAAAATCAATGTTATACCATCGACTCAATTGCCTGACAATGGCTTGTAATTCCAAGCGGTTAAATAAGAACCATCCCTCCTTCCAGGCAATTATTTCTTCTATATCTGCGCTTATAATACTCGTTTTTCCTTGTCTGACGATAGCTTGCTGGCCTGGTTTTAATAGGTTTTTTTTCTCCTGCGGACCCTGTACGCTCAGACTTCCATTAATCAAGGTTGTATAGGCAGCCTTTTCATCGGTATAGGTATTTATATTAAAGGAAGTGCCAAGAACGATAGCTTCCAGTCCATTGCCATAATGCACTATAAAAGGTTCCTGAGCATTATGCCTTACCTCAAAAAAACCTTCACCTGATAGCTCAACTATTCTAGGCTTTCCTTTTTTAAAAGAGCTTGGATAGGTTAAAGAGGAGGCAGCATTTAACCAAATATTGGTGCCATCTGAAAGGGTAAGATTGTATTGCCCTCCCCGTGGCGTAGTTATATTGTTTATTAATATTTGTTGTGGTTCTGTTGCAGCAATATAGGTGAGTGCTCCCTTTTCAGAGGTATAGATTTTTGCCTGTCCGTCTTCCGTTAATAAGCCATTGCCAGTGGTGCCAAGCGTTATTTTTTTACCATTAGAAAGCGTCAGAATAGCCTTATTTTCTCCAGGATTCAAATCAATGCTTTTCTCAATTTTTACAATGGAATCTTCTTTTTCTGGTTCAAAAAGGGTAAAATAGCCTAATATTAAAAGGGCCAGTGAAGCAGCTACATAATATAAAAAAACAGGCTTTATTTGCTTTTCTATCTTTCCCTCCATCAAGATTTGATCGACGATTTCCTGTCTTTCTCTATTACTAAAGATAGAATTTTTAGAAGAATGCTTATCCCATCGTTGCTTTAGTTCAGCTTCTACCTCATCGTTTGATAAATTCTTAATTTCTTTAACCTGTTCATCATCAAGATGACCATGCCAAAATGCTTTCCACAAAGTTGTTTTTCTTTGGTCTTCCTTCATTTAATGTATTTTATCATAAGGAAGACAAAATGGGATGATGAAAAGGGGGAAGGACTAATCCGATTTTTTTGAAATAAAATCAATGAGCAATATAATGAGGGCTATTTTAGTCTCAATATAATTTTTAATTGATTTTATAGCTAACGACAGATGGGTTTTTACAGATTCCTTACCAATGCCCAATTGTTCTGAAATCTCGCGATAAGAATACCGCTCATGTCTGTGTAGTAAAAATATTTCTTTTTGTCTGGGTGATAACTGATCAATGGCTTCGTCTATCAACGTGAACGGAAGTTGGTCATTATCCTCATCTTCAGGATGTTCCTTAAAGGGTGCTTCACTGGCATATTTTTTCATCCGCTCTAAATCGGCCAAGGATTTTTTTAAGGCATTAATCGCTCTGTTTTTACTGATAACGAACAGATAAGCCTTAAAATCCTTTACATCGACGAGGGACTCTCTGGTCATCCATATTTTTAAAAATACATCCTGAACAATTTCTGCGGTAATAATTTTAGAACGGGTAACCTGAAAAATAAAAGACGAAAGGGTAGGCTCCCAATGGGAATAAAGGACCCGGAACGCCTTACTGCTTCCCGCGGCAATATCTTTTAATATGTCAGGCTCCTTTTCAGTTTCTACCATGTTTATTTATCCAATGTGCCTTAAATATAAAGGCTTTTCTTTGTCTTTTTAACTCATTGTCAGACTAAGTTGTAAAATTTATTGAATACACCTGTGTATTTTCCAAAGGTTTAAGCTAATTTTACACTAAAAATGGAATACCAAAATCTTCTTTTAGCAGAATCAAATGGTATATATCGTATTACTTTTAATAGGGAAAAAGCGCTGAATGCACTGAATGTGCAAACCATGAAAGAGCTTTATCACCTTTTTTCCGATTTCTTACCCTCACAATCACCGTTGAAAGGCGTCATATTGACCGGATCAGGTGAAAAAGCATTCGTAGCTGGTGCCGATATCAAAGAGTTTTTATCTATTGAGGCAGGAAAAGGAGGAGGTATGGCGCAAAATGGTCATGATGTATTCAGTCTCATCGAAAATTTTCATGTTCCTGTGTTAGCAGCCATTAATGGTTTTGCCCTGGGCGGCGGTTGTGAACTGGCCATGGCTTGTCACCTGAGAATCGCTGCTGAAAATGCTCGTTTTGGTCAGCCTGAAATTAATCTGGGTATTATTCCAGGTTATGGAGGTACCCAAAGGTTAATTCAGTATATAGGTAAAACAAAGGCGATGCAGCTAATGCTCACCGGTGACCTTTTTTCAGCGGAAGAAGC
>JAJTER010000139.1 GCA_021299835.1 Saprospiraceae bacterium | reverse complement strand
ACATTTATGCCAGCGCGCACGTCAAATTCAACATGGTTTCGGGAATTAGATTTAAATAAAGCGGGGATACCCAGGCGGGTGCGTTCGGAAAGTTCCTGCACAGCATTCATAAATTGTGCTGCCTCAAACGGGCTGATTTGCGCTCCGGCAAAACCATTTCCTGTTCCAGTACTTACTGGATTACTTTTAATGGTGTTTCTGAAAACGAATCGGGACATTTTCTGCTTTTCAATCAAGTCCACAGCAGCATCAGTCATTTTTCCTTTTTCACCTGCATTTAGCGTGTTAATAAGTAGCATGCCCACCTTTTCTTCCAGGGTCATTTGACTTACCAGATTTGCTACACGCAAGTCCAACGGTTTACGCCAGTCTTCATAGACATCCAGTATATTATTTTTGTTAAGATCTTTAAAATGAAACTGCTTATCATGGAGAATATTTACTGCCCTTTGTTCAATGACAGGTTGGTATAGATTGCTTTTCTGGGCAATAATTTTTCCAGCTAATAAGAGCGTCAAAATGATACCGGTGAATATATTTTTTATCATTGAAATAGGGGTTAATGGCCAAATAAAAGATTATGGAAAGTAGAAAATTCCAAAATAATACAATAGTAATACTACAAATCTAATATATAATTTAACTCAACCGGTAAAACTTGTAGTAAGTTTTTAACCATATAATAAAAGTTAGATTGACTAATCCCAATTATACAGCCTTAGGCCAGAAAAGAGCCTTTGTATAGGCTATTATTTCAACCATTCACTGAAATTATTTATGTTTATCAACTCAAAAGAAGTATCTGGATAGGCACTTTTCCATTGGGTTGGTATTTTAACTTTCTCTTCTTTCCATTTAAATTCATAGCCAAACAAGGAACCATCCCTTTCTTCGACCCAGTCAATTTCTTGTTGTTCATAGGTTCTCCAAAAATAATTGTTAGATGAAATCCTTTTATATTCCTGATATTTTAATCTTTCGCTAATCATATAGTTTTCCCATAATGCACCAATATCATTTCGTGCATGCAGGGGATTAAAATTGGCAATTACAGCGTTCCTGATGCCATTATCTAGGAAATACCATCTTGAATTTTTAGTAATTTCTTTTCTTAAATTTCGACTAAATCCTTCAACTTTATGAAGAATGAATACTTTACTTAATAAGTCCAGGTATTTTTCTACCGTATTTTTACTTATGCCTAATTGGATACCTAATTCTTGAAGGGATACTTCTCCACCGATTTGAAAGGCAATCAACCGTAAAAGATTAAATATTTTCTGGGAATTCTTAATATGCTCATATACCAATATGTCTTTAAGTAAATAAGAACTTATCATTTCGTTTAAATAATCTACTTTATCCTGGCGATCAGGCAGGTGCAATAATTCAGGATAATTACCGAAAATCAGTCTTTCCCGAACCTTGTCCATTTTATTAATATTATTTTCAATCTGGGTATATTCATTTTCAGATAGCGTATATAATGTAAAAGTGTATTTTCTTCCTGTTAAAGGTTCTCCGGCATTTTTATGTATGTCAAATGAAGATGAACCAGATATAATAATTCTAAGTCCTTCTATTTCATCAATCATAAGTTTGAGTTTCAGACCTATTTCAGGAATTTTTTGTGCTTCGTCAATGTAGAGTAGTTTATAGGTACCTAAAATCTGTTTATAATTTTCTATACTTCTTATAGAAAGTTTATCATGAACATTAATATCATCTCCATTTAGCCTAAGTATTGGCTCATTCACAGTAGCAAGTATTTCTTTTACTAGCATCGTTTTTCCGACGCGTCGAGCGCCAGAGAGGATCACCACCTTATTAGGTTGCAACTTTTTTAATATCAAATTCGATAACTCTCTGACTAAATAAATCATAATAACGTCATTTTAATGACGCAATTTAACTAAATACCGATAAAGAAACAAAATTATAGTCCTTTTAGATGATTAAGGTTAATGGACATAAGTATTATAAATTATGTGGAATTAATTCTGATTAAAGTGAGTTTCATTGTCTGTGCATGTCCGACAATGAAACTCATATTTTTAGTAGTAATATATTTAATTCATGTTCCGATAGGCTAATGGGGTCATGCCTGTTTTTGATTTGAATAATTTACTGAAATATTGAGGATATTCGAAACCAAGGTTAAAAGCAATTTCATTTATAGGGTCATTGGTATTCAATAAATTATTTTTAGCTTCTTCTATAAGGTAATAATGTAGGTATTCTTGTGCCGTTTTACCTGTTTCTTTTTTCAAAAGATCGCTTAAATAATTGGGTGAAAGAAATAGAAGTTCAGCAAAATATTTAACACTTGGCAACTTTTTATATTGTTGATCATTAGAATTAAAATAGCTGTTTAAAATTGTTTCAAATTTCGTAAGTAAATTTGTGTTAACCTTTTTCCTGGTTATAAATTGCCTGTCATAATATCGGGCACAATAATTTAATAGTAATTCAATATTTGAGGTAATAAGGGTTTGACTATGTAGGTCAATATTTTCAGATAATTCATTTTCCAATTTATCCACACAATCCCAAAGGGTTTGTTTTTCTTTATCTGACAGATGCAATGCTTCATTAACTTCATAAGAGAAAAATGTATATTCTTTTATTTTATTACCTAACGAAGTACCTCGAATCAAATCAGGATGAAAAAACAAACCCCAACCTACTATATCTGCATTTTCTGAGTTGGCATTATTTTCAATAGTTATTATTTGGTTAGGAGCAATACACATTAAAGTTCCTTCTTGAAAATCATAATATTCCTTTCCATATTTCAATTTATTGGCACAATGGTTTTTGAACATGACTGAATAAAATCCACAAGTCAACTTAATTTCTTCAATTTTTTCATGTTTTTCAATTTTGGAAAAATCAACTACAGAAATTAATGGATGTTTTGGAGCGGTTTGCTGAAACAATGCATTTAATTGACTGATGCTTTCTAATCGAATAATATTTCCCATTTTGCCATTCATTTTTTAAGAATACTTGAAAATTTTTCCCCTCAAATTTCACCGAAAATTTTGTGTTCTATGCGTAGCTCAACGGATAAATATAAGCAGCTCTAAAAGTGTAAAATTTCAAATTAACTGCAGAAATTTGATTTCCAGCCATGCCTTTATATTTAGCAATAGAAGTGTTGCTTTTCCTTTTTGTACCAACGCTTTCTCGTTTCAAAGCATTGTCAAACTGTACTGCATAGTTTAGGGAGATAACCTTAATCAATTCAACATTTATTCTGGAACTTCCTGCTATTAAAATGACCATTTTCTTATTTTATTTGACTCATCACTATTTTATCAAATAGCTTATCTCCCAAATAATTGCGCAAAAATATAGAAGTGCTTGATAACTTACCTACTTTGTACCTTGTATTTGGCTTTTCCGTAGAAATGATTTTACTGATAGCTTCGGCAATTACTGCAGAAGGAGAACTACTTTTTTCAAATTTTTCGGTTAATTGTACAATGTCGTTTGTTATTTTTTTATATGGTCCATTTCCAGATATTGCAAGGAGTGGTTTTTTCCCTACTTCTGCTAATTCTGTCGCAATGGCACCTGGTTGTAAAACGACTACGTCAATATTAAATGGCTTTAATTCTAAGCGTAAACAATCGCTCCAGCCCTCTAAAGCATGTTTTGATGCATGATACCAAGCACCAAGTGGAGCATAAATCCTGCCTCCAACCGATGATGTGTTGATAATTAAACCTTTATTTGATTTGCGCATGTATGGAATTACCTTTTGAGTTAGGCTTGCCAGTCCAAAAAGATTTACCTCAAACTGCCTTCTTGCTTCAGCGATGGGTGTTTCCTCCACTGAACCATACACGGCGTAACCCGCATTATTCCAAAGAACATCAATTTTACCTTCTTTTTCAATTATAATGTTAATTACATTTTGAATATCCGATTCATTGGTCATATCCATTTGAATTGGAAAAGCTCCCAGTTGCTTAAGGTCTTTCATGTTTTCTATTCGCCTTGCAACAGGATAGACCTTATGTCCCTCTTTAATTAATTTAAGTGCCGTTTCTTTTCCCATGCCTGATGAAGCACCTGTGATTAAAATAACTTTGCTCATTTATTTTGGTTTAGTGGTTGAAAAATAATGAGACAAAGTTGAGGTTAATTCATACCTTAATGCTAAGACTAATTACGGATTGTTGGATACTAATTCTATATTTCAATAATATTTTGTTTCTTAACCTGAATTATTAATTCGTAATATCATATAATTTATTTTAGTCATTAAATTAACTTCCCTGGTGACATGAGGGGGAATACCACAATGCAAAACAGAGAGTTGTAAAAAATATAACACGCTTTTATGGGCTTATAACCTTTCCAATGGTGTTTTTAGACGACCTTCTAACTCCGTTTGTAGCGGCGTGATTTCTCCAATTATTAATCGAAGCCTTTACTTCATCCAGTATATTTCCGGCGTTTTTCACCTTAAAATGGGTGGCTAATTTTAATAAGTGTACTTCATTGGGCTGCTTACTTTCTCCGGCAATCATGGTGCTATGCATGCCATGACCTGCATAAGAAAAAGTTAAATCATAAGCTGGGGCAAAGCGCCATTCCCCATTATCATTCATTAGGAATGAAAAATTTTTACTGTGATCATCCCTGTTATTGGCAAAAACATTAAAAGCAGCTAACCTAAATACTTTTTCATAAACCTTCACATCTCTTTCCAGTTGAAAAGCACAATCCATCAAATGTCCATAATCTAAAGAACTGTATCGAAAATTATCATGCATTATTCCTGCCGCGGAATGTAAATGTAATCTTTTATTTCCCTCTCTGTCAAATCGCTTGGTACCAAAGTAGGTATTACCGGATTTGCTTTCAAATAATCTGCATTCATTCATTTCTATGCCAGCTTCAACGGCCATTTTGTAATAGGCAAATTCAATATTTGCCATATCCACAGGATCATTTGTAGCAGGAAATTTAATGATCCAATGCTCATAATCAGTAGGTAATATGATTTCATTTCCAAGAATATGTTGGGTCTTTGGATTAAATCCAACTAAAATTTTGGGCCGTGCCCCAACGGATGATCCTCCCAGCTGGTAGATCTTGTCTAAAGCATCTGAGGCTGTTCCCGAAATAATTTGCTTGGTTCCCTTCGCTATTTCATCTAATTCTATATCAAAATCAAGCTCATGTTCCATCGTTAATTCAGGTTTATAGATCAGGGCACCCATTCCATTTTTACCAATATAGGCCAATCTGTCAAGCGTTGAAAGACTTGCCAAAGAGATACCCTTTGCCGTTAATGCCCTGTCTATAAGTAATTTACCCCAGCCATCGGGTAAAGAATCGGCAAACACACCAAATAACCCATCGAAAGGTAAATCATTGACCTTGTTTATCTGTGCATTTAATCCGAGCTTAAGGGGTGAAATGTCTAATCCTTGATCTAAAAATTCCTGACTATACTTGAAAAATATATTTCTAACACTAAGGACTAAGCTTCCCACTTCAAATATTTCTGTATCAAACAAAAGTTGAACGTTTATTTTTTTTACAGACTTCATATTCTGCGTTTTTTATCACTGAATAATCGCTCAATCTCCTTCATGTTTTCAATGGGTTTCAGTATCGTATCAAAGTCGTCAAGCCTCCCCAGCACATCGATAAGCAGGAATAGAGACTGGATGGAAATCTGCCCACTTGTTTCAAAACGTTTTAAGCTACCCAGAGAAACACCGGACCGGCGCGCCAATTCACTTTGGGTAAATCCAGCTTGTTTTCTTAACATTTTATGTCGCTTTGCCATTTCCAGCATCCAGTCAGCTGGTTTTTTATTTAATCTATATTGCATAAAATAGATAATATTTTAACTAAAATACGCATTTTTATCGTAAATAGCTAATATATTATCTATTTTAAAAGTAGCTTTAGGTTATACTAAACTTGATGAAATAGCTGAATAGGGAAACTACATTGGTATTATTTTAAAAAATAAGTACCTTAACATTGTAAGAGTTTCTAGGTGCTTACATTTATTTAAAAAACTTTAATAAACAAGTATGAAAATAAATCTTTTTG
This sequence comes from Saprospiraceae bacterium, assembly GCA_021299835.1. GTDB lineage: Bacteria > Bacteroidota > Bacteroidia > Chitinophagales > Saprospiraceae > BJGN01. Next base: position 435 of record JAJTER010000139.1, on the reverse strand, counting down.
GCGCCTTTCTTGGCGCCTTTTTTTTAACGAATGTCGTCTTCGCTCAGACGAAAATGGTTCAACCTGTCTATCAGGACAAACCTTACCTACAAGACTATAGTGTAAAATATTATACTCAAAGTACTGAGGTTCAACTTGAATCTTCGCATAGTGACAGAAATGGAAATATCAGTGTTTTTTCTTCCAATGGTTTGCTCATTCCTCATAATGGCCAGTTTTTGTACCCAGGTACTTTTCAAGCCGATAAAAAATATCGGACTATTGGCAACAAAACGATACAAGGGGCTTTTGCTTATAAAGATCAATTTGTGTTAATCGATGATAAAGCCGTTTTTAGTAATGCCTGGGCTGGTGCTGTCTATTGTCATCACGAGCTACCAAAGGCAAATAAAGGTGTTGGGGGTAAAAATTTTGATTTTTTGATTGCTTACGAAA
>JAJTER010000138.1 GCA_021299835.1 Saprospiraceae bacterium | reverse complement strand
TACGTTTTTCATTTAGTCCTTTTTTTGATAAACTCTCACATAATCGATAGAAAATCGGGCGGGAAAAGCTGTTGCATCAACCCCCATTTTACCACCGAGGTTACCCCCAACGGCAAGGTTCAAAATGACATGAAAAGGTTGGTCAAAAGGCCATTGTTTACTATTTGCCAATGCTTCTTTATAAAAGGTAAAATAAATTTTCCCGTCAAATAAAAAATCCATTTTTTCAGGCGTCCAGTCTATGGCATATAAATGATAGTCCTCGTGTGGCTTTATTTTACCAACACCTCCTCCCTTTTGCGTACCAATCATGTGATTGAAAGCTTCCGTATGAACGGTGCCGAAGATAGAATCCTGAGCAAACCCTACGTGTTCCAACAAATCAATTTCTCCACTTCCCGGCCATTCTCCATAGTTGTTTTTCTCTGGCAAGAGCCAGATAGCAGCCCAGGTACCTAAGCCAACCGGCGTTTTTGCTCTCATTTCAAAATAGCCATATTTCCAGGAAGCCCTATTTCGGGTAAGCATCCTGGCAGAAGTATATTCCTTCCCTCCCATTTTTTCAGGTCGGGCCTCAATGGTTAATTTTCCATCTTTTACAGAGGCATTGTCGATATCTGCCTCGGTGTAATATTGCCACTCGTTATTTCCCCAACCACAGATTCGGGGACAACCATCACCCACATCATAAGTCCATTTACTGGCATCCGGTAATCCCTCTGTTGAAAATTCATCAGACCAGACAAGTTTGTACTTTTTGGGCGGTTTTGACATGGAAAACAACAAAAAAGCACACAGAATTGAATAAAAAGTTAAGTATTTCAAAATTAAAACGTTTATCTAGCTTCAAAATATAATTCAAACCAACCACCTCCTTTTAAAAACGGAGTTCTTACAATCATCTCTTTTTCCGTTAATCTCACGATGTCATAGACATTTGAGGCATCCCAAACCCCCATGAAGGCACCTTCCGGAAGTTCAATGCGAGGAACACCTGCGGGACCAATGGGAATTAGTTGCCATTGAGGTTTTCCTGGCAAAGAAAAAGGTACCGGCTTATATCCATTCCAAGGATCAACGGTTAATCCATTATTTTCATAAATAAATTTGTTTTCTGCCCAGGCAAAACAAAAATTATCATCGTACTGCTCATTCTGGAGACCATTTAGCGGAGAAGTAAACCATTCGGCAGAACCTGGCGTTGGACCAACGGCTACCGCCCCCGCTTTTTTACTGAAAGTCCAGCATTTTCGACTGGTTGGGTCACACCCACCTGCTAAAAGGGTTGCCAAACCAGTACAAGGAGTAACGGCATCTTTAGGTATAACCACGGAGATACTTTGCTGACCGGTGCCAGAGCCACCTTTAAAAGAACCTGACCATAATATGTTATATCGACCGGCTTTAGGAAAATAAAAAGTATCTAATCCCTTTTTTGTCCTGTCAGGACTGGCTCCTACGGCCGACCATAAACGATCAAAGATTACATCACTTTTCTCACTAACCACCACCCGATTAGAATCTGTTTTCAACTGAACAACCGAAAGGGTAGGTAAATCTGGTGATTTTCCTAATTGAATATCAGGTTCCTGATAAGATTCACATCTTAAAAATAGGGTGCCGATGAGTATAAAAACGGGTAATCCCCTCGATAACATATAAAAAAATGGTTTCATAATCTTTAGCTTTTATGTAGATTAATAGCCCTGATTTTGGGTAACAGCACCATTACTTGCCTGAATTTGAGATTGAGGTATAGGAAACACTTTATGAATATTTTCCTTAAATCCTAAAGGGCCCAGAAAACTTACCGCTCTCCCGGTTCTCACAAGATCAAAAAACCGATGTCCTTCCAATGCGAGTTCCAGCCTTCTTTCATTATAAATAGCCTCTAACAATGTATTTCCTGAAGAGGTTATTTCAGGCAATTTAACTCTTGCTCTTACTTGATTCAATGCATTTCTGGCGCTGGTCTGATCGCCTGACTGGAAAGATGCTTCAGCAAAAAGAAGCAAAACATCAGCGTATCTGATTACCCGGTCATTCGTTCCACCATTGGGATTTGGATCTCCGAAAGTAGCTTGTTCACTTCTGTTATTAAAGTACTTTTTACCATAATAATCATGAGGATACCCACCTGTTGCCTCTTTTGTAAAAATTCCGCGATCGCCCATGGGCTCTCCCACTCTAAAAACGGTAGCTTTTAATCGGGGATCTTCTGTACCGGTAGCTAGAAAAGCGTCAACCAGACTTTTGGTAGGAATATTAAATCCATACCCATCGAATTGTCCTCTCGCCCGAATAAAAACATTGGTAAAGGTTCCTTCATTATTATTGTTGTTTCCCCAATTTCCCCCTGATTCGGTCATATATTGAATTTCAAATACCGATTCCACGCCATTTTCACCTGCTTTTGTAAAAATACGATTGAAATCGGGCTCTAATTTGTACTCTCCGGACGAAATTAAGGCTTCACCCACCTTTTTAGCTTCCGCCCACTTTTTACGCCACACCAACGATTTTAAAAGTAAGCCCTGAGCGGCTCCTTTTGTAATTCTTCCCAAATCAGCTTGTGTATATTGGCTTCGAAGGGGAAGATTTGAAACAGCAATGGTCAAATCACTTTCAATTAAATTCCAAATACTTTCTGCGGAAGAACGGGGCATCTTATATTCTGAGGGAGACAAAAGGCGATCCACCTTAGGGACGTCGCCGAAAATAGTAACCAGATTATAAAAAAACCAGGCTCTGAGAAAATAGGCTTCGCCCAATATCCTTTTCTTTAATTTTTCGTCCATGACAATGGCGGGAACTTTTTCCAGCACAATATTCGCCCTGTTAATTCCCTCGTAATCAGCAGCCCATTCGGCCGCCAGATAGCCAGTATTGACAGGACCTTGAAATTGTTCTAACGCAGCCAAAAGAGGCTGATCATTATCACCTGAACCACCTTTTACCGCGTCATCAGACATAATATCGCCCCAAAACCAGCGAAAATGCCCTTCAGGCGACATTTCAAATTGTAAAGTAGCATAAGCTGCATGAATAGCGGAAACTGCGTCGGCTTCTGTCTGATAGAAATTGTCAAGGGTTGTACCAACCAGCGGTTTTTTATCTAACAATAGTTCTTCACAACTGCTGAAAGAAAATAAAAACAGAAGTACAAACCATTTATTAATACTAAGATTCTTCATTTGCTTAATTTTTAAAATCCAAGTTGTAAACCCATTGAGGCCATTCTTGCTTGTGGATAGAAACCCTGATCAATTCCTAATTCAAGAGAACCACCCACAGTTCCAATTTCAGGATCTAAACCGGAATATTTTGTCAGCGTCCATAAATTTTGACCACTGAAATAAATTCTGGCCTTATCGATTTTCCATTTTTTCAACAACTTATGCTTCAAATCGTACCCCAATTGAATATTCTTTAATCGCACAAAGGAGCCGTCTTCAATAAATCGGTCCGACACCCTGGCATTTTTATTAGGGTCATTCAAATTGACTCTAGGCTCCGAGTTTGAAGTACCCGCACCGGTCCATCTGTTTAAGGCAGATTGAGGTCTGTTAGAATAGAAAAAGTCATACCTGAATATGCCATTATAAATATCATTTCCCTGAGTTCCCTGAATAAAAACACTTAAATCAAAGCCCTTCCATTGAACCTGGGAAGTAACACCGTAGGTGAAAGAAGGGGTAGGATTTCCGATATAAGTTTGATCTACCTCATTAATGATACCGTCTCCATTCAAGTCTTTAAAACGAATATCTCCAGGCGCTGTTTTTTCATTTTGAAAAGCGTGAGCTTTAATTTCCTCTTGCGATTGGAAAATACCATCTGTAACATAGCCATAAAAGGAAGCGACGGGGTATCCCACATCTGTTCGGGACACATTACCGGCAGAAAAAACATTTCCAGTGATAATAGGTTCTCCACCAAGACCCAAACTTAGAACCTCTGACTTAACGAAACCAATATTTGCCCCTACACTGTAATTCAATGCTTTCTTTTTCCCCTGATAAAGCAAGGATAATTCCAGGCCATTATTGGCCATAGTGCCTACATTCTGAAAAGGTGCCCTTAATCCAACCAGGGTAGGAATGGGTATTCTCGCTAGCATGTCTCTGGTCGTCTTTTTATAGTAATCTGCCGTAAAATGAAATTTTCCATTGAACAATTCAAGATCGAGACCCGCATTAATTTGCTCCCCAGTTTCCCATTTCAAATCGGGATTACTGGCCTCTAAAGGAGTACTTCCGCTGGTAATGGTTTCAGACGAACCAAAAGTATAATTCTGACCTGCATAAACAATGGTTGTATAACTATATTCTCCAATTCTGTCATTACCATTTTGCCCCCAGCTAGCTCTCAGTTTCAGGAAATTTAAGGCTTCCAATCCCCAAAAATCCTCTCTGCTTACGACCCAACCAGCCGAAACAGAAGGGAAGTAACCATACCTGTTATTTTTACCAAATCGGGAAGATCCATCCCTTCTAAGGGTGGTAGATAATAGATATTTATTATCGTAATCATATTGAAAACGGGTGAAAAAGGAAAGCATGCCCGAGGCCGACGCGAAATCACCGGAGCCTTGTGATTCCCTGGGTGCAATGGTATTTCCAAGAAAAGCATCCTTCACCTGATTCGATGGCAGATTGGTATTTGAACCCGTTAAAAAATAATAACTATTTGCCAGTGCCGTTGAGCCGAGCAAAGCGTTTAACTTATGTTTCCCTTTGGAATAATCCCAGGTAAGCACGTTTTCCCATTGCCAGTTTTGCCATGAGAAATCGTTTTTTATGACGGTATTAACTGGGTTTCGTTCACTGGCCGGAGCATCATTGCTCGCAGGATCAAGACTTAGGTTGAAAATTGGGATAAAGACAGACTGGCTGGCAAACGTCTCATCCCTATTGAAGGAAGACCTAAAAACCAAGCCTTTTCTTATATTTACATCCGCTTGAATACTACTCAAAACACGATTACTCTGCCATGTATTATGTTGATTTTCAATAGCATTAACCGGGTTTGCCAAATCGGTGTCCACATAAATAGAATAATTGTAAGTTCCATCAAATTTACGGATGGAAGTCACCGGATCTATATTTAAAGCCCTTACTAATGGCGTATTAAATTCATTATTTTCTGGAAGTCCATTTCTATTAAGATTAGTATAAAGAACATTTCCACTCATTTTTAGCCAGGGTTTTAGTTGTTGGCTAATATTAAGTCTGGCCGTATATCTCTCAAAACCCGATTTTGGACCACCAACTACGCCTGCCTGATTAAAATAACTGCCGCTAAGCGCGAAGGTTGACAACGCAGAGCCACCCGTTAGAGATAACTGATGACTTTGAATAGGTGCAATCTGGAAAATGGCTTCTTGCCAATCTGTACCTTTTCCCAGAGCATCCGGATTTGAAAAAGCAGCTAAAGGCGTTTTTCCTCCGGCAATATGGGCTTCATTTGATAGGATGGCATATTCTCTGGCATCGAGTAAATTCATTTTTTTCCAGGCTTGTTGCTGCCCAAAATAATTTTCATATTGAATAGAACCATATTGCTTATCGGCCATTTTTCCCGTTTTCGTTGTTATGACCACAACGCCATTAGCACCTCTTGAACCATAAATGGCTGCTGATGCTGCATCTTTCAATACATTTATGGTAGCAATATCTCCAGGATTCAAAAAATCAATGCCTGAAACGGGAACACCGTCCACCAGATAAAGCGGCTCACTATCATTTATAGTACCCGTTCCCCTAATTCTTACAGACAGAGTACTTCCTGGCGAACCAGAATTTTGAGTTACCTGCACACCCGCCGTTTTTCCCTGAATGGCTTGTTCCGCCCTTAATAAAGGAACGCCCTCTAAATCTTTTGACGAAACCGTTGATACGGCACCAGATATAGAACTTCTAATCTGAGTGCCGTAACCAACTACTACAATTTCATCCATAACTGAGGAGGAAGGATTTAATATTATTTGAAAAATGCGTGTATTTCCAACTAAAATTTCCCTTGTTTCCATGCCCAGATAGGAAATAACTAAAACACTTTTTTCATTAGGAACGGTTAATTCAAAGGTTCCATCCAATTCGGTAACAACGCCGTCTTGCGTATTTTTAATCAAAACGGTGACACCAGTAAGTTTTTCATTACTTCCACTTTCCGAAACGGTCCCCGTAATTTTTATTTGTCCAAAGACTGCATTACTTCCTACAATGGAGGCAAGAATCAATAAGCATTTTAAAAGCCTCATTCCCATCAATTTGTTAGTTTATTTATGGATTTATCACCAATTTGCGTACATCTCTCTTTTCACCCTGATATATTACGGCCCAATAAACGCCTGGTTGAAGACTTGATACATCTATATTTAATGATTGTGTGGCCTTGGGTAAAGTGTAAGATTGGCAAATACGTCCAAGGGCGTCCATCAACATCCACCGAGCTGTTTCTGAGCCAGCTAATTTTAAATTCAACTGAATCTCATCGGTGGCAGGATTTGGAAAAATGCTGAACAGCGGCGCGAAGTTAATGTCTCTGGCATCTGTTGTAGTACAATTTGTACTCCATCTGGTAAGCTAATTTCCGCCGTCCAGATTTTATCATTATCGTCATCCTTCAGAGGATTTTTATTAGCTGACCATTCATTAAATTGTCCACTCACATAAACTCCAACAAACGACTTGGTATAAGATTTCATATTCACCCTGAAAGTTACTTTTCTGGTTACTTGAACACCACAACTTGCCGTAGTAGTGCATTGACCGAAGCAGGTATTTATAATGGTATCTTTGGAAAAAGGTCCCATTTTTCTATCATTATAATTATCTGCATTGGCACAAGCCTGCCCACTGATATTTTCCTTACAACTGTAATCGGCACAAGCACCATTAGTAAAAGTATAGTAGGAGGTAAAACCGATAGGTCTTTCAAAAGTAATGGAGTAAATACCGTCTTTGTCGGCATCTTTTAGGGGGAAGTTTCCTGGTACGCCAAAATTTCCACCACCTGCTATGAATATACCTGTTGGCGCAACAGTGATATGCTGTGTACCAAGATTAACCGTAAACTTAATGGCTTTTCCACAAGCATAACAGCTATTAAAACAAAAAGTATCCTTTTTAACGCCTGAGGCAGGTATAACCAGATTTCTGTTAGTAAAACCTCCATCTGTAACAGTACATGTTTCCGTTCCTGTAAACTCTTCTTGTTTTGCCCATTTATCGAGTTGAAACTTATATTGAATAGTTCCTGGATCAAGGGATAATCGCGTAGTCCATATACCATCCTTGTCCGTGTCTTGAAGTGGATTGGAACTGTCAGACCAGTTATTGAATGTACCACTGATATAAACCGTTTGAAAAGCGCCGGTGTATTTCTTCATATCAACGGCAAAATCAACATCAACTTTAGTTGGTGCAGCGGCTGTGCAAACCTTTATATCATCTATATAATTCGTATCAGAGGAAGCTGCACCTGTTTTTCCAAAATCAGGAAAAAGGACAATGGTCTGATAGGTAAAACTGGCAGCTGGTTTTTTAGGGTCTTCCAAAGACGGTAAGGTTGGGTCAAAACAAATTTCTACCCATTCCTTAGCTTTTGGAACCTCCACCTGTTGCACCCAATTGGCACCACCTGTTGACGCACCTTCTAATTTAACGGCAAAAACACCCGCTTTTTTCATCCATACCTTCATACAAATCTTTGAGCCAGGTGCGACAAAACTTACCGGGATTTTCGGATTCGGGGAACTAAAAGCACCTCCCCAAGTCTGGCTATCTGCCGGTTTAAATATTTCAATTACTTTTTTACTGTCATTTCCAGCAGTCGCTGCAGGGTTATTCACCACTTTATTCTTTTGTCCATCTAATCCACTACCAAAATATTGGAAAACGGTTGAGGTGGAATCCACTTCAAAATCGAGTACCGTTTTACATCCTGGAGCAGGAGGAAGTTTCAGAATGAAATCATCGAGATAGGAAGTTCCCGCTGATTGGGCTCCCGTTTTTCCAAAATCAACAAACACTACAATACGTTTGTAACTAAAACCTAAAGCAGCTTTAAATGGATCTTCAATAGATGCCTTGCTTACATCAAAACAAATCTCAACCCATTCCTTAGCCTTATTTACAGGTTCTGTAATCGTCCAGTTAGGTCCATTATTGGTTGATCCCTCAAATTTTAAGGCCACGTTTCCCACCTGATTCATCCATACTTTCATGCAAACCAATGAACCAGGTTTACTTAAATCAACAGCCTTGTCGAAGTCAGGCGTAATGAATGCACCAGCCCAGGTTTGAGCATCAGCTGGCTTCACATATTCGGCCACCTTCAAACTTGTATTCAACCCGGTCGCACTTGGGTTATTGATTATCTTATTTTTCTGCCCATCCAGGCCACTTCCAAAATATTGAAAATCCCTGCTTGTCTCCGGTTTTTCAAAATCCAGGATAACCGTTTGCCCCTGCATGGAATTCATGAATAGGGTAAAGCTAAAAAGTAAGTAAATTATTTTTTTCATACTTGCGTTTTTTAGGAAATAAAAGTTTACAAAACAAAACTACCCTTTGTAAGCATTATTTCCACATTTTATATTACAACACAGATACAACACACTTTTTTTATTACATCATTCAATACATCATTACTACATCAAATGATAATGATTAAAAGTTATCTTTACAGAAGTGTCTTAAAAAAAGCCTTTATTACTAATAATTATCAATGGAAGATTATGGGAAATTCCTTTTTGTCCATTTCTTTCTTTTCCTTACTTTTTACTTTTCCGACTTTCACAAATAGTCAGGGACTTCCCTTTATTTCAAATTTTGAAAAAGGGGTTTATCAGGGTGGGACACAACACTGGGAAATCACTTCTGATGCTTCTGGGGTTTTGTACGTCGCTAATAATGATGGCTTATTGACTTACGATGGATATGCCTGGCGAAAATATCCCGTTAAAAACCGCACCATTGTTCGATCTGTATTATTGGACAATAAAAATAAAATCTTTGTTGGTGCCCAGGGTGAGTTTGGATATTTTAAGGAAGATAACCCACGGGTAATGGAATATGTTTCTTTCCAAAAACAATTGGATTCCCTGAAGGTCAAACTGGAGGATATCTGGGATATTGTCAAAACCGACGAGGGCGTAATTTATTTTTATTCCGGGCGACAATTATTCCGTCTTGAGCATGGGAAAATAGATTTCCAGGAACTGCCCGCTGATATTTCTTATCTGGGTGTGACAGATAATCAACTGTTTATACATTGTGTAC
>JAJTER010000036.1 GCA_021299835.1 Saprospiraceae bacterium | reverse complement strand
ATTTATTAACAGATTAAGAATATCCCTGGGGTTAAACCCTCTTTCGTTCGCAAAAAAAATAAAAGAGAGTGTTAAAAAAGCAGTAAAATTTGTAGATGATTTTGAGCAAACAGCCATCGATGTCGCATCAAAGCAAGGTTGCCAGTATGTTGTTTGCGGTCATATCCACAAAGCTCAGTTGAAAAAAGTACAAACCTCCTCCGGTGAAATAACCTACATGAACTCTGGAGATTGGGTGGAAAGTCTTACTGCTTTGGAATACATGTATAATGATTGGAGTATATATGAATACAATGAGGTAGATTTTAAAGTGGTGAATTCCTGGCTACAAACAGATAAAACTGGTAATAAAGAAAGCGAATTTAAAGAAATCCTTATGAATTCTTAGCTAATAAAACGCGGGTGAATTCATCGTCCTCCGTAATTGGTGTTATTATCAAGCTGTCCTGTGTTATCAAATCAATGGTTAATAATTGCTTCTGTTCATCAATAACTATTTGAATTTCTTTCCCTCTTTTTTTAAATTTCCAGGTTCCTGTGGTCAACAGATCTTTCCATTTCATCTGAAAAGTTCCATCTTTTGAAAATTTCAATTCTGTAAACTGCTTCTCCAGCATCCACGTTTCCATTAACTCCTGAGTTTTGACAGAAGCCTTTCTATTATCAAGTTCCTTTCTGGTTGCCAATAAATTATACTGCCATGATTGGCAGAGATTATTTTTAACCTCTGTTTTTACACAAGAAAAAAACAGACTATATACGAGTAAAAAACAAGTAGCATAGGCAAAAAATACCGAATGGGATGAAGATGTTACCATTTTTTATTGATCAGAAATTAACTTTTTATTAGATGCTCTGTAGGCTTTTGGATTAAGGCCAGTGATTTCTCTAAATTGCTTGTTAAAATAAGATAAATTATTGAATCCACAAGCAAAACATACATCTGAAATCGACAAATGCTCTTCTTTTAGTAAACTTGCTGCCTGAGCGATGCGAACTTCATTCACAAAATGTGAAAAAGTTTTTCCTGTTAACTTTTTAAAATACCTACAAAAAGCTGGTACTGATAGATTTACCTTTTCTGCGGCGGTTTCTAAATGTATTTCATCACCGATATTTTGATCCACATAGCGATAAATGGCTTCCATTCTGGTAAGATGCTGAGCATTCACTTCAAGAGAAAAACCTTCAACCTGAAGTAATTCATATTCATCGGAAACGGCCATCATTTGTAAAACCTTTAATAATCCCAATAATTTATTAAAATGATCCAACTCTAGCAGGGAAATGAGTAATTCCCCCACTATTTTCTTTGTTTCGCCGCGAAAAATGATGCCCTTTTTCGATCTTTCGAAAAGCTGGTTTATCAAGGTCATTTCAGGTATTGAAAAAAAGTCAGGGCCAAGAAATCCTTCTTCCATTTGAACAACGATTTCAATTTCACCTTGAGCCATCTCCTCAGTGAATCCAAAATGGGGTAAATTCGGTCCCAGAAAAATAAGGTCTCCCTCTGTATAATAGGAAATGTGGTTAGCGATATGTCTTTTCCCCTTTCCGTTACTTATATAAACTATTTCAAATTCAGGGTGAAAATGCCAGTGAGGCCCCTCCTTCTCTGGTGACTGAATAAAAGATCTCAGGGTAAAGGAATGTCCAAAACCTGGATTTATTTTTTCTAATTGTGGTTTCATCCTTTAAAAAACGATTAAACCTACCCAATAGTTTACTCTATTGATACCATAAATATTCTTGAAATTAAAGGGAGAAAGATTAATTTTGCGCAAAAATGTTTGTTATTTGGCGTCACCGCAAGGATCATCCTGTATTATTTCCCATTACCATAGGCTTCTCTATGCTAAGTTTTGGTTTCGGGCATTGGATAGGGCGAATCCCCGAAACAAAGCATTTACTTCATTTATCAGAAAGTGATATTGGCCTGTGTTTTTTTGGCATGGCTTCGGGGGCTTTTTTAGGTGCTCAAAAGGCATCAACCATTTGTGAAAAATGGAAACCCTCTTTGGTTATTAGTGTTAGTTGCTGGCTTTTAAGCCTGGGTATCCTGTTGATACCTTTTGCAAAGAATCAATGGATGCTTACCAGTGTTCTATTTTTTATGGGTGCTGCAAATAGCTGGTTAAATGTTTCTATCAATGCCGCCGCCAGTCAAATGGAAACTAAACTGAATACGCCTATATTAGCCACTTGTCATGGAATGTACAGTTTGGGAGGCTTCCTGGGAATCATTAGCTCCGGTATTTTTGCTACTGCTCAAATACCGTTAACTATCCACCTACCCATTATTGGTATTTTTATGGCTATTTATGTTGCTTTTGCTTATAAATATTTTGATGTAATTCAGCCTTTACAAAAACGGGAAGCTCGTAAAAAATTCAATCTACCTGAACCCTGGCTTTTAAAATTGATGGTCATCGGACTCATTGTTATGGTCTGCGAAGGGGCAGTAACTGATTGGAGCACCTTATATCTTAGAGATGAAATGAAGGTATCTATTATGTTAAGTACTTTTGGATATGCCGGATTTTCAATATCTATGGCAGGAGGACGATTCTTAGGGGATTACGTACGCAAATATTATCAACCTATTTTGCTGGTACGATATGGTATTTTAATAGGTGCCGGAGGCCTTTTGGTTGCAGCAAATTTACCATTTACAGTAGGAATAATTTCCGGTTTTTCCCTGACGGGCATAGGTTTTTCCATTATCATACCTTTATTATTTGTTTTATCGGCCATGAAAAATCCTGATAATCCGACGATAGGTATTTCTGGCATTGCCACTTCGGGTGTTATTGGTTTTTTAATAGGCCCGGCAGTAATAGGCATGGTTGGTGAAGTTTTCTCTCTTTCTGTCGCTTTTAATGGCCTGGGAATATTAGCTTTATTTGCGGCTTACATAGCCTGGAAAAAATATTAAAAAACTTTGATTTTTTCTTGCCAAAATCTAGTTGTATTTTGCATTAAATATTAAAAAAAATGACCCTTCACGACAAAATTTACGGATTACACATTGTAGGAACTCTTTTCCTTTGGGGAGGTGCCATACTTTCCTTAATTATGGCGAAAGCAGCCATTAAAAAACCATTGGAAGAAAGAAAAACACCCATGCTAATAGCTATATTTTCACAATGGCTCGTACCTATCGGTGCCCTATTATTAAGTATTTCCGGTGTAGGTTTAATCAACGAAGGTTGGGGCTGGTTTTTAGGATGGCTCGACATTTCAATAATTACTACCCTGCTAATCATTCCCGTAGTATTTTTCCGGTTAAATAAATCACTAAACAAAATAATGGATAAAAACGGGCCATTTACTTTACCTGCCGTCACACTTCCCTCTATCATTGGCGCTCATTTTTATCAGGTTTTTGCCTTGTTATTTCTTGGTACCTTGCTTATGCTTGTCAAACCGGGTACACCCATGGCTGTTTTACTGGCCGCGGGAACTTTTGCCATTTCGTGGATATTACAACCAAAACATTAATGGTGCTATTGTAAAAACCGCCATTTAAATCCAAAACGAAGTCCTCCTGTCGGTAAATAGTACCGATAGACCTGAGAATATCTGGTTTGCAAGAATGCACCGGAGATGTCCTCAAATTTCAAGAAAATTCTAAATTTTGTAATTTTGAAGCTTGCAAATGCGTCTAATAATGGATACGGAGCATCGGGACTACCTCCGTTTATTTGAAATTGAGCGGTTAGTGGAAAGTAGCTATAGGTTGAAAACGGGGTGAAATAACGAAATTCAATCCCCATTCTTGTTTCTAAAACCTTGAATAAACGGGTATTCAAACTCAATGTATGGCGTGTCCATAACCGAGGTAAAGAAAGAACGTCCTCACGATTTGTTATTTGAAAAACAAAAATCCCTTCCCAACTAAATTTTCCAAATTGAATTTGTTGCTTATAACTAGACTGTAGAATGGAAACGGGTGCATCGACTTGCGCTGGTTTTCCATCCACATTATAATATATAGCATTGTCAATGATGCTTAAAGTCAAACCTACGTTACTTTTTAATCGGCTTATATCCATCTCGCCACCAATTTGAGTAGTTAAAGACCTTTTAAAATCATTCTCCCATATTGGGCGTTGAGATACGAAAAATTGTCTTTGCATTAAATCAGGACTGGCTAATTGATTAAATGCGGTCAGGTGTATGTTACCCAATTTTCCTAATCCTAATTTCATATCTCCTGAAATAAAATAATCTCCCCTATTATCAAGAATTTGAAAATTGGCTTTTCCACTTAACGATAATCGTTCACTATATTTAAGCGAAGCCGATCCGTCAAGGGAAAGATTATGAACGGTGGAATCACCTGGTTCAAGTTTTAAAAAATGTAATTGCTGGGAAAGTCCTGCCTCTACATCAATAATCCATTTTTTTCCTATTTGTGTTTGAATATATAGTGAATTATCCAGAGTGTTAGCTTGAATTCTATTTCTCAATCCCCTTGGATCTGTAGTAAATGATTTATAATAATTATTAATGTTATTTTCCGTTAGGGCGTCGTCATAAAACAGATAAAAACTATTTTTCCAACCCAATCTGTGTGCCAATTTTAAATACCCACCTGTCAGTGTGTCAGGTTTCACGGGAGAAATAGGCCTTGGACGAAGAGATAAGGAATCAGTTACTCTGTTTACCTGGGCAGAATCGACAGGAACGGGAGTAGGTTTTCGGGGTAGAATAGTGAAAAATTGTCTGATGCTAAACTCTTGCTGTTTCATTTCGGATGCTCCATTTTTCAATTGAACGGTAGCAAGGCTCAACGAAAAAAAATCGGCCCCGGGGTCAGGTAAGGCAATAATTCCTCCATTTTCCCTTTGTAATATTCCATTTTGAGCCATGATGAGGTAACTTTCATACCTACCTTTCTCCGGCTTAATCCAAAAATTTATACCCAGGGAGGAAGTACGACTTTTCTGATTACTAAAATGTGACGCATTCCCAATTTGATTCAATCTATTATAATCGATAGAGAAATTTATCCCCTGTGCGAAATTTCTACTGAACTGAATACCAAAAAAACCATCATTTTGCTCCCCCGTCTGATAAAAAGAAGTTTGGGTAAAAGCACGCTTCAATGAATAAGCGGGTACTCTGTCGGCCGTTAATAGATAGAGATCAAAAGCGTGTAAACCAAGATCAAAGCCCTTTCTTTGAACAGGTTTATAATAAATAGGATAAGCGGGAGAACCTGGAAAACCTAAATTAAAATATTCAAAAGACGGTTTTCTGGCAGGATCGTGTTGGTGAAAATCATTGGTTAAACTACTATCTAAAAAAGGATAGACTTTATTTTTATCCCCCGGAAAATGAAAGAACATGGGGAAAGTATCGGGTTCAATGTCCCTTTGATTTCCCCCTGTACCGCCGGAACGCCCCATAGAAGAACCACCTCCACTCCCTGAATTGCTAAAATTAGGTCGCTGGGAAAGTAATTCACCTTTGGCTATCAAGAAGATAGCCAAAGGAAGAAGCCTAAAAAACCATCTTTGCATTTAGAGATCCAATAAAGCCGGATTCATGCCCATGTTAGAAAAGCCACCATCGTTGTATAAATTTTGCATAGTCACCATACGTGTAAAATCGGAGAACAGACAAACACAATAATCGGCGCATGACTCGGCGGATGCATTTCCAAGAGGAGACATTTTATCGGCATAATCAAAGAAAACATCAAATCCTTTTACACCAGAACCAGCCGTTGTCATTGTTGGAGATTGAGAAACGGTATTCACTCTCACCTTATTTTTTACCGCCCAATGATAACCAAAACTACGCGCAAAAGATTCCAGTAAAGACTTACTTTCAGCCATTTCGTTATAATCTGGAAAAACACGTTGAGCGGCGATATAAGTAAGCGCCAAAATAGAGCCTCCTTGTGCCATAGCATCCAATTTCCAAAGAGTTTGCATCATTTTGTGAAAAGAGATTGCCGAGATATCAAACGTTTTGAGCATATAGTCATAGTTCAAATCGGTATAATCTCTTTTTTTACGAACATTTAAAGACATACCAATAGAATGGAGAACAAAATCTAGTTTACCTCCTAAGATTTCCTGAGACTTGACGAACAAATTTTCCAGATCCTCCTCACTTGTTGCATCGGCAGGAATAATGGTAGCGTTTAATTTCTCAGCAAGTTTATCGAGTTCACCAAACCTTAAAGCCACAGGAGCATTAGTCAAAGTGAGCTTAGCACCTTGTTCTGCGCACCGTTCAGCTATTTTCCAAGCTATTGATTTTTCATCGAGGGCGCCAAAGATTACCCCTCTCTTCCCTTCAAGTAAATTATTTGCCATTTTATTAATTTTAAATTGCCACAAAAATACGATTTCCCCGCTAATTTATAGACCTAACAGTTCTTTTGCATTTTCAATAGCAAAAGCACTGGGCGGATTTTGACTCAACATAGACGCGATACTAAATATTCTACCTTCTTTATCTAATGATTTCACACAGGTAAGGGTTCTTTCCGGCATTTCCTCTTTGTAAACAAAATAATGGGTATCGGCCTTCGCTGCCACTTGCGGGGAATGCGTAATGGTTATCACCTGATGTTCATTGCTCAAAGTTCTAAGGATATTTCCCATTTTAAGGGCGACATCTCCGGAAATACCTGCATCAATTTCATCAAATATCAAAGTAGGTAATGGTATAGCACTGGCAACCAGCGATTTTATTACTAAGGCTAATCGCGAAAGTTCACCCCCTGACGCAACATCTTTAATAGGCAACATTCGGCTACCTCTATTTGCTGCAAAAAGGAAAAACACAGAATCCTTACCATTTGGCCCAAGATCTTCCATCGATTGACAGTGAACCTCTAATCTTGCATTTTCCAGGGCCAGGAGGGCCAATCTCTGATGAATTTTGTCCTCAAAAGAAGGAATTACCGCAATTCGTCTTTCATTTAAGGCATTGGCAACCTGTTCCAAATGGTTTTGCAAATGAGAAATACGAGCTTCTATGGCAGCAATATCCATATTCCTATTCGCAAAACTTTCTAATCTCGATGCCAGTTGTGATCTAAACTTTATTAACTCCCCAATATTGGCGACCTGATGTTTATTAAGGAGGCGGTTCAACATATCCAGCCTTTCCTGAACCGTTTTCAACCTATCCGGATCATATTCTATGGCGTCATATCTATTTTCAATATCCCGGCTTAATTCGCGCAGTTCAATCTGGGAAGTTGCCAGTCTTTCATACAGTCGTCCCACAACATCATCGAATCTTCTTACCTGGCTCAGAGACTGAGCGACATTTGATAATTGCGTTAAAATAGACGTTTCGCTTTCCTCCAATTGACTAAAAGTGGCCCCCAAAATTCTTTTTATATCCTCCGCATGGGTAAGCCTGGTCAACTCCTCTTCCAGGGAATCTTCTTCTCCCAACTGCAGATTAGCTTTATCTAATTCATCCCATTGAAAATTCAGGAATTCAATTTCACGCTGAGAAGCCTGACTCATGCTAATAATTTCGTCTCTTTGCTTTTTCAGTGCGGCATATTCTCTGAATTCCTTTCTATAATTCGTAAGTAAGTGAGCATTATCAGCTAAAGCATCAACCATTTTTAGTTGAAAATTCTGGTCGTGGATGTCGCTGGTATCAAATTGTTGATGTAAATCTATAAGCTCAGCACTCAAATCCTGGAGCATTTTTAAATTCACCGGCGTATCATTGATAAAAGAACGAGATTTTCCAGCAGGCGTCAATTCCCTTCGAATAATCAGATCATCTTCATAATCAATTTCATTATTTTCAAAAAATGAGGCTAAGCCATATTTTTCTATAGAAAAATAGGCTTCAACGACACATTTTTTATTTTCATCAAATAATGAACGTGAATCCGCTCTGTTACCCATAATTAGTCCCAATGCACCTAAGAGAATAGATTTTCCCGCACCAGTTTCACCCGTTATGATCGTCAAGCCGGAGGGAAATTCCAGTTCCAGTGCTTCAATAAGCGCATAATTTTGAATGAGGAGTTTCTTTATCATGTTTTTTACTGCCCTTTGTTAGAATTAATGAAGAATCCTGTATTTTCGAGCCAAATAGCTATTTTTGTTTCCAACGTTCAAAATTACAAAACATGAAGATTAATTTTTATTTAATCCTTATCGCTTCTCTCGGACTTCTGCAAAATTGCAGTAATGCCAAAGCGCCCCACAAAAAAGGAAGTACCAGCTTATTAAGCTATGGAATTCCTTTGTATGTAAACATACCAAAAGATGTGGATATTAACCGTCGAATTGTCGGAAATATTACTGAAGTCATTGTTAAAGGCAAAGATGAAAAATCGTGGTTTGAGTTAATTGTCCAAAATTTACCCTCGGAATCTGAAGATTTGGCATGGAATAAATATCTTCAAATTGAAGATGTAAGAAACAATGTGTATTTCACCAGAATAATGGAGGAAAATGAAAATGGGTTCATCTATGAGCTGGTGCCCAGAGATAAACCCACTTACCATTTTAGATACGTTATCGTACAAGGATCACAACTTTACGTCATTTCAACTGCACTGGGCAGTGAACTTACCATGGAACAAACACGAGAATTGTTCGAAGCTGTTATCCAATAATTAGAATTGACTTACTTTAGTTGAACCGAAAATTTCAGTACGAAAAACGAATAAAATCAAAACTAATACTGAGAAAATAATCATGGTTGTAGTTTTTTGTTCAAGGGATTATACATCGAATGCAGTGCAATATCCGAAGAGAAAGGATAATCTGCAAGAGGCGTCAAACAAAAGTAAATGGAAACAGGCTGAATATTATTTAAACAAATAGTATTCAGCCTGTTACAAAAAGGTTAAATGTTTGTTAAAGTAAATATACTTTTACATACCGCTAATCATATCTTCTGGTTTAACCCAGGCGTCAAACTCATCGGGTGTTAAAAGTCCGAGACTGACTGCGGCTTCCTTCAGTGTCGTATTTTCGTTGTAAGCTTTTTTTGCTATCGCTGCGGCATTATCATACCCTATTTTTGTATTGAGTGCGGTAACTAACATCAGGGAATTATCGAGATGCATTTTAATACGGGCATGATTTGCTTCAATGCCTATGGCGCAATGTTCATCGAAACTCAAACAAGCATCGGCAATGAGACGGGCAGAGGTAAGAAAATTAAAAATGATTAAGGGTTTGAAAACATTGAGCTCAAAATGACCATTCATACCCCCGATATTTATGGCCACATCATTACCCATAACTTGTGCCATTGCCATAGTTAGCGCCTCAGATTGTGTAGGATTCACTTTACCCGGCATAATCGACGAACCAGGTTCATTAGCTGGAATAATGATTTCCCCGATACCTGATCGAGGTCCACTGGAAAGCAATCTGATATCATTTCCTATTTTCATTAAAGCCACTGCCGCGGTTTTCAAAGCCCCGTGAGCGGCCACAATACCGTCATGGCAAGCCAGCGATTCAAATTTATTTTCCGCCGTGATAAAAGGTAAACCACTCAAAACGGCAATATGCTTAGCCACATTTTCAGAATAACCCGGAGGGGTATTTAGTCCTGTTCCGACCGCCGTTCCTCCCAGCGCCAGTTCAGCAACATGGGGTAAAGTATAGGAAATAGATCTGACCGCATGATCAAGTTGAGAAACAAATCCAGAAAAAGCCTGACCCAGCGTTAGCGGCGTCGCATCCATACAATGCGTTCTACCGGTCTTTACGATATCGGCAAATTCCTTCGCTTTTTTATCTAATGTATTTTGCAACTGCTTGATTGCTGGTATCGTATGCTTAACTAAATAGGAATAAGCCGCGATGGACATTGCGGTAGGAAAGGTGTCATTGGAAGACTGAGACTTATTTACATCATCGTTGGGATGCAATATTTTTTTGACATCCGTTAATTTCCCCCCTGTTAATACATGGGCTCTATTGGCGATAACTTCATTGAGATTCATATTAGACTGGGTACCAGAACCTGTTTGCCAAACAACTAATGGGAACTCATCGTCGAGCAAACCTTCGCTTATTTCATCACAAACCTTGCAAATCAAGTTTGTTTTTTCAGCATCAAGAATACCCGCTTCGTTGTTTGTCAACGCAGCGGCCTTTTTCAAAATGGCAAATGCCCGAATAATTTCTATGGGCATAAGGTGACCGCCAATTTTAAAATTTTCAAAAGAGCGTTGAGTTTGAGCTCCCCAATACCTTTCTGCAGGTACGTCAACATAACCGATGCTATCTTTTTCTTGTCTGAATGCCATGGCTTTCGTATTTAAAATTAATTTTGGGCAAAATTAAATGAATGTTCTATTTTTCCAAATAATGATTGTCATTGTTTGAACCAATTATCCGTTCATAAGGTTTTTTAGTTTATATTTAATCTATAATATTTATCACTAAAATTTCAAATAATGGCTTTTTCATTACCAGAACTACCTTATGCTTATGCGGCATTAGAACCCGTCATAGATGCGCGAACGATGGAAATTCATCATAGCAAACACCATGCCGCTTACACAAATAATCTGAACGCTGCTTTAGAGGGAAATGCGGCGGCTACAGGTTTAGACATAGAAGGAATATTACATAGTATTTCAACATTCTCTCCAGCAATCAGAAATAATGGTGGCGGATTCTATAATCACAATTTATTCTGGACTATTTTGTCTTCTTCTTCCAAAGCTGACCAGGGTCTTCCTGTTATTCAAGCGATTGAAACGGAACTTGGCGGAATGGAGGCTTTTAAAACAGCCTTTTCTCAAGCTGCTGCCACCCGTTTTGGATCTGGCTGGGCTTGGTTAAGTGTAGATAGTCAGGGAAAATTGTTTGTTTCTTCCACACCTAATCAGGATAATCCTCTCATGGATATAGCTGAACAGAAAGGTACCCCTGTATTAGGTCTAGATGTATGGGAGCATGCGTATTACCTGAATTATCAAAACAGAAGACCCGATTATATTCAGTCATTTTTTACGATTATAAATTGGGAAGAAGTTAACAGACGCTACCTATCTGCTAAAGGATAATAAAAAAAGGCAAAAAAAAAGGCGGTCATTTAAAAAATAACCGCCTTTTTTATAAAGGAAGGAATTAACGGCGACTGTAATCGCTTTCAAATCCTGAACTTCCAAATCTGTCGTTACGGTCACGACCGAAACCACCACGGTCTCCGCGGTCTCCACCACGACTGAAACCACCGCGGTCTCCACCGCCGCCGCCTCCGCCACGGTTAAAACCACCACGGTCTCCACCGCCGAAACCACCACGGTCTCCACCACCAAAACCTCTTGGCTTTTGTGGACGTGGTTCAGCTTTTTTAACTACAATTGTACTACCATCTAACTCTGTTTCGTTAAGCGCATCAATCGCAGATTGTGCTTCGTCATCATTAGCCATTTCAACGAAAGCAAAGCCTCTTGAGCGGCCAGTTTCGCGATCCATGATAACTTTAGCAGAATCTACTGCACCAAACGCTTCAAATGCCCGCTGCACGTCTTCGCTCTGAGTGTCAAAATTCAGTTTTGCAACAAAAATGTTCATCTTTAAAAAAATTAATATTAAATAAAAAAAATAACAAGAAAAGAAGGTAAAACACAGGCCAATTAACAAATGAGAATGGCAAGAACATTAGGTTAAAAACACTCCGAAGATAAAGGCAAAAAAAATACCAACTTTTAATGGGGTCTTCACTTTTAAAAACCCAAACACAAAAATAATCTAAATAATTTATATAATGCAATATTTTTTATAATATTAGAAAATTTTTATTACTTTACCTCTGTGGTTCTACGAAAATTCCCCCTTTCTTTTCCTGAGAAACAGGTGCAAATCACCCCAATATTACTTATTTTATTGGGATGGGCTGTGCTATTGTTTATTTATCTATCTCTTCCCAGACCCTTGTTTAAGGTTCCTTATGCCGCTGTTTTAACCGATAAAAACGGACAACTTCTCAGTGCAAGAATTGCAAAAGACGGGCAGTGGCGGTTTCCATCTTCAAGTCAGGCAGCAGAAAAGTACACCGTGGCCTTGGTTGAATATGAAGATAAAAGATTTTATTACCACCGGGGTGTTGACCTTTTTGCACTCGCTTCCGCATTTAAATACAATGCGGGCAACCCCCGCCGTAAACGTGGTGGAAGTACCTTAAGCATGCAGGTTATCCGCATGTCGCTGGATAATCCACCAAGAACTTACTGGCAAAAAATAAAAGAATTGGTGTTAGCTTCTGTTTTAGAAATAACCTATTCTAAAAAAGAAATTTTAAACTGGTATGCCGATCATGCTCCTTTTGGTGGCAATGTAGTGGGTATTGACGCAGCTGCCTGGCGATATTTTGGTAAAAACATTTCACAAATCACTTGGTCAGAAGCTTGTTTATTAGCTGTTCTACCCAATAGTCCGGGGTTAATTCATCCCGGAAGAAATAGAGATAAGCTGAAGAAAAAAAGAGACAGATTACTCGATAACCTTTATAAGAAGAAAATTTTAGACCATGAAAAATGGCAATTAGCCAGAGAAGAACCTTTACCTGAAGAAGTTTTTCCTCTTCCCCAATTAGCTAACCATTTGTTGAGCAGGACATTTCCCCTACATAGTGGTGGCATTGTACCAACTACGCTTGACGTTAATATCCAAGAGAGAATGCAGGAACGACTCCAGCAATATCAACATCAATTGTCAGCTAATGGTATTGAAAATGCCGCTATTCTGGTTCTTGAGGTTTCCAGTGGAAAAGTCCTTGCCTATCTTGGAAATTCACCAAATGAAGCATCGAGTCATGGCAGGCAGGTCGATTTAATTATGGCCAATCGAAGCAGTGGAAGCATTTTGAAACCCTTTCTTTATGCTTTAAGCCTTCAGGAAGGTCTCATTCTACCAACCTCCTGGTTAAGCGATGTCCCTTTGAGTTATCGTGGCTACAGACCAGCGAATTTTGATCAATCTTATAGTGGATTAGTTGCCGCTGACCAAGCACTTATAAAATCTTTAAATATCCCTTTCGTACAGTTACTTAAAAAATACGATGTCAGGCGATTCCATAACCAATTAAAAAAAATGGGGATTCATTCCTTACCATTTTCCGCCGACCATTATGGCTTGTCTTTGATTTTGGGTGGGGCAGAAGTTAATTTATGGGATCTATGTGGCATTTACAGTTCTATGGCCCGATCTCTTCTGTTTTACACCCCTGGAAATGAAACGGAAAAATACTATAACTGGCATTCGCCATGGTATGTAAATACTAAAAATAAAGCAATGGCTTTGACCGACAGACAAGCTCCCGTCATTCAACCAGGTGCCATATATAGCACCTGGCAGGCCATGATTGCCTTAAAGCGACCAGATGAAGATGGAAACTGGCAGCAATTCTCCGGCAATCAGCCTATTGCCTGGAAAACTGGTACCAGTTTTGGTTTTCGCGATGCCTGGGCCATCGGTACTTCTACCTCCTATTGTGTAGGCGTTTGGGTTGGAAATGCGAGCGGAGAAGGAAAACCTGGCCTTACAGGGATAAAAGTCGCTGCACCTTTGCTTTTTTCACTGTTTAACGAGTTACCTGAAAAAGGCAAACTTTTCCCCGTACCCAATGCCCATTTACATTCGGTAGATATATGTAAATCCTCTGGTTGGTTAGCGGGCCCTTTTTGCCCACAAGAAACTATCCTTGCTCCTAAAACCATTAAAACAAGTGAGGTTTGTCCCTTTCATAAAAAGGTTTATTTAACCAGCGATCAACAATATCTAGTGCATGTTAATTGCCTGGAAAATGAACCTGGAAAACCTGAAAACCGATTAGTTTTACCTCCTTTGGAGGCCTTCTATTTCCGGAAAAATAATCCCGATTATCATCCACTACCAAACTGGCACCCATTATGCCTTCAGAATAATACTCCTTTTGATGAAAATGAAACCATGGAATGGATTTACCCAAGGGAGTTTACACAAATAAAAATTCCTAAGAATTTGGATGGTTCTGTCTCAAAAACAGTATTTCAACTCGCACACCGACGTCCGGAAAAAACAGTTTACTGGCATATAGATGGGGTATTTATTGGTAAAACACGCATTTACCATCAAATGATAATGAACCCAGGCATAGGAAGACACCTTTTGATGGCCATGGATGAAGATGGGAATAGAATAGAAACTACTTTTGAAATTATGAGCTATTCAAAAAGATAGCTCCTGTTCGGGGGAGACCGATGCACACAGGAGCTATTAAATACTATGAGAAAACTACAGCTCAAAAGTAATCATTTTAATATATACTTTTTTTCTTTACTTCTCCAGAATGCTCGAGTTAGCACAATTATCACTATCTAATTACTAAACGGTATCAAATGAGCGGGGAAAGGTATGATTCATTTATCTAATAAAAGATGCAAAAAAATAAAAAACACTACCTGTCCAGTTCCATTATGGGAATAAGCACCTCTACCCTTGTTCCTGTGGCTTCACCGGTCAGTGGGTCTTTCAAATCTATTATTTTTACCGCGGGTTGAGCGCCTAAAGATTTGTGGAGTAGCCGAAGTCTTTGTTCTGTAATCAAGGTACCCTTTGACTTATGGTGTTGATATTTGAAATTTTCTCTTTGTAACGCCATAGCCTTATCTCTTCCAACACCATTATCTTCAATAATACACAAAATACATTGTTCATTAAAAGATAGAAATTGAACGGCTAAAATGCCATCTTTTTTAGATCTGAGTCCATGTTCAATAGCATTTTCAAGATAAGGCTGGACAATCATTGCGGGTACGCCTATCAAATCTTCTTCAATATCATCATCCACTTTTATCCGATAAGACATTCTATCTGCAAATCTCAATTTTTCATTAATGAAAAGATAATTCTCTAAAAAGGCTATTTCCTTTTCCAGGCTGATGACCTCAACATCGGAGTATTCAAGACTTTGCCTCATCAACTTTGCGAATTTGGCTAAATATTTTGCCGCATGAGTCATATCATTTGAGGTAATATAATTTTGAATGCTATTTAAGGCATTATAAAGAAAATGAGGGTTCATTTGCGCACGTAAAGCTTTCAACTGCAATCTATTAGCTTGTAAAATAAGTAATTCAGCTTCTTGCTTTCTTCGTTCAAAATCATATTTAGCCTCTAACTCCCATATTTTGTGCTGATTGAGTTCCTCCACGTATTTGGCAGATAAATCGGCATGCAGCTTCTCATAAGTGTAGGCTAATTTAAATTGCTCATTATCTGCATAATAAGTCGCCAATTCTTTACAAATAAAAGATAACCTTTTAATATTAGCCGATTTTGAGGCCATTTTATAAGCATGAAGAAAATAAAATTCTGCTTTTTTAAGATCATTGCTTTTCATAGCCATTTGCGCGCGCCATATTTCAATGGAAACCAAATTTTCAGAATCTTTCTCCCCAATATTAGTAAAGAGCTCCTCCGCTTTATTTAAAAGAAGTTGAGCCTCCTGAAAATCATTTTGTAAAAGATGAACGTAGCCAAGATTAGCATAAGCGCTGGCCCGGGAAAAAGCGTTATCATCATTTTCAATGTGAAGTACTTTTTGAAAAAACAAAGTGGCGCGCTCCAGATTTGAAAGTACCAGATAACCTTTGCCTACAAAAAGACATAACCAGGATAATCGTGTTTTAATATCTGATAATTCTGCCAGTTCAATGGCATTTTGATAGGCAGCAATGCTTTTATCGGCGTCGCCAATTATTTCATACAGATTGCCCAGGCCAGCTTGAATAATTTGCAGGAAGAATAAATCTTTATGGGTTATTTCATTATTTGACAGATTTCTAATGATTTTTTCGGCCTTTAAAAAGCCTTCAATGGCTCGGGGATAGTTGGCATAGTGCAATTGAACAAAAGCCTCTCTACTAACTATTCTCGCGTTTAAGACGGGCGAGGGATTTTTCTTCAGATATTTTTTTGCCTTTTCAAGTAGCAGCTCAGCCTCATCCATTTTATGTAAATTAATGGAAGTACCCGCCAGGTCAATGAATAAAGCTGCCTTTACCTGAAGATTAGTACTTTCTTCGGACAGTTTAACAGCTTTTAAAAAATTATCGTAAGCTTTTTTATATTGATATAGCTGATTATCTATCAATGCTTTATACCAATAATAAGAAAGGCTGACTTTTGACTCCAGTTCAAAACTATTAATTTTTTTTAATTTTTCAACATACTTAACCGCCTGATTAACATCAGTATATACCAATTGAGATAAAAGCTTATCTAGTAAACCGTACTTTTCCTCCAGGTTTCTGCATTGAGTGATGGACGAAATGATCTTATCACTTGAAGGCAGATGTAAGAGCGAATGATCCATTTTCTGCAATTAAAAGGTAAATAAAAAGGGCTGTAATTAAAATTAATTACAGCCCTTTGAATAAAGTTAGAATAAAATCATAGGGGAATGATACCTCCACAACCGTTATTCCACGAGCCGCCAGATTGTTTGCCGCCCGTCACTTTTTTAAGATCCTGATTTTTCACGACCTTTAATTTTTTTTGAAGCTCCTCTAATTTTAGTTCTTTTTTTCTCATAGTTTATAAAAATTAAAATGTAGTATTGCAAAAATAATGAAAAAAAACAATATTTCAAAAAAATGCATTACATTTTAGTTACCTTCCTGCAAGTCTCTTAATTTTTCAAGAAATGACGCCCTTCTCCTTCTTGAAACCTCAATATGGGTATCATCTTCCATAATAACAATATTCCCATCGCCCTTCAGGTATTTTTTCATACAATTAAGGTTTATAACATGTCTTTTGTGCACTCTATAGAAATTATAAGAAGCTAATAATTCCTCGTAGGCTTTGATGGTTTTTGACGCTGTTATCTTCTCCCCTGTTTGTAAGAAAATATGGGTATAATTATCTTCTGCTTCAAATCGGATAATATCTGTGATATTGACAAAATAAATACCATCAACGGCGGCGATACTCATTTTCGAAAAAACATTAGGATTATTATAATGGCTATTAAAAATCTCCAGTCTTTTTTCAATCTGATTTTTTCCATTCTTAGGAATCCGATCTATTGCTTCTTTTAACGCATCAGGATCTATTGGTTTTAATATATAACCGATAGAGCTATATTCACAAGCTTTCACTGCATATTCTTCGAATGCGGTGACAAAAATAATTTCGAATTGGAAGGGTCTGAGTTTATTCAGTAAACTAAAAACCAATCCATCGGAAAGATTAATATCTAAGAAAGCTACATCGGGTTGTTTTGAAAGACCTTTAAAAGTAATTACGGCGTCGTCAATACTTTCAGCTTCACCTACAATCTCAATATCCTTTGCGTACTGAGCCAATAAATTCTTTAGATTATTGCGACTGTTCAGCTCATCTTCAACAATAACTGCTTGAATCACCTTTTCATATTTTGAGTTTTAAAAAATAGCCAACTTTATTTAGCGAACATAACTTGTTGCAAAGAGTCTGCGCATACTCCACCTTCCTGCACCATTTACCAAAACGAGGAACAAGCCTCCGGAAATAGCCATATTCTTCATAAAATGCACTGATACTTCTCTTCTCAGCTCATTTTCTACTTCCCAAAACGGAAAGACAATAAAAGTCATTGGCAACCAATACAAAAGTATAAGAATGGCTCCGAAAGACGGTCTATAACCCAACAGGATTAAAAGGCTGCCCAAAATGAGAACAAAAATAGACAAATAAAGCAAGAAGTCCTGTTGCCACAAAAGACCATATTCTGTCATCTGATTTTTTGTATCCTTGAAAAAAAATAAAGCATCATAAGCCTCAAAAAAGAAGATAAAGGAAATAAAAATTCGTCCCAATAAATCAAAAATATCTTTCATTATAATTAGTTTTCATTTAAAAAATTAAATACGGCACGGGCCACATTCTGCCCGTCCATAGCTGCCGATAAAATTCCACCTGCATACCCTGCTCCTTCTCCACTTGGAAACAAACCTATGCATTCAGTATGCATTAGTGTCTGATTATCCCTTGGAATTCTAACGGGAGAACTAGTTCGACTCTCAATACCGACAACGACCGCTTCCGACGTGTAATATCCATTCATTTTTTTAGCAAAATCCTGCACTCCTTTCTTTAATCTTTTGTACACAAAATCGGGTAATAAAGAATGTAAATAGGCAGGCGTAAGCCCAGGTATGTAACTACTTTTAGGAAGTGACTGACTTAACTTACCATTTACAAAATCGGTAAGTCTCTGAGCAGGTGCCTTTTGAGTACCATTTGTTACACTAAACATATTCTGTTCCACGTCTTGTTGAAAAGCGAGACCAGCAAAAACACCCTTATCCTGATAAGCTTTCAGGTCATCCATTTCAATAGAAACAACAGTACCTGCGTTGGCAAATGGTGAATCCCTCCTGGACATAGACATACCGTTGACGACTATTTCACCGGGGGAAGTTGAAGCAGGAACAATGAGGCCACCCGGACACATACAGAAGGAAAAAACCCCGCGATTTTCAACCTGAGTAACCAGTTTATAACTAGAGGCGGGCAAAGCGTCGGGTCGATTTTCCTTCCCATATTGAATTTTATCAATTAACGGCTGTGGATGTTCTATTCTTACGCCCAAAGCAAAAGGTTTTTGTTCAATTAAAATACCAAGCTTAGCTAACAAATAATAAATATCACGCGCCGAATGTCCAGTAGCTAAAATAACAGCGTCACCTTCCCATTTTTTTTCATTTTGCGTGATAACGCCAGTCAACCTATTTCCCTTTTTTACAAAATCGACGACTTTTTCCTCAAAATGCACCTCTCCTCCGAAGGCCAGAATGGTGTTTCTTAGATTAGTAACGATCTGGGGTAACTTATTGGAACCAATATGTGGATGAGCGTCAACAAGAATATCCGGATTTGCGCCATGTTTAACCAATATTTGCAAAACATTTTCAATGGAGCCCCTTTTATGTGATCGGGTATATAGCTTACCGTCCGAATAGGTGCCTGCCCCCCCTTCACCAAAACAATAATTTGAATCAGGATCTACCAGACCATTTTGCTGTATGGCTTTTAAATCGCGACGTCGCGCCCTTACATCTTTACCTCTGTCAATGACTATGGGCAACAACCCTAATGTAAGGCATTGTAAAGCAGCAAAATAGCCAGCGGGTCCGGCACCCACGATGATGACCTTTTTTTTACCTCCCACCCATTGCCAATGTGGGTCAAATACCAATTCCTCCGGAGGAAGCACAGAAATAAAAACCTGGCATTTTAGCCGAATAAGCGGTGTTTTACCTCTTGCATCAACAGATCGTCTCACTATTTTAAAAGTAAAATCTGTTTCATCAATACCTAAAGTTTGGCTAATAGTTGTTTTAATTGCTTCTTGATTAGAGGCAAAGTCAGGCAAAATTCCAATTTCTATGTCTTTAGTCATATTGTCCGTCTAAAAACTCGCTGATTAATCTTTTAAAGGATTTCTAACAAAAATAGAATCCAGTGAATGTTGGAAATATTCAGGAATATACATCTTTATTTTTACTTGTTCTGTAATATCCTGGAGCTTATTCAACTTTGGATAAACAGGTTTTAAGGCCCAGATACTGTCATGAACAAGTTTCCATTTGTAACGATCCGAAACAATAAAGTATTCGAATACAGATTCCTTTGCCCCTGACATGGATACATTTGTCTCCAAAATGATATCTGAGCCTATCCAAAAAACAGTATCAAAAGACGTATGGGATTGAATAGAAAATCGAGTTATCGTATCTGGAAATACAATGGACTGATGAACTGTTTTAGACCATTGTGCTCTCAGCTGAAATGGTATAAGTGATAAGAATAAAAAAATAAAATAAAACACGTTCAGAGACATTTTTAATGCTTGAATATTGAGTAATCAGGGGCAAAGTTAATTCATTTTAAATTAAATAAACCATTACACCGCTTGTTGTGTTATGCTTAGGCTAATAAATAAATAATGCGTACCCTTTTTTTAGTCCTTTTATTAATATCCATCGATCTGTATGCTTATCAGGCATTAAAAGTAGTTTTTGCCAACTATTCCTTGTCGGCAAGGACATGGTCAAAGGTCATTTTTTTTAGTTTGAATATTATCATGATTTCCTTTACTATGGCCTACACTGCTGGCTTGCTGTCGGAGTGGGATAAAGTAGCTTTAACCATATTAAGATCCTTAGTTTTTATAACTTATTTCTCGAAATTCCTCGTTCTGCCCTTTCTATTTATAGATGATATTTTCAGAGGTTTTCAATGGGTTTTCGATTATTTTAAGCCCAGCGAGTCATTTAATCCGTCTAGATCAAGGTTTTTAAGCCAATTTGGCCTATTTATAGGTGCAATACCTTTAATCAGCTTAACTTACGGAATATTTAGAAATGCTTATCGCTTCCAACTTCGAAAGACTCAAGTTAACATAGCGGGTATACCTGAACAACTCTTGGGCTTAAAAATCATTCAAATATCTGACATTCATTCCGGTAGCTTTTTGTACCCCGATGAGGTGAATAAGGCGGTGGATATCATCAATGCACAAAATGCCGACCTGGTATTTTTTACAGGAGATTTAGTAAACAATACAGCAGACGAGGTCGTTCCACTACTCCCTATTTTAAAGAATATAAAAGCAAAATATGGCGTATTTTCAATATTAGGAAATCACGATTACGGTGATTATGTCCAATGGGAAAGTTCAGAAAAGAAACAAGCTAATTTAGATCAATTAAAGCTGTACCATAAAGAGATGGGTTGGTCACTGCTAACAAATGAGCATAGTGTCGTTGAAATTAATGGTAAAAGCGTTGGAATTATTGGTGTTGAGAATTATTCAACGCACATGAGATTTCCTAAATATGGAAAATTAAAAGAATCTTTTGCGGGTGTTGAAAAAACAGATTTGAAGTTACTTTTATCACATGACCCCTCCCATTGGTCTCATGAGGTGGTTACTGAGTTTAAGGAAATTGCCATCACTTTCTCGGGTCATACTCATGGTTTTCAGTTTGGCGTTGAAATACCTGGCATAATTCAATGGAGCCCAATACAATATGTTTACAAACAATGGGCAGGTCTATATAAAAAGGGAAATCAAATGCTATATGTTAATCGTGGTTTAGGGCATTTGGGCTATCCTGGTCGGGTCGGTATATTACCTGAGGTAACTTTAATAGAAATCGTCTGATTATTTTTTCAAAGTTTAATGAAATGCAGAAGGATCAATTTTTTAAATCAGGTTTACTAAAGAAATACCTCCTTGGTATTGCCTCCCCTATCGAATGTGCAAAAATAGCCGCCCTGCTTGAAATCAATCCCGATTGGAAAAATCAGGTAGTATTGCTTGAAAATAAGTTTAGGTATTGGGTGAAACTCCAAAATTCCGCCTTCACAAAGAAAAATCAACTGAACTAATTCTTAAATCTTCTTTTAAATAAAAAAAAATAAATTTTAGCAGATTTTTTTTGTGAAAAGTTTTTCGTTTATAAATATTTTAATTATTATTGCCATAGTAAAGCACTAGAGAAGGCGAAAAGTCGCTTTTTACAGTTGCTATTTTTGATCCCAATGAACATGACTCCTTAGAACGCGGATATCCGCAATCATTAACGATTAAAACTAAAGGTCATGTTAATTATTTACACAGCTTTTGCTTCTTTTGCTTTGGGAGGTACTATTATAGCGACGATGAATTCTTTTCAGCGTTCATCACGTCGTTTCTAATTTACTTCCGGCTTGAAAAAACAAAAAACCGTCATTAATTAAGTTTAGTGGCGGTTTTTTAATGTAAGGAGGCATTCACCAATTGATAATATAGTTCCATTGGGTTATCGCTATTAAGAAATAACTTACCTTTTAACGAAACCTTTTCATCGGTTTCCATTCTTTTAATACTTCCTTCCGCTTTTATTTGCATAACAGTTTCTATGCCCGCCCCACTGCAAAAAAAGCATTGAGCATAAGGTAGCGCTGACAAGACTGAAACGGTACTATCGCCTATTTCAGACACAGGAATCCAGTACCCTTCAATAATAACATTTTTACCATTCCACACCATAGATTCCTTAGAAAAAGTAGGTTTTCCCAAATAGTCTCCATAGTCTGCGTCATAATAGTATGCTATTTTCAAACTATCAAGATTTTTCCATGAGATTCGTTCAAAGGAAACAACCTTTTCTTTTAAAACAGCCTTTTCATTGGGTATATCATTTGTACAAGAAAAAGAGAGACACAACAAGAAGAGGATAATAAAATATTTATACATTAGGACGAGGTGTGTTGAACCTTAGCTTATGAAGAAAAACAGGACAAATACAAACAACAAGGTAAAAAAAACGAATGCCTAATTTTTTCCGCCTACCTTATTGTTTGCATCACACCCTCAATATAATGGACATAATTTTCATAAAAATCAATCATTACCTAACTTCAATACTTCAAGAAAGGCCTTTTGAGGAACATCTACTGAACCAATTTGTCTCATCTTCTTTTTACCCTCTTTCTGCTTCTCCAGAAGTTTTCTTTTCCTTGAAATATCTCCACCATAGCATTTGGCTGTAACGTCTTTTCGAAGAGCGGAAATAGTTTCCCTTGCAATAACTTTAGCACCAATAGCTGCCTGAATAGCTATTACAAACTGTTGTTTTGGAAGTAAATCCTTAAGGCGCTTACAAATTTTCCTGCCTATATAATCCGCTTTATCCCTGTGAACCAATGCGGTTAGGGCATCCACATTTTCGCCATTTAATTTTATGTCTAATTTAATCAAATCAGAAGCCCGGTAATCAATTAACGCATAATCGAAAGAAGCATAACCTCTTGAAATAGATTTGAGTCTATCATAAAAATCAAATACAATTTCAGCTAAAGGAAGTTCAAAACTCAATTCAACTCTATAAGGCGTCAGATAAACCTGTCTGGATAGAATACCTCTTTTGTCAAGACAAAGGCTCATGATTGAGCCAATATAGTCCGGCTTAGTAATAATCTGCGCTCTAATATAAGGCTCTTCCACGCTACTTATCCTTGAGGGATCCGGTAAATCAGAGGGAGTACGAACGACCGCTTTTTCATTATTGGTGGTAGTAACGGTATAGGAAACGTTAGGAACGGTGGTGATCACCTCCATATTGAACTCTCTTGATAAACGCTCCTGGATAATTTCCAGGTGAAGCATACCGAGGAATCCACAACGAAATCCAAAACCCAGCGCCTGGGAAGTTTCTGCTTCAAAAACCAGGGAAGCATCATTTAGCTGTAATTTTTCAAGACTATCTCTTAAATCTTCAAAATCATCATTATCGATAGGGAAAATACCCGCGAAGACCATTGGTTTGACCTCCTCGAATCCATGAATAGCCTCATTACAAGGCCTGTCAACATGAGTAATAGTATCTCCAACTTTAATTTCTTTAGACTCTTTTATACCTGTAATTACGTAACCTACATCACCTGTTTTCAGTACATCCCTGGGCATCTGATTTATTTGTAAGATGCCTATTTCATCAGCTAAATATTCCCTTGAACCATAAAAAAACCTGATTTTATCCCCCTTTTTCAAGGTACCATTCATAATTCTAAAATAGGCAATCACCCCACGAAAGGAGTTAAAAACTGAATCGAAAATCAGTGCTTGTAACGGCTCATCAGAATTACCTTTAGGGCAGGGAATTCTATCCACCACCGCTTTCATAATATCAGGAACACCAATACCCGTTTTTCCGCTCGCCAGGATAATATCCTCTTTTTTGCAACCAATCAGGTCAATTATCTGGTCAGATACTTCTTCAATATTGGCATTTTCCATATCCACCTTATTTAGGACAGGAATAATTTCCAGATCGTGCTCAATGGCTAAATAAAGATTTGAAATAGTCTGAGCCTGAATGCCCTGTGTAGCGTCAATAAGGAGTAAAGCACCCTCACAAGCAGCAATAGAACGAGAAACCTCATAGGAAAAATCAACGTGTCCTGGCGTATCAATAAGATTAAAAGTATACCTATTACCATCGTCATGAGGATAATACATCTGAACGGCATGGCTTTTTATGGTAATGCCTCTCTCTCTTTCAAGATCCATACTGTCCAGCGCCTGGTCTTTCATCTGCCGTTTATCAATGGTATGTGTAAAATCCATTAATCTGTCAGACAACGTACTTTTTCCGTGATCGATATGAGCAATTACACAAAAGTTTCTAATAAATTTCATATTGTTGTTTAAATAAATTCAGCTATTCAAAATCAAATACAAAAATAAGCAAGCTTAGGGACTTTAAGTCACCAACGGTTAAATTTTAATAAATATGTATTTTTATCGGGCAGCATTTTGACATTCATGACGTTTAGTTAAAACAAAAATGAATATGCACCATAGAATTATATTGTTATTTATTATCATTTCAGGATTGACGACCTGTAAAAAGGAAGTTTTAGAACCTACCATCATTGTTGCAAATATTGAAAGGGAATTTGTAATAGGTTATGTTGAAAAATTTTCTAAAACAGGTCGTCTCCTACAATTTGAGGTGAGTACTATAAATAATCAACCCTGTGGAAATTACACAGTAAAAACTTCCTGGCAACAAAGTCCTTCTCTCCTTACGCTCAATATTGATGGTATAACAAAAAATAGTACTTGTATTGGTAACGCTGCCATAGCTAAAGGTTCCGAGACCGCGCAAAATCTTTCTGAAGGTTCCTGGCCTATAGACATAAATATTCAGCGTATTATCCGTAATCCAGGAAAACTTTTCATTTCAAAAGGTACTTATCAATTGATTCTTGAAAGTACCCACGGCATATCATTAATTCAAAAAGAATTAAAACAAATACCCATTGGGACCATTTGGGGCACTATTTCTTACAAACCTGAATATGCAGCAACCGCCAGAGTGTTCATCGAGGATTTTAAAAAGTTAACAAGAAATAATCTTTTAGACGACGGTGAGTACGGATATTTTTCTGTTCAAAATGAAATAATAAAATTTAGGGATAATTCGGGCGATTTATCCACCTTACCAATAATTAGAAACCAACAGGCTGATGTCGATCTCATTTTACATCTGGTAAATACCTTTAGGTTGAAACATAAGGATAATGTTATTATCCAACTTTCTGATACCAATGGCATTATTTATTAATCAATAAATCAATAAACGTGTGACCCCTCTGGGGTCATTTGTATTTGCCTGACCCCTTGGGGTCACATGTCGATAAAAAAAGAGGCAATCTTTATAGACAGCCTCTTTTTTTATAAGAAGATTTGATTATTTATTAGTGGCTGTCCTTACAAAGACCGACAATTTCATGAAAAACATCATGGAGTGCCGTTAATTTTTGTGTTAAAACAGCATCTTTAGCCTTTTTCTTAACCAGGACATCTAATTCTTTACTCCCGGAAATGAGTCTTGTTACGGCATCTTTTATAGCGGGCGTAGCATAATCATCAGGATAAGCCTGAGCATTCAGTGCTTCGGCTTTAGTAACCATTTCAGTACTTCTTGCTTTAATGGGCTTTAAATTACCCTCTTCGCTTGGATGAAAAGTACTGGCCATCACACCATGGAAAGTATTCAAGGCAGGCCATTGCTCCCAAATACTTTTTTTAGGAGGCATAGCTGCATCGTATCTTTTGCTCACCTCGGTCCAATTGATAACCGTCCAAATAGCGGCCAGATAATCGGGGCGTTTATTTTGATATTTCAGGTAATACGCATGTTCCCAAACATCAATACCTAAAATAGGAGTACCTTTTACTTCAGCAATATCCATCAAAGGATTATCTTGGTTTGGCGTAGAACAAACAGCCAGTTTATTATCAGGAGTAACAATAAGCCAGGCCCAACCCGACCCAAAACGGGTTGCCGCTGCCATATTCATTAATTTTTTGAGACTATCTACAGAGGTAAATTGCTTTTCAATGGCTTTTTGGAGACCCGCATTAGGCATTGTGTTTTTTTCACTCGTTAGGATACTCCAAAAAAGGGAATGATTGAAGTGCCCTCCACCGTTATTTCTAATGGCCATGGAATGCTTAGAAATATTTTTTACGACATCCTCTATGGCCATTTCAGCCGTCGGAGTACCTTTTACAGCATTATTAAGATTATTAATATAGGCTGCATGGTGCTTACTATGATGTATTTCCATAGTTTGAGCATCGATGGCCTGCTCTAGTGCATTATAGGCATAAGGCAACTGAGGCAAGGTAAACTGGGCAAACAAAGAGCTTTTTAACCCTAATGCCATGAAAAATAATAAGATTGATTTTCTCATTGCTGATTTATTTTATATCCATTTAAACAACAAAAGTAGTATTTTGGATGCATGATTATCTGCTTTTTTGCCTCCTGAAAATATATCTTGTTATAAAAATACCCTCACCGCTGGAAGATGCTCCAACGCCTGTCTTTGAATCTGTCACACTCACATCACTTTTACTGTAAACCCCGGAAACGGTATTGGCTAATTCCCATCCTTCTTCACCTAATTCATTAAATTTTTGAACAACAAGAAGGTCATTTGACTTAATATTTTTAAAATTGATGCCCAATAAGCTGAAAAAGTTTTCCATTTTGTACTCTTCCAACACTCCACCATCATCACTTAACAAAAGCCTTGATCTTCCAAGACCACCAGGAATAACACTTTCTACTGCAGTAACAATCTGGTATTCCCAAACTATACCGCGCGTTTGTGCCGGCAAAGTCAAAGGCAATAAAAATAGCATTGGGATAAATAATCCTTTTAACAAAAAAACTAAGCTTTTCATAATATCATTTTTTAGTGAGAAA
>JAJTER010000137.1 GCA_021299835.1 Saprospiraceae bacterium | reverse complement strand
TATTTTAAACTATCTCTTACGGAAATAATCTTTGGGACAACGACAACGTTTGCTTTTACGATAGGGTTATCCAATTGATATTGAATCTTATTTTTATCATAAAAGTTAGCAAGTTCTGGTGTAGATATTTCAGTTTCCATCAACTGCTCCAATAGAACCTGTTCATAATTATTGCGAACTAAGGAAGATCTGTAATCACGCACCAGCCTGTCAATGTTTAAATCTTTAGGAAGATTATTTTCAGCTTCATACAGTAAAACAGCTTCTCTAACCCAGCGTTGGGTATAGGCATTGGTAATGAGAGAGCTGTCATAAGCGGAAGTTCCCGGAGGAAACATCCCTTCTAAATCTTTAATATACAAAGATTTGTTATAAACGCGTGCCAGTAGAAAGTTACCATTTTTGGTTTGAATATCCTCGCTACATGAATATCCAAAAAAAACAAGACAAACCAATAAAAATTTGACTAAATAAATCATTGTTTAATAAGGCTTTCAAAAGCGGCTTTTGAAATCTGAACAGCATATTTTTTTCTTAGACTATCTACCCATTCTTTTTCAAGAAAATCTTGATAATCTGCTATGATATAGCCTTTCGACTCATCGAGTGCTTTAGTACTAACCGGTAAAATCTTTTCAATTTTATAAAATTCCATATCGGTTGATGAGGCATTCAGTGCGGCATTGGTTACAATGCCAGACTTCCATTGCGTACCCAATTGACCCGCTTCGATAGATTTTCCTTTCTCTATGGTAACCTCTTCAGCACTAAGTATCTGGTTATCGTCTTTATTAAAACGAATGAGCACCTCATTCTTTTTATGTGTTTTTGCGAAATCGCGAATTTGAGCAATTTGCTCTTTTGCTGAAGCTTTCAATGTGTAGCGGGTTGTCAACGCTCTTTCGTTCCAGGTGTATTTTCCTTGGACCAGCTTATAAAAGTTAGCCAAACCGAGAGAATCCTGACTTGCTTTATCCCAAACGGTTTGTCTGGTTACTTCGAATAGTAAAATACCCTCCTCATATTCTCTTAAAAGGTGTCTGAATTCAGGATATTTTTTTTCTAACTGACTCTCCTCCAGTTTTAATGTTTCGTTCTCTAAATAGTCTTCATATAATTTTGTCAACATGGAAGGAACTGGATCTTGCTGGTTCAATCTGAAGCGTAATCGGGCAGATTTTTCAAGATACTGAGCAAAATCTAATAAGGTATAAGTCTGGTTTGCCAAAGTAAATAAATTCTCCGCTGGTAATTGAGCGGGTATTTTCCAACGGAAAGTATAGAATGTATCGTTTACAAAAGGAACTAACTTATCGAGTGCTCCTTTATTTTCAACAAAACCGGCATTTAATCGAATCTGATTAAACATATTTTCTTTAGCAAAAGCATAGCGTGAATCCTGACGAACAGCTGCCTCTAAATTTGATTTTGAGGTTTCAAAATTTGGGATGGCTTTTCTGGAAATACGTTTAATGATATGCCAGCCTAAATTGGTTTGCACGGGCTGACTATATTCTCCATCTTTTTCAAGTTTATAAATCGCATCTTCAAAGGCTTGCTCGAACTTATTAATTCCGAAAACGCCTATATATCCACCTTTACTTGCCGTTTTGTCATCTTCTGAAAAGGTTGTTGCCAGCGTTTCAAAACTTGAACCCGAGTTTAAAAGAGCGTAAATACTGTCTATTTTATTTTTAGGAGTAAAAGGATTTTCACCTTCCCCTGATTTTCTTATCAAAATATGGGCTCCTTCTATTTCGCCGCGGGCCGGACGTCTCGCATTCACCTTTAATAGGTGAAGACCTGCGGGTGTATAAATAGGCAATGAAATGTCCCCAGGCGCCATTGAATAAGCGGCTGTTTCCAGGTCGTAAAACCCATTGGGAAAGGGAACGTTAATAAATCCGATATGGCCACTATTGGTCTTCGAGGACCTGTCCAAACTGTAATTCCTTGCAAATTCTTCAAAATCAGCACCATTTTTCAATTTTGCATAAAGATCCATCAAAAACCTGTTGGCACTTAAGGAGTCATCTTTAGGTGCGCTGTCGGAGATTGTGTATAAAATATGACTAATATCAATATCTTCTAAAGAACGGTCATAAAGCTCTCTAACCAGCCTTCCTGTCACTTCTTTATTCAGTATATATGCATCAGAAAGTTGTCTTCGGTAACCGAGTAGTTCCTCTTTTATATCAGGTAAATTACCAATTTTTTGTGCCTTTGCTTCTTCTACTTTTAATTTAAATTTGGTGTATAAATCCAGATATTCCTGTAAGGAGGCTTTGGTGAAATTTGCATTGGCTCCATTAGTTTTGGCGTAAATGTATTTGAATTCACCGACGGTAACAGGCGTATTATTTACAGTAAATAATACCTCTTCTTCATTTTGAGCGCATGCAATACCTGAAAATAAGAATAAAAATAAAACAGAGAGAAAATTGATTTTATGGAAATACATAGTAATGTATAGTTTAAGTGATAATTTTTCTTTTTTGAAAAAACAAAACTAAAAAATATATCTGACTTGTTAAAAACGAAAACAAATTACATAGGGTAACGAATTATTAAATAAAAGATTGTTTGAAAATAATCATAAATCAAATCCAATATCTTTTCGGTAATACTTATTTTTAAAATAAATTTTATCTGCAATCAATCTACTTTTTTCTTCGGCTTTACTTTTATCAGCGTCAAGGGAAGTTATAGCTAAAACTCTGCCGCCTTTAGTGACAATGCCGCCCTGGTCATCCAGACAGGTGCCTGCGTGAAAAACAAAGGATTCTGTTATTTCACCGGGGAGAGTTATTGGTAAATTACTTTCATAATTTCCAGGATACCCACCTGATACCAGCATAGTTGTAGCAGCAAACCGGGGATCTATTTCTATGGGATTTTCTCCTAATTTTTGTTCGTGTAAATCATAAAAAAGGGAGACAATATCTGAGGTTAGTCGTGGGATAATAGCTTCCGTTTCCGGGTCTCCCAAGCGGCAATTATATTCAATAACAAAGGGTTCGCCAGCTACTGAAATAAGACCGAAAAAAATAAATCCTTTATAAGAAATATTGTTTTTTTGAAGGCCTTTAAGGGTAGGTTCAATGATGCGTGAAGTCACTTTTTGAATCATGGGCATATCAAAAAAAGGAACGGGAGAAATGGCACCCATGCCGCCTGTATTCAATCCGACATCTCCTTCCCCCACTTTTTTGTAGTCTTTGGCTTCCGGAAAAAGGACATATTTAACGCCGTCTGTAAGGACAAACACAGAAAATTCTATCCCATCTAAGAATTGTTCGATGACCACACAAGAGGATGCTGCTCCAAATTTTCCGCCCAGCATAGCGGTTAATTCCACCTTCGCTTCTTCTGCATCGGTCAAAATAACAACCCCTTTTCCAGCCGCCAAACCGTCTGCTTTTAGCACGTAAGGACCCACGGTTTCAGAAATAAAACGAAGTCCTTCGTTGAGCGTTTCAGGGGTAAAGGACTTATAAGCCGCGGTGGGTATGGATTGTTCCGCCATGAATATTTTAGCAAAAGCTTTACTCCCTTCCAATTGTGCACCTTTTGCGGAGGGACCTACCACTAAAACGTGAGACAGCGCGCTATCAGATTCAAAAAAATCTACAA
Source organism: Saprospiraceae bacterium (assembly GCA_021299835.1). Taxonomy (GTDB): domain Bacteria; phylum Bacteroidota; class Bacteroidia; order Chitinophagales; family Saprospiraceae; genus BJGN01. Next base: position 5,702 of record JAJTER010000137.1, on the reverse strand, counting down.
TACCATTTACTAAAGGTTCCTCGGGTCCAACGATGACCATCTTTATATCTTCTTTAATAACCAGTGCACGGATAGCATCAAGGTCGGAAAGATTTAGAAAAATATTGGTTCCGTGTAAACGTGTTCCGGCATTTCCAGGAGCAATAAATAATTGTTGGCATCGTTCACTTTTACTAATCTTCCACGCCAAAGCATGCTCACGTCCACCACTTCCCAGAAGAAGAATATTAATTTTAGTATTTTTCATTTTTTAAATTGAAATGTAAAGATATGCTTTGTAGGAAATTCTTTTACATAGAGATTGTTTTTTTACCTTTGCATCTGTTTATCAAAATTATACCATGATTACTCACCTTAGAGGTACAATGACTTTTAAATGTCCCACTTTTGTTGTTTTAGAAGCAGGAGGGGTTGGATACCAGGTTTTTATTAGTTTACACACCTATTCCCAATTACCGGATACGTCCACCATATTTTTATTAACACACCAATTTATAAAAGAAGATAGTCATACGCTGTATGGATTTTCTGAAGATAAAGAACGAACGCTTTTTCGATTATTAATCAGTGTTAGCGGGGTAGGACCTACTACGGCTCAAGTATTATTATCATCTATTTCACCAGACGAAATTAGATTAGCTATTTTAAGCGAACAAGATGAAATTTTTAGAAAAGCAAAGGGAATTGGACCCAAAACAGCTAAACGAATTATCTTAGATTTGAAAGATAAAATGGTTAAAGACAGTGGGGAAGGAGTATTTTCTAATAACCCGTCATACAATACAATTAGAGATGAAGCGTTATCGGCTTTGGTATCTTTAGGATTTAACCGTGGGTTAGTTCAAAAGGCCATACAGCAAATATTACAGGATTCGTCCCCCACGGAGAATGTTGAAGATTTGATTAAAAAAGCGCTTAAGCTTCTTTCTCAATGAGTTGGAGGTATTTATTTATTAATACAAGGGGCTGAAATTTGCACCTTAACGACTTTTCCTTTGTTTAACATGAAATATTCAGCCATCGTATTATTCGTTTTATTTGTAGGGGTAATCACTTTCCAAAATCTTTCTGGGGGTAATTTGCCTTCTTGGGGTAAAGCGAACCCTTATTTAGTAAGGTTCTTACCCCCTGTAAAACTCCAGGCTCCAAGAGATACTTTACCTGCTATTAAGGAACGTAAAGACAATTTCAGTATAGCAAAACCTGTAAATATTATTGATTTAAAAGATCCGTCTATTATTGATAAAAAGGTCACTTATGACCCGATTACCAATAAATATATCATGACGGAAAAAATTGGAGAGGATGATTTTCAATATCCATCCTATATGTCATTTGATCAGTATTTGAAAAAAAGAGAGGTTGAAGATTATCAAAAATATTTCAGGCAATTAGCTGGTATCGGTACTGAAAATAATGTAGGTTCCCTAAACCCTTTATCTACCGTTGATGTGAAAGCTAGTCTTATTGACAGGCTTTTTGGTGGTAATTCTATTGATATTCGTCCGCAAGGTGGCGTTGACCTTACCTTTGGCATGGACTATCAAAGTATGGAAAATCCTTTTATTATCGAAGCGGGTAGGAGACAACTCTTATTTGATTTCGATATGAATATTCAAATGAATATAACGGGTAAGATTGGGGATAAATTGAATCTGGCAACCAATTATAATACTAATGCGACTTTTGATGTAGATAAGCAGGTTATTAAACTAAATTATAACAGTGATTTGTTTAATGAGGACGAGATTGTTAAAAAAATTGAAGCCGGAAATGTAAGTTTACCTTTAAGAGGTTCTCTGATTCAAGGGGCGGAAAGTCTTTTCGGATTAAAAACGGAACTTCAATTTGGTCATCTTCGCCTTACTGCCATCGCCTCTCAGCAACGTTCACAGAGAAAAAATATACAAACTCAAGGAGGAAGTCAGGTACAGGAATTCGAGGTTCGTGCAGATCAATACGACGAAAACAGGCACTTTTTTCTTTCTCATTACAATCGAAGCGCCTTTGAACCCGCTCTTGAAAATTTACCTCAAATTCGTAGCTTATTTAAGCTTGAAAATATTGAGGTTTGGTTGACTAACGATAGAAATGAGGTAGATAACGTAAGGGATATTGTTGCGCTGGCCGATTTAGGCGAGCCTGAAATTTTAGTTAATCCCACAGCAGTCCCTGTACAAACAGCCTTCGCTCCTAAGGATTTAACGGGTAAGCCTTTACCAGATAATAGCTCAAATAATTTGTATAATCGGGTGATTAGTGATCCCAGAATTCGACAGATAGATAATGCAGTTTCTATCCTTCAGTCAGAGTTTAAACTAAATCAATCCAGAGATTTTGAAAAAGTTAGTGCGAGAAAACTTAGGCCAAGTGAATATAATGTTCATTCTGAACTAGGTTTTGTTACGCTAAATATAAACGTTCAGCCCGATCAGGTTGTGGGCGTCGCTTATCAATATTCTTATAATGGTAAGACCTTCAAAGTTGGAGAATTAGCCAATAACTCGGAAAATACAAAGCCTGACTCTTCTTTGACGGTTCTCTTCGTTAAAATGTTGAAAAGTACCACTCAAACAACAGATGTACCAACGTGGGATCTGATGATGAAAAATATCTATCCGATTGGTGCCGTTCAGATTGATCAGAATGAGTTCCGCCTTGATATTTTTTATGAAGATCCGGGCAAAGGATTAAAAAGATTTTTACCAGAAACTAATCTGGCGGGGAGACCATTACTCAGGGTTTTTAATGTTGATAAATTAAATACGCAGGGGGATCCAACCCCGGACGGAATATTTGACTTTGTACCTGGTTTGACCATTAATTTATCTAATGGCCGGGTTATGTTCCCCGTCTTAGAGCCATTTGGCGGTTCATTAGGAAAGCAAATTGAAGATGTTGGTCTGAGGGCAAAATATACTTTTTCGGAACTGTACTCAAAAACGCTCTTTTTAGCACAGGAGTACCAGGAGAAAAACAGATTTGTTATAAAGGGTAATTATAAATCGAGTGTTTCCTCGGAAATTTCTTTAGGTGCTTTTAATATTAATTTTAAATGATGCTATCCTCAATTCTGGCATTCCTGTTAATGTAAGTTATGAAGATAACGGCCTGTTCAACTTCCAAACAAAAAGTATGTTTGGTGTGAGAGCTGATTATGCTGTTGATAAGAATTTTAATATAGGTGCAACAGCTTTAAAACTTTTTGAAAGACCCTTTACGCAAAAGGTAAATATTGGGGAGGATCCAATTAATAATTCGATTTATGGGTTCGACCTTGGTATTTCCCGAGATGCTCCCTTTTTAACAAAATTAGTTGATGCCTTACCAGGTATAAGCACAAAAGCTAAATCTTCCATCAACTTTACAGGGGAAACGGCTATGATTAGACCGGGGCATTCCCGTGCGATAAACCAAAATAATAAAGATAAAGGGGGCGTTGTTTACATTGATGACTTTGAAGGAAGTGCCAGTAGTTTAGACCTAAGACAGCCTGTTACCAACTGGGTGCTAGCTTCTGTACCCCAAAATGATGCCTTTAATAATAATCCTTTGTTTCCCGAGGCTTCTCTGGTAAATGACCTTCGTTATGGCTCAAATAGAGCAAAATTAAGTTGGTATAGAATAGATTTGGGTGCCAGAGGTACCGATCAGGATGCTAAAAATCCTTATACTAGTCAGGTGCCTCAAATTGAAGTATTTCCAAATGCTCAGATTGCTCCTAACCAGCTGCCTAATATTCCAACGTTTGATATGACTTACTATCCTGAAAATAGAGGTCCATACAACTTTGATGTGCCAGGCGGGTATCCGGGGATTAGCAAAGGAGCTAAATTTATTGGCGATTCTATGGTGCTTGATAATCCAGGTTCCAGATGGGCAGGGGTGATGAGGGCTTTAAATACCAATGATTTCCAATCTTCAAATATTGAGTTTCTGGAATTTTGGGTGCTTAGTCCGTTTTTAGATCCTGCTGATCCTAAAAAGCCAGTGGATAATTATGAAAAGAAACAAGGAGAATTATATATAAATCTTGGAAACGTTTCAGAGGACATTTTAAGAGATTCTCGTAAATTTTTTGAAAACGGTCTTCCCGCTCCTTTAAATCCTAGTCGTCGAACGGATAATACGAACTGGTCCGTTATTCCCGTTGCTCAGCAAATTACCAACGCTTTTGATATTGATGAGGCTTCTAGACTAGCACAGGATATTGGTCTTGATGGTATGAATGATGCGACGGAAGCAGATAAATTCGCCCCTTATTTATCAAGTATTGCAAAATCAAATCCGCGCGCGGCAGAAAAATTAAAGTCAGACCCAGCTGCTGATAATTTCAGAAATTTTAATGACCCTAGTTACACTCAAAATATAGATCTGTTAAGCAGATATAAAGATTTTAATGGTCCTGAAGGTAATTCGAAGTCTAACTCGGGGGGTAATCAACTGCAATCGGCTACCAACGTGCCTGATGCAGAAGATTTGAACAGAGATAATACGTTGAATGAAACAGAGGCCTATTTTCAATATAAAATCCCCATTCTGGCTGACCCCTTGAATCCAAGAGAAATAGATGTTAACAGGACGCCATTCGTCACAGATCGTATTGAAAGTGATAACGGTGAAAGAATTTGGTACAGACTTCGCGTGCCTTTAAATGGCAATGATAAAGTGGCTGTAGGTGGAATAAAGGATTTTCGCTCTATTCGTTTCATGAGAATGTATTTACACGGTTTCGAAAGTGAGGTAACTTTTAGATTCGCGCGTATGGAATTGGTTCGTAATCAATGGCGTAGATATTCTCAAGATTTAAATGAGCAAAATAATGTACCCTGTGATGCGCAAACACAATTTGATGTAGATGCCGTAAATATTGAGGAAAATAGTAATAGAAAGCCTTTCAGCTATGTTTTACCCGTGGGTATTCAACGTCAACAGGCCCTGGGCGTTTTCAATACCCTACAAAACGAACAGTCACTGACCATGAAGATAAAAGGTTTGTGCGAAAGAGAGGAAAAAGCGGTATTTAAAAACGTGGGTCTCGATATGCGGGTTTATGATAGAATTAAGGCATTTGTTCATGCTGAAAAGATAGTAGGTCCAAATCTAAATGATGGAGATGTTTCTGTCTTTATTCGTATTGGATCTGACTTTAAAAATAATTATTACGAATACGAAATTCCTGTACGTTTTTCTGATGATAAAAGGTTGCCCGCAAATATAATTAGCGACGACTACAAACAAGAAGTCTGGAGGCCTGAAAATGAATTTGATGTCGCTCTTTCTCTTTTTACCGACCTGAAAATAAGGAGAAATGACGCTGGCTTCTCTCTAACAGACGAATATGGCCAAATTGTAGATGGCACCGGCACCGTCGGTAATCCGGAAATGCAGCACAGAATAAGTATAAAAGGTAATCCTTCCCTGGGATTGGCAAAAATTGCTATGATTGGGGTGAGAAATAGAAATGGTGGGCAGATAAGCCCTGTAAATGTTGAGTTGTGGATAAATGAACTCAGGCTTACTGGCCTGGATGAAAGAGGGGGTGTTGCCGCTATCGGTCGCCTGGACATGCAATTGGCTGATTTGGGCAATGTCAGTTTAGCTGGAAATTATGCCTCTATTGGGTTTGGTGCCATTGACCAGAGAGTGTTGCAAAGAAATAGAGAAGCTATTACCGGTTTTGATGTTTCCGGTTCTATTGA
>JAJTER010000136.1 GCA_021299835.1 Saprospiraceae bacterium | reverse complement strand
CCTTGATCTGGCTATCAAAAACAGAAAGGAACTCTCTATCCAACAACTGAAAGTTGATCAGGCTCAGGCAGATATAAATATTTTAAATGCCAGAAGGTCTTTCCAGATAAAAGCCAGGGGAGATGTAAGATATAATCCGGTGCTTCAAACAAGTATTATTCCTGGAGCAGCTTTTCAAACAGGTTCTACACCGGGTGAAGATAGAGAAATTCAGTTCGGTACCCGCTTTAATGCTTTGGTCGGTGTTGAAGGTAGCTATCGGTTGGTAGATCCTTCCTTTAAGTCAGATGTTGATCTTGCGATGCAAAACAAAGAATTGACAGCATCCAATGGGGAAAAGGAAAAAAATGAGATTCAATTTCAGGTGACTAAAAGTTTTTTTGAAGCATTGTTGCAAAAAGAAGCTATTCAGATTAGCAAAGAACAATTGAAAAAAGCGGAGTATTGGATGGAAATTGCCCAGGTCCAGTCTGCGAATGGTACCATTTTGCCAAATGATTTATTGAAATTTAAAAGAGATCTGGCCGTCGCAAAAAGTAACCTGGAGATTTCAGAAAGGCAGTACCATCAGCGTTGTAAAGAAATAGCCTATTTTACAGGCCTTCCCGTGGGAAGTGAAGTTGAACCCTTGGGCGATTTGAAAAATCAAGTTTCTTCAAATAGCACGGATGCTTTGCCATTGGATGATATCCTGAAAAGACCTGAACTGCTTCAAACAGGTATGGCCATGAAAATAGCTTCCTTGAATCAATTAAAGCAAGAGCAAATAAATAAACCTACGGTCGATTTTTATACCAATGTGAATGCCCAACATTTAAGTAATGATTTTGCCGTCTGGAATCGTTGGTTTCCTTTCGTTTTTGGCGGTGTCCGCATGCAATGGAATTTGATGGATGGTGGACTGAAAAAGAAAAATCAGGAGAAATATGCACTGGAGTACAAATGGCAATCGGTGCATTTGGAAAAATTACAAGCCGACTTTTCTTATGAATGGTTAACGGCGCAAAATGATTACGTATTGGCCTTAAAAAATATAGCTAAACAAGATGAAAACATCGCCCTTTCTAATCAAATTCTTCAGAATGATGAATTAAAATTTAAAGAAGGTGCTGGTTTAGTGACTACCTTAAGGGAAAGCCAACTTTCACTCAAAGAAGCGAATCAGTTGAAATTATCCTTTCAGGCAGACGCTTGTCAAGCCAGGTTAAGAATGATGAGAGCTGCGGGTAAAATTATTCCTTAGACTTTCAAATATATTTGTCTGCGATATAAGAGCCAGGTAAAGAAAAATATAACGCCAACATTAAAGAGGGCAAATCCTAAGGATGCGTTTTGTGGTGAGAAATAAGGAACAAACAGGCTGTCATATAGCCAGGTTCTTAGGGAAATCATTTTTTCAGGTTCTGGTCCTCCCCATTTTATTGCGCTGATCAGTTTTGCAAATAAGCCAGATAACACATAAGCAAACAGGGCGTTAGTTCCGAAAATACGGAATGGACGACCCCACGATGTCCAGTATTTCACGTCCACAATATAATAGATGGCCGCTAAAAAGAGTTGAGCCAGTCCTCCCACATATAAGACATAGGAGCTTGTCCATATTTTCTTGTTAATAGGAAAGGCAACATCCCATATTAGTCCTAATCCTACCAGTAGCAATCCAGAAAGCGCTAATTTCCCCAGTTTCTCTTGCCAGGATTGTTGAGCTTTTAGCCATATTCCCGTCCAAACGCCAATCAACCCAGTCACAATGGCGGGTAAAGTACTGAGAATTCCCTCCGGATCCCAGGTTTTTGCTTGTCCCCACAGGTGGTTTTCAGTCAAAAGAAATCGGTCCAACCAAGCGCCTAAATTGGTTTCGGCATCAAGATTGGCCGGTGTACCATCAGGAACGGGCACCAGCGTTAGGAGTGCCCAGTAACCTAAAAGTAGAGATATACCGAGGAAAATTTGAGTTCTAATAGAGAAAGACAGATAAATCAGGGATGCGGCCAGGTAAACTAATGCAATTCGCTGTAAAACCCCGGGAATCCTTAGGTTACTCCAATCGTAATACATTATGCCAATGATAAACATGCAAAATGCTGTGAAATAAGCAACGTATTTCCAAATCTTATTCGTCTTCTTTAGCTGTGCCTCGTCTGATGCCTGAATAAAAACAGCAGTCATAAAGAAAAATAATAAAACATAATGGATATACAACACACTTTCAGGACCGCTTTCAACGAAACGGAAATTTGGAAATAAAGCCATAAAAAGACCTAAAGCGAAAATAATGGCAGATCTGGAAATGATTTTCTTCGTTAGCCCTGAACCATTCACACCAGCCTCTTTCCTTGCGCCTAACGCAAAGGGTATGGCAACGCCCAGGATGAATAAAAAGAAGGGAAAAACCCAATCGGTTGGGGTACAGCCATGCCAGTCAGCATGTAAAAGGATGGGGTAGGAATTGGTCCAGTCCCCCGGATTATTAACCAGTATCATGCAGGCAATAGTGAGACCCCTAAAAATATCTAACGCGTTAAGTCTTTTACTGAAATCCATCTTTCGTTTATTCGTTTTTCTTTAAGATAAATAGGTATTTTTGGACATTCTAGTCGGTCAATTCTCCTTCTTTAGCAGGTAGGGTCACCGTTCTGCTCTTTCTTCCAGAAGAAGTAAAAGTGGCAAATTTTACTTGCGAACCTTTTTTCAATGATATGGACGACGTATAAACCTGACTATTTGAATCAGGTTCCTTTCCGTCCAACGTGAATCTCACCTGCAAACCAGGAAAAGGGGTATTAATGGTCAGTTTATCATTGAGTATTTTGGCACCTGGAGGAGGTACTCTATAAGTATAGCCACCAAAAATATAATCCAGTTTGGCCAGTTCCTTTTGACCTAGTTTATTGGCAAATATTTCCCAGTCTGCATTTAATTGTTGCTCCCTTTCCGGTGAAAATCGTTTTGCTTCCCATGCTGCTTCCGTGGTCCAGGCTCTTTCTGCCAGTCCTAATAATTTGGGTAGGGTATAATAGAAAACCATGTCACTGGTTTTGACCGTTTCTGTCCATAACTGTCCCTGAATACCCTTGATGTGTTTTTTGCCTTCTGGTTTCAACCATTCCATAGTATTTTCCCATTGGGTAATAGGCATGTCATTGCCCTGATTATCTTTTAAAACGGCGGCAAACTGATTATTTGGAGAAAATCGCCAGGCAGTTTTGGTATCCACATATCCTCCCCATATTAAACCAGGTTCGGCGGGATGCCCATCGTAGGCAAGGTCAAAATATAAATTGGTTACATTAGATAATACCACATCGTACCCCGCATTGGCCAAACGATAAGAAAGATTTACCGATTCTCCCAAGCTATTCCAGACGTAGGCCAGGAAACCATCTTTTGTAAATTTGGGATTAGGTTCATAACGGAATCCTTTTGGATTTTTTGGAATCCTTATTAAAGCAACCTCTTCCCAACCAGCTAATTGAATACCTCTTTCATCCAACATTTTATCGAGTCGGGTCAGAAAATACTGTGTAAGCACGTCTTTTGGATTCCCTTTTGGTAGTTGAGTCAGTAAATCGAGGCAAGAAGGAGATCCTTTCCAAACACCTTCCGGCACTTCGTCACCGCCAACATGCATGGTTTTAAGTGTTACCCCTGCATCCCGGTACATTTTAATGATCTCGTCAAATATTTTACCTATAAAAGTATAAGTGGATTCCTTACAAACATCCAGCACATTGTCTGGATAATTTTGCACAGAACGATAGGCAGACTTATCATTTGGGGTGAATAACCTATATTGTTCTGAAGCTGACTTATTTCCATCTAATTGAAGTCTTGCCTGCCGAGCTTCCATACTTTTAATGGCGGCAAGGGCGTGACCAGGAATATCCACTTCTGGAATGACCTTAATATGACGCTCTCTGGCATATTTCAATATCTCAATAAAGTCATTCCGGGTATAAAAACCAGTTCCTGACGAATTATCGGCATCGGGTAAAAGACCGGAACCGTATGAAGGCTGCAGGAATGATTTTTCATCCATTGAATAGCCTCTTTTTGATCCAAAGACGGTTAATTCGGGTAAGCCAGGTATTTCAATTCTCCAACCCTCATCATCGGTAAGATGAAAATGAAAAGTATTCATCTTATAATGCGCCAAAATATCCAGTAAATGTAAAATGGTTTTCTTGGAATGAAAATTTCTACCTACATCCAGATGATAACCTCTGTATTCATATCGGGGAGCATCTTTTACAAGAATACCAGGCAATGAAAGCGAAGTATTTTCCTTTGAAAATACATGAGATGGGAATAGATGAATCAAGCTTTGGATACCGTAAAAAACCCCCTGTGCATCTTTGCCAATAATTGTGATTTGATCTTTATTAATTTCAAGTTGGTAGGCACCGGACTTTTCTAAACTTGACCCATTTCCTATGTTAAGCGTAATGGTATTATTGGTTCCACCTGATTTGTAAAATAATGGATCCATGAAGTTTTGGAGATATGCTTTTTCATTTTCGAGCCCTTTTCCAGCTACAATTTTTGAATTCCCGGAAAGGGTAAAGGAACTGCCTTGTAAAGTGGTGGAAACAGGGGTAGGTAAAATAAGGGGTAATTTGTCGGTGGACAATAAAGATACCCCAGCTTGCTGATCAAAGCGCCAAAATGCGTCGGGTAAAGGCTTGATGTCCTTTGGTGAAAGCTGAAATTGCTCTCTTCTTTTAAATGGGACTATTTCTATAGATACGGGATTAGTTTTTTCCACCCCATTTTCATCTTCATAAACGAGGAAGGCACCTTGAGGAACGGCTGAATAATTAAAAGTTACCCCTACTATGGAAGTATAAGGAAAATCCTTTTTCTCGCCCGCATTTAATCCGGAGAAAGAAGGGTCAGGCTCTATTTTGTATAATTCACCTACTACATTGGACAAACGCAACCCTTTTAAGGAAGAAGCTTCAGGAATAGGTCCGGTAATCTGATTAAAATAAATAGCCCATTTTTTTGAAGGAAGAGGGATTGAACCTTTATTACTCAATTGGATTTCTCCTTTTCCGGGTACATCGCCAATGGCATTATTCTGATGTTTCCATGTCAGTTCAATTTGGATATAATCGTCTGATTGTGATTTATTTCCACCGCAGTTGAAAACCATAAATCCAAGGATAAGAGAATAGAGAAAATAGTTTTTTAGCATAAAAAATGATTTATATTAAGGTAATTTAAAGAAAATCTTTGTATTCCGGCTAATTTTTGAAAAAATAGGCAATAAATTAGTTTAATTTGATAAAAAATAAGACGCTATGTTTGAAAAGCTAATCCCATACGATGCTGCCTATATTATATTAGACTCCTATATTAATTATAATCATGTATTCAAGAGGATAACGAAGAGGGCAAAAATTAGGTTTGAACAACGGGATTGGGTAGGTATTCAGGATGATGCAAAATTCAGGATGACCATTTATCGTACGTCGGTTGGTGAGACTACGCAGAAGTTACTGAATTTTTTAGGAACGGAGAGAAATACGCATGAAGTTTGGATACAAATTAAAGAAATGTTCCTAGAGGAGATATTTAACTTTAACACCAGAAATATTGCTGAAACGTATTTTAATTCCATTTACAGGCACAGTCACATTGGGTTAGGTGCCGATGAGGACCTCATGTTTGTCAATGCGACGGGAACCTATCGGGAATTTCGTTCTGCCATCCCTATTTATCATACCTTTTATCTGGGATCTCATTTTGAAAATACCTTACAGCAGCTTTTCTCTTGTTTTCCTTTTGATGCGCCAATGGCAAATTTGGAACGGGACGTATTTTATATTGCGGAGACCATCAGGCGTAAATTAGGTACTTATAAGCGTGATTTCCGGCATGTTCGTTTGGAAGTTTTGAAGTCGGTTTTTTATAGAAATAAGGGGGCATACATTGTAGGAAGAATGTATCTGGATGATAGGATTCACCCGTTTATCATACCCTTAGCTCATGAGAATGAGGGGATTTATGCCGATACCTTGTTGTTGGAACCCAATGATATCAGTTCAATTTTTAGTTATAACAGAGCTTATTTTTTAGTGGATACGGATATTGCCAGTGAAATGGTCGATTTCCTTAAATCTATCATGCCGTCAAAAAGTTTAGGGGAATTGTATAATTCTATAGGTTTTGAAAAACACGGCAAAACCGTTTTATATAGAGAATTATTGCGTCATCTGGATGCATCGGCCGACAAATTCGTCATCGCTCCGGGTGTTAAAGGAATGGTTATGACGGTATTTACGTTGCCTTCCTATTCCATGGTTTTTAAAATGATTAATGACAAATTCCGTCCTCCAAAAATGGTGACAGAGCAGGAAGTTAAATCAAAATATGATCTCGTATCAGCTCACGATAGGGTAGGTAGAATGGCGGATAGCCACATGTTCGAAAATTTAACGCTTCCTTTAAATCGGTTTGATCCTGCATTGATTGAGGAGTTAAAGAAAGAATGCGCATCGAAAATTACAATCAACCATGATACTATCGAAATTAAACACATGTATATTGAGAAGAAAATGATTCCTTTAGACATGTATTTGAAATCTGCAACGCTACAAGAAGCAGAAGATGCCATTGCCGATTATGGTCGGGCTATTAAAGACATGGCTGCGGTAAATATATTTCCCGGCGATATGTTGTTGAAAAATTTCGGTTTGACCCGATTGAACCGGGTTGTCTTTTACGATTATGACGAAATTGTCTTTTTAACTGATTGTGTGTTCCGTAAAATTCCAGAACCCAGAAGTTATGAAGACGAGTGGGCTTCAGAACCTTGGTATTCTGTGGGTGAGAATGATATATTCCCAGAGGAATTTTCTAAATTTTTGATTGGCAGGTCGGATGTCCGAAAAATGTTTTTAGAAAAACATGC
>JAJTER010000135.1 GCA_021299835.1 Saprospiraceae bacterium | reverse complement strand
ACACTAACACTTATTCCAGCAATAACATCCAAATATTTTTTATCATCGATATCATACAGATAAACACCTTCTGAACGGACAATTTCCAGGGCTAATGGAGCAGGACTGGTTTGGGCAAGGTGGTTAAGAAAAAGCTGTCGGTTATTCATATTTTAATAAACTTAGGCAAAGTAAATAAAATTTGATTATAAATAAAGATATTTGGATAACACTAAAAAAATGAAGAGGATAGGTTTCATAGTCATATTTATTTTATTGATTTTAGTTTGTTTGTTGTTGTTTTTTCCAGGAAAGGAGATAATAAGCAGAATTTACCCTGTAAAGGGAATTGATGTTTCTCATTATCAAGAGGTCATAGATTGGAAAAGTATTGCAGAAAATGATATTTCTTTTGTTTTTGTAAAAGCAACGGAGGGCATGTCATTGAAAGATAAATTATTTACCAGAAACTGGGAACGCATAAAGCAGGAGGGTTTAAGACGAGGTGCCTATCATTTTTTTCGCCCAACGATTTCCGCTGAAAGGCAGGCCGCTCATTTTAGCAGAAGTGTCGAACTAGAATTGGGCGATTTTCCTCCGGTACTTGATGTAGAGGTTCTGGACGGTGTGTCCAAAAAGGAATTATTAATAGGGGTTCACGCCTGGTTAGTACACATAGAAATGGAATATGGCGTAAAACCCATTATTTACACAAATCAGGATTTTTACAATAAGTATTTACGGAATGCATTTGAAAATTATCCTTTATGGATTGCCAGGTATAGTTTGCGTGAACCAAAATTAAAGGATGACTCGAAATGGATTTTTTGGCAATACACCAGTGCTGGAAAAATTAAAGGGATTAAGGGCAGAACCGATTTTAATGTATTTCATGGTACTTTAGAACAGTTAGATCAATTTTGTCTGCAACCCAGAGAAATATTGAGATAAAAAAATGAAAATATCTTTGGAAAATAAAGAAGGGATTACTATATTTGCATTCGCTAAGAAAAACGGGTGATTAGCTCAGCTGGTTTAGAGCACCTGCCTTACAAGCAGGGGGTCATAGGTTCGAATCCTATATTACCCACCAAAAGCGTCAGTTATATTAACTGGCGCTTTTTTTGTTTTGGAACATTGGTTTAAATGCCCTGTCTTAGTAAGACGAAAAAGGTAGTATCTAATTTAAGTTTATTTCTTTAATCGGTAGCTTAAGGTCAGGTTAATTTGTCTCCTGACTTGTTGAAAATTGCCAACGGTATAAAAGTTGAAGCCCTCTGTAATATATCTGTTTCTTCGGGCATTTAGAATATCTAACACATTGAAAATTAGCGTGCCACGATCTTTGAACAACCTTTTACTTACAGAAAAATCAATGAAATAGATGCTTTTTCTGATGCCCTGTGCAGTACGTTGCTTGCCCTCATAATTCCCCCTCAATTGAATATCCAAGCCTCCTTTTGGTGAAAATCTTGATGTATGTCTGGCAAGGAATGAGCTAGTCTGAGCCGTGTAATCAGCTTGAATATTACTTCCATCAATGTCTGCATGGAAAAAATTGAGGTTAAAATCCATTTTCCACCAAGGTTTAAATCTGTAATCTGCTGTAAACTCCAGTCCAAAAGATTGCTCACCTAAAAGGTTAAAAGGACGAGTGACAGAAAATCCATCTTCGTTAACGGATCGAAGGCGATCGATTTTATCTACTGTTTTTCTAAAATAAAAGGTAGAAAAAAAGGTGCCTTTATCATAGTACTTGATATGTCCCAATTCAAAGGCATCGGTAAATTCCGGATCTAAATCAGGATTGCCACTGAAGAAGTTTCGCTGGTCTGAAAAAGTGACGTAAGGACTAAGGTCATTATAAACTGGTCGCCTGACCCTTCTGGAGTAACTTAACTGGAAGGCATTTTCCAAAGAAATGTTATAAGTGAGGTGAGCACTTGGAAAAAGATTGGCATAATTTCTGGGATTTACCTCTTTTGTCTCTAAAAGGGTCGTTTTAACATCCGTATATTCTGCTCTCAAACCTGCCTGATAGCTCCATTTTTTTCGATTTATTTCCCATAATAGAATAAGCGGCCAGGATGTTTTCATTGTAAATGAAAATATTGTCAAGACCGGGCAAGGGGAAAAACTGGCCATCGGCATTCTTTTCCTTCACGATATAATCATTTTCCATATTCCGAAAACTAGTGCGGAACCCAGCTTCTATTTTACCCTCTTTGGAAAATGGTTTTGTGTAGTCGAGTTGGACCAGATACTGCTTTTCAAATTCATCATTTAAGGAAGTCTGAACTAAGTCTTTCGATTTTATGGCTGAACCAGAGGGTAAATAGCTGCTTTGGGTAAATAATTGGTCAGAGTTTTCCCAATAATCCAGATAAGTAAAAGAAGTATTCAGTTCATGGCCTTTTTGCGGAAAACTCTTTTTATAGCTTAGAATTACTTCAGAATTTGGTTCTTGCTCCGTTTCATCCTGTCTTCTCAGAGAATAACCTAAATAATTATTGAGACTATTTTTATAATCCTCGTACCGAATATCCGTAATTCTATGGGCATCACTTCTACGCCAGATATAAGAAAGGGTTAAAAAACTTTTTTCGTTAAAAAAATAATCCAGTCCAGCCCGGATATTATTATTCAAACCATAAACGGTACCTGTATTTGATTGTGACAAAATGGAAGTGAGGGTATCGGAATAAACCTCCTGATATAAGGTACCTTCGGACGGATTAATTCTTCTACTCAGGCCATAATTAACAAACCAGTTAATATTTTTCTTCCTATAATTCAGATTGGTGGTAAAGCCTAAATTAGTTGGAGTTCCCCCAATCAATTCAAAAGAACCATTAAACCCTTGATTATTATCCTTTTTCAAAATTATGTTAATAACCCCGGCCATACCTTCTGCTTCATACCTTGCGGAAGGATTTGTAATGACCTCCACTCTTTCCACCATGTTTGCGGGTAATTGCCTTAAGCCGCTACTTCCTTTGAAACTGACTAAGCCGGACGGTTTGCCGTCAATCAATATTCTCACATTGGCAGAACCTCTTAATCTGACATTTCCTTCTGGATCTACCGCAATAGAAGGCAGGTTTAGAAGAATATCAGAGGCACTTCCTCCAGCATTTGCGAGATCTTTTCCTACATTGAATATTCTTTTATCCAGCGACAATTGCATCACGGTTTTTTCGCCCTGAACAACAATCTCATCCAGGTTATTAGCTTGAATGGACATGGAAATCTTACCGAGATCTTTGGTCAGATTATCTTTTGAAATGACAAACAGATCACTTTTGTAATTACCATAACCCATAAATTCAACGAGAGCATAATAACTTCCGAAAGATAATGGAATATTGAACTTACCATTTTCATCGGAAAGGCTTCCTTCCACCAGACTATCTTTTTGGGTATAGATGGAAATAGTGGCAAATGGCATGGGTTCATCGGTGCCCGACGTTACCAAAATACCTGTCAGCTTTCCTTTTCCCGTGATTTGCTGACTAAAAAGAGGATGAATAAAAAGGAATAGAGCGATAATATAGAGAAAACGAAAAGGCATGCGATGTAGGCTTGTAAGGTGTTGTTAGAAATTGTTAGAATAAGGTGAGAAAGAGTCTTTTATTTGGAAACTTTCTTCATTTCATCAAATAGTGTAATAAAACATTCCGCAGACGACTTCACTTTGGAGGAATTATCGGTGGCAGGAGAATCTTTAAAATTATCCATTTCTTTCTGAAAGGATTCAAAACTAGTCCATATTGTTTGAATCATCCCTGAATATCTGGGTTTCATGATGGGGGTAGCTCCTTCTCTGTAATCTAATAATTGATGTAATTGAGCCACGGCTACTTCAGGTGTTCTCCAGGGGCAGGTTAGGACATTAAATCCTTTCATAGCAAAATAAACGGCGGTTGGGTCAGGTCTTTCATAATGCCAGTCACAAATGACCACATCTTTATAAAGGAGATCAACAGCGCGAAAAGTTTGATTATAACTTCCCTCCCATTCACCAATACCTGTGGTCTTACCGTCGATCAACCGATCTCCCCAAATCCAAAGTTTTCTGTCCGACAGAGCCAGATGATTTCTTATTTTATTTACTTCTCCAGCAAAAAGTTCTGCTTTATCCCTTCCCTGACACCTTGGGCATTTATCGTCGCCAAGATAAAATACCTCGTCCATGCCGGCGTGAAAATCAGAGGCTTCGAAGGCATTACAAATTTCATCTACAAGGGTGAAAACGATATTATGAACATCGGGATGTAGAGGGCAATAACTTTTACAATATAGTCCATCGGGATTTGGCCATACAAACTTTTCCGGCATTTTAACATGAGGCGTTTCATCAAAATGAGGATATTGGACGAGAAGATTGTAGGTTTTAGTGGACCAACTTTGGTGACCCAACAGATTAATCTGAGGAATCAGGTTTATTTTATGTTTACGACAAACTGCCACTAACTTTTTCACCTCTGCATCAGACAAAGCGATACTATCTCTTAGGTTCGGGTATTTTTTGAATTGGTAGTTAAAGTCCACCCTTAAAATGAGGGTATTTACTTTTCTGGAAGCTAATTCCTCTTCTATAAAGCGAACAAATTTATCTACCTGATTAGTTTTTGGAGCCGCGATACAAAAACCTCTTACGGGGATTAAAGTATCTAGTCTGGTTTGACAAAAAAGGTTATTTGTCAATAAAAAAGCAAAAACGAAAGATAGGGTTTTCATACAGTCCGAGTTTGAGAAAAAAATTCCTTTAAGATAAGAAAAGGAATGGAAATAAAGATATCTGGGTATAAAAAGGCTTAACAAATTCTGGGCAGTTGTTTCTCTGGCAGTCAATTGACTTGAGAGGGAGCTACCGGTGGAGCTTTTAAAGATAACTTTTAATTTAGTTTGTTATCTTTATAGGCTAACATTTTTATTGAACCTTATTCCTGATTGCCATGCTTAGAATTTATCTGATTGGTTGGGTTATTTTGTTTTCTGCCATCATTTTGAATGTGGTCATTCAACGTTTTGGGATTATGGGTTGGTATGAGTTTCTGAATAAATTACAGGCTATAGGTAAAGTTACCTTTACGACCATGTTTTTGGTGGATTATCTATGGCTTTTTATTGGTTATCCGCTGTGTTTGGGTTTTTCATACTACCTGGGAGAAAAGTTATATGAATTATTGATATCTGTCAAATAGGGCTAAATTCGATATCGTTAGGGATATTTACATATCCTCCAGGGAAAGGCATAAAGTCTCAATAGTGTAATTTGGTAGTACTTTATTTTTCAGGTGTTCCACTTTAGCCAGGAAAAGTTCTTCCTTAAAGTTTTTTTTGTTTCGTTTAACTTCAACAGCTATGGCCTTGTTTTTTTCTAGATCCAGCGCCACAATATCAATTTCATTCTGAGCCCCTTTGGGTTCCCACCAGGAACCAATGGCTCGGTATTTCATACTTTCCGCAAATTTTTGTTTAAAATAGGTTTCTAGTATTTTTCCTGAATAAGTTGAATAATCGTTTTTAATGATAGATTTTAGTCCGTCGAAGTTTTTTATTTCTATCAAAGAGCGATATCGGTCAAAAAAATTAAACCAAAAACGGAGGAAGTTGTCCTGAATTTCGAAACGTACTGTTTGTGAACCCTCTTTTGCTAAAAGGGGGCGAAGCCTGACAATAATATTATAGTCACCAATAAGTCGTTTGATATGGCCGCCAATATTTTTATCGCCAAGTGCTGCCTCAATGGTTGGTTGTGTATTAATGCCACCAGAGATTGCGCTTAAAATAGAGAAATAGGTTGCAAAATTTTTACCAAACTCTTCAATAAGTAAATGTTTTCCTTCCTCGGTAAAGGAGGAATTTTGTCGAACCATGAAATGAATCATTTCATCAACAGACAAGGTCACATTTTCGCAAAACAACTCCACATATTTGGGTACACCTCCAGTAAAGGCATATAAAGCTAAAAGGTCGTCATTTGTATATTGCGGGTGAAAGTCTTTCATTATATCCTTAAGCGTAGTCAAATCGAAAGCTGAAAGTTTGATGATATTGTCTGCTCTGCCAAATAATGGTTCTTTTGAATGTTGAAAAATTCTTTGCATTAAGGAATAGACAGAACCACAAACAACCAGATTCATTTTTGTTTTATGTCTGTATTGATCCCAGATATTTTGCATATCGCTATAAATGGAAGCATTAATGTTATAGAATTCCTGAAACTCGTCAATAATCAGATTAAAAGGTCTGTTTTCAGCTTTTTCCATAAGAAAATGGAATAAGGAGCGAAAAGATTTTATTTCTACCGGCACATAACAATCCAGGGATTTAGAGATGTTAGCAGTAAATTCGGCACAAATGGAGGCTTCGCTTTTCCGGCCCACAAAAAGATAAACCCATGGTGTACCATCTATAGCATTCATCACAAGGCTTGTTTTTCCAATGCGTCTTCTGCCGGTGATCACTGTTAACCGGGAGTGATCTTCAAATGATAATTTCTGAATCCGTCGAAGTTCATCTAATTCGCTTGTCCTATTGTAAAATTTCACCTTATTGGTATTTAGTAACGGCCGTTACGGTAACGGTGGTTACAAAAGTAAGCTATGTTTGAATAAAAAGATAAAAAATTGGATAAGTATCTCTCTTTTTTATTAAATCAACATAAAATTTGTTTATCTTAACCTTATTAACACCTAAATGCTGAAAAAAATGAAAGAATCGACAGAAAAATCAAGAAGAGATTTTATAAAAACAGCCTCAAAAGGAGTGCTTTTTGCGGCTGTTGCGCCAACAGCTTTACAATCGGCAGTAGAAATGCCAACCGTTGTTCCCCAAAAAGCTTTCGGGGCAAATGAACGAATAAGAATAGCTGTTTTAGGTCTGAATAGCAGAGGACAAAACCATGTCGATGAGTTAATGGCTCTTGCCACGAAATCGAATGTGGAAATTGTCATGTTTTGTGATCCTGACATGGAGGTTCTTCAAAGACGTGCCAATGA
>JAJTER010000134.1 GCA_021299835.1 Saprospiraceae bacterium | reverse complement strand
AAAAAACAGACAAGTAATAAAAAGTAAAATGAAACAGGTGTAATTTTCTCCAGGCTCAAAGCAAAAACTTTATGCGCAAAAGTAAAAGTTTTTTTGAATCTGACAAGCAATATTGTATAAAAGAGAAAAATGTTATTGCTTATAAAGCCTTTTAACGGCAAGATTGACATTATTTGTGCCTATAATCTGTACCAGATACATACCTCTAGGTAAATTTTCCAGAGAATGCCTGGCGTCCGGTGTTATTTCTGAAAACTCTCTTACCCTAACTCCTACCATATTGTAAAGTACAATTTTTGTAACACCTGTAACATCACTTAAACTTATAAAATGGGTAGCAGGATTCGGAAAAACATCAATATTAATGCGGGATTCTTTCCGAAAATTATCGTTCCCCCAGGAAGTACGCAAGCCTGACTGCGCCGAAAGAGACATTCCTGGCAAAGTCAAAAGTACGATAAGGATGAACAATAAACGCATCACATTTTTATTTTCCTAAAATGTAAATGTACATGATTTCAAGGTAAGGCGCAAATTAATATTGTTCAAAAAGGGAATTATTTTTCAATTTTCGAACAATATTTTTTAAATATCTTGAATCAAAAGGGGTTGTATTTTATTTTTTAAAAACAGAATGGACAAAAGGCATTAAAGTGCGCTTATCTTTGTTCCCTAAAAACTAAAAGATTGAAAGCAAAAAAATCGTTTGGTCAACATTTCCTGCATCGGGAGGATATTGCTTCGGCCATTGCGGGAGCTTTAAAACAAACCGATGCTGTTCCACGGATACTTGAAATTGGTCCGGGAAAAGGTATGTTAACTAAATATTTAAAAAATATTCCTGCTGAATTTAAAATGGTTGAAGCAGATGTGGATATGATCTCCTTTCTGAGGAAAAATCATCCGGATTGGTCAGACGACATCATAGAGGGAGATTTTTTAAGCCTGAATCTGTCCCATATTTTTGAGGGTAAATCATTTCTAATGATTGGAAATTTTCCCTATAATATTTCATCGCAAATTGTTTTCCGACTCATTCAATACAGAGCGCAAATTCCTGAATTGGTTGGCATGTTCCAAAAGGAAATGGCGGTAAGAATTGTATCCCCCCCAGGTTCAAAGGATTATGGAATCATTAGCGTGCTCACGCAGGCTTATTACACGGGTGAATTACTGTTCGATGTAGATAGATCCTCTTTTAAACCACCTCCTAAAGTGCAGTCCGCGGTCATTCGATTGGAGAGAAAACCGCAATTGTCGCTCGATTGTAGTGAAAGCCTTTTCAAATCTGTCGTAAAACAGGCCTTCAATCAACGAAGGAAAATGCTGAGGAATTCATTGAAATCCCTTTTTCCTCAGGCCGATTTGATGACGGATCCTTTTTTTAATCAACGTCCGGAAGATTTAAGCCTGGAGGATTATATTTCACTGACAAAGCAAATTGAACAACATAGAATTGATTCCACAAAGTAAATACCCTTATCTTTGTGTAATTATTTCGTAAGTATTAAAGTAAAATAGTATGAGTCTGGAAGAAAAAATAATGGAAGACCTTAAGGTAGCTATGAAAGCGCAGGACAAAGCGTCTATGCGTGGCTTAAGGGCCGTTAAAAGCGCCCTGCTTTTATTGAAAACAGATGGATCTGGAAAGGAAATCACACCTGAAAGGGAGATTCAATTGTTGCAAAAGTTAGTTAAACAACGCAGAGAATCTATCGCTATTTTTGAAAAAGAAAATAGAACTGATTTAGCCGAAGTGGAAAAAGAGGAAGTGGCCGTTATTGAAAAATATTTGCCGGAGGCTCTTTCCAATGAAGATCTTGAAAAGTTTATTCAAGCTTTGATCCTTTCGTCCGGTGCAACTTCCGTAAAAGATATGGGAAAGGTAATTGGCCTGGCTTCTAAAGAGTTGGCAGGAAAAGCCGATGGACGGGCTATTTCGGATATGGTTAAAAAGTGTCTGGCCGCATTATAAAGTCAATTTATTTAAAATATCATGGAAACTACATTTTTTAAGGAGCTCGGTTTGAAGGAACAAAATGCGGGAACTTCAACGGGATTATCTTTTTCAAGTGATTCGAATCGGTTTATTGATTCTTTTTCTCCTGTGGATGGTTCGCTCTTAGGTCGTGTTTCCATAACTACAGACTTTGAGTTCAAAAATATCATGGAAAAGGCGTCTGCCGCTTTTGTAATCTGGCGCGCTATTCCCGCTCCTAAAAGAGGGGAGGTGGTTCGCCAATATGGCGATGTCCTTAGGAAACATAAAGAAGCACTTGGGAAACTTGTTTCCGCTGAAATGGGGAAAAGTTTGCAAGAGGGCTATGGTGAAGTTCAGGAAATGATCGATATATGCGATTTTGCCGTTGGTCTTTCCCGTCAATTGTATGGATTAACCATGCATTCAGAGAGGCCCGGGCACAGAATGTATGAACAATGGCATCCGCTGGGTATCGTTGGCGTCATTTCTGCTTTTAATTTCCCCGTCGCTGTGTGGTCGTGGAATGCTATGATTGCTCTCGTTTGTGGGGATGTGGTGGTTTGGAAACCCTCAGAAAAAACACCGCTTTGTGCCGTTGCCTGCCATTTGCTTTTGGAAAATGTACTTCGTGAAAATGCAGTACCCGAAGGGGTTTGTAACTTGGTTACAGGCAATTATGAAGTGGGTGAATGGCTCACTTCTGACACCAGAATACCCCTGATATCAGCTACCGGCAGCACTAGAATGGGCAAAATCGTTGCCACAAAATTAGCCGCCCGTTTGGGGAAATCAATCCTGGAACTTGGGGGGAATAACGCCATTATCGTAACCCCAAGTGCCGATCTGGATCTTGTTCTTACCGGTGCTCTGTTCGGAGCTGTCGGAACCGCTGGCCAAAGATGTACCTCTACCAGAAGATTGATTGTTCATGAATCAATTTTTGATGCTGTTAAAGATAAATTGAGCCGCGCTTATGCTCAACTAAGAATAGGTAATCCCCTGGATGCCAATATTCACGTAGGTCCCCTCATCGATAAGGAGGCCGTCGAAAATTATTTAGAGGCTATTCGTCAGATTTCTTTGCAAGGAGGTACTCTGCTGGTTGAAGGGGGTGTACTGACAGGTGACGCCTATTCAAGTGGTTGTTATGTAAAACCTTGTATCGCTGTGGCAAAGCCCGACATGGAAATAGTTAAACATGAAACTTTCGCGCCTATTTTATACCTCTTGTCTTACCGTACTTTGGAGGAGGCCATAGCTATTCAGAACAATGTTCCTCAAGGTCTTTCCAGTGCTATTATGACGAATGATTTAAGAGAAGCAGAGTTGTTTTTATCAACCAATGGCTCAGATTGCGGTATCGCCAATGTCAATATTGGAACTAGTGGTGCTGAAATAGGCGGCGCTTTTGGTGGAGAAAAAGAAACTGGTGGTGGCAGAGAAAGTGGTTCCGATGCCTGGAAAGCTTATATGCGTCGTCAAACCAATACTATAAATTATGGGAAAACCCTTCCTCTGGCGCAAGGTATTACCTTTGATCTCTAAGAAAATATATTAAGGATGTTGAAACGTTAGTCGAAAATGAAAATGAAGGAATGCCTCGTCATTCTTTGAAAATTTGAATGAGATTAACAGATGTTTCAACATCCCAATTTGCTTTTATTTCCTCAACAGGTATTAATACTATTTTTTCAGGTTGTCGGTGAAACTGCAAACTTCCTGTATCCCATATTCCGTTATTATTACCATCTTTTATAACCTTCAGGGTGTATTTTCCAGGAGACAATAAGTTAAGAGAAATACCTTCAGGTGCATTTCCATGAATCTGTTTTTCATATAAAATGCGTTGCGATTCGTCTGTAACCTGAACTACGTAATGCATATTTGAATCAATAGCCCCTATTTTCACCACCAAATTGCCATAATCTTCCGTTTTTCCAACCGTCAGGCTAACCCTCAAACTATCAGTTGTTTTACCGTAAATATCCTGGATAGCTCCCGGCGGAATATTCAGTTTATAGGTGTTTCCCTCTTGCCAACGACCATGTAATAAAAATTTTCTCGGATAAATGCTGTCCTGGACAAAGTATAGCGTGTCAGAAACGGGTATGCTGTCCTGTATCTGAATAATTTTTGATGCATCAAAGGATGATAGGGGTCTTAATAGTGATAATTCAAGGGGGGCCCCTGGCTTTAAATTTTGTTGTATTACGCCACTTTCCGGGGCATTTTCTACTCTTAATTTATCAAAAGCAGGCATAGCAACAGAAGTATTGAATTTTAAGGTGTCAATAGAATTCAAACCACTTTGTACGCCAATTTGCCAGGGTGTTTTAGTTCCTGTCGGATTAAACCAAAGCTTTAATGTATCTTTCACGCTTTCCCGGTAAAGTTTAGGCGCAAGGGAATCCGTAAAAATAAGAACCTCATCAGGCGATTGGTTAAACAGCATTTTAGCTAAACCAAAAGTCTTTATATCAGAGGAATTGAGACGTAAAGTAGGTTTTTCCGGGAAAACCTGAAGCGTTAATGAATCGGTGCGGGAAAAATTTAAAATAAGCACGGAATCAGGGAATCCAATGCGTTCATTACCTAAATCGAATTTGTAATTAAAATTTACATCCTCCAGAGCAAAAAGGGAAAAGGTATCACTTCGAATATTTTCCATAGTAAAACGCCCTTCCTTGTCCGTTAAGCTCAAATACAAAGGTTTTTGTGTCCTAACCACAGAGTCCTGGGTCGAATTATAGAGCATAACCCTTATTTTCTCCAGTGGTTTGCCATCCAGGGCATCGACCACTTTTCCTGAAAGGGATAGAGAATCTATAAAATCTCCGGTAGAAAAAACAAAACGTAATTTTTCAGCCGGATTTTTTTCGGTAAGATCTTTTACAGACTCACCAAAATTAAACGTATAGGTAACATTTTCTCGGAGTGTTTCCCTATCATCCCAGCCAATAACAACGCTCTTTTTTTTGACATAAATTTCAGGCTTATATTGTAACGGGGGAGAAATAATCACTTGATTAAATACATCTTCCAACTGCACCCATTCATTGAATGTCAGAGAGATATCTTGTTTTAAAAACTTTGTTTGAAAGTTAGGCGTGCTTAAGGCAGTATCAATGACAGGCGGTGCTTCATCTCTCGGTCCACCTGTAGGCGTAGTAGGGGTAGCACAAGAAACCAGCATATAAACTAGTAACGATAAAATACACCATGGTAAGAAACGGATCATTCCTAATTTTTAAACAAATATAAGACAGGGAAGCCTCTTTATTTTAATTAAAATCCAAAGATGTTCTTGGCAGATAAGATGATGATAACGCAACCTACCACAATGAGTAAAAATCTTTGGCTAACTATTTTTGCCATCCATGCTCCTAATGGTGCGGCTAAAACACCCCCAAAAATGAGTCCGATAATGATTGGCCAGCCGGTAATGCCTATAAAAACAGTAAAAATGCCAGAGGCAGCCAGGGCGACAAGAAATTCCGCAGCATTAACGGTCCCAATGGTTGTTCTTGGAGTATTTCCACGGCTTAAGAGGGTAGTTGTAACAATGGGACCCCATCCGCCACCGCCGCTGGCATCCGCAAATCCACCAATAAATCCGAGAAAAGGTATATTGACCTTTTTTTTCTCGGCGACCTTATTTTTTATTCCCTTTATGAGCACAACAACGCCCATAATAATCAGATAGAATGAAATAAAGGGCTTGAGGGCATTTCCATCGAAATAGGAAACTACACCAGCGCCCAGAATGGCTCCGAGGATGCCGGGTAGAGCTAGTTTTTTAAAAAGTTGTTTATCCACATTTCCAAATCGCCAGTGCGAAAGGCCGGAGGCTGCGGTGGTGAAAATTTCAGCCAGATGAACACTGGCACTGGCAACTGCCGGACTTACGCCAGTGGTGAGTAAAAAAGTAGTAGAACTGATACCATAAGCCATTCCCAAAGCACCGTCTATCAGCTGAGCTAAAAAACCAGCGGCCAGCCAGACAAAAAATTTAGGGTCAACATACTGAAGTACAAAGGACTTAATAGCGTTTTCACCTATGGGCAACCATAAAAAAAGAAGAAAACTTAATATGAAAAGAAAGGTGATAACATATAAAATGACAAATAAAGGGGAGATATCTTTTGGGGCAGGCAGTCTGAGCGCTTTCATTTGTCATTATTAAAGGTAACGAAAATGCAAAGATATAAATTCTATTAAATAAGTAGGGTATTTTACAGTATATCTGATACTGTTTTTTGCAACATTAGTTTTAGGGTTTGGTCGCGAATTTGTAAAAAAACTCTATTAAGACCACAAGCTACTTCATCTGGACAATCTTTGCATTTTTCATAAAATTTCAGGGAGACGCAGGGTAAAAGAGCAATAGCACCATCAAACAGGCGATATATTTCACCGATTAAAATAGTTTCTGGTGCTTTAACTAAATAGTAGCCTCCTCCCGCACCTTGTTTACTGTTTACAAATCCCCCTTTTTTCAGGTCGAGTAAAATAAGTTCCAAAAATTTCCTGGGGATATTTTCCAATCGGGCAATTTCTGCCGTTTGGCAATGAGTATCAGGATATCGCTTAGCCAGATGAGCGAGGGCCTTAAAAGCATATTTACATTTTTTGGACATCATAAGTTAAAGGCATAAAAAGTGAAATTCGACAGAAAGCAATATTTATAGGTATATGATAGGTTTTAGCAGTTAAACGGCAAAGAATCGAATATTTACGTATAAAATTCGCCTTAAAACTAATCAATTTATCTAAAAATAATCAAATTTAAAAATGTCGTTCCTACGCTTATTGCGTTATTCTTTTATAGTTTTGTATCTTTAAAAATACTTGAGTATAATTAACTGCCATTTATCGATGAATACATTTAAACGAGAAATTTTGTTAAAGGGAAAATTAATTTTTGTATCCCTTTTGTGCCTTTTAGTTTCCAGTGCATGTGAAAAGGAAGTGAAACCTGGTATGGGTGGAGGTCCTGGAAAGGGAAA
>JAJTER010000035.1 GCA_021299835.1 Saprospiraceae bacterium | reverse complement strand
TAGCCATATTTTACTTGACCCCACGAAGTTATGCCTGGTCTCACCTTTAACAGATGACGGTAATGTGGCGCCTGCTCCATAATCTTATCGATATAAAATTTCCGCTCAGGGCGTGGGCCCACTAAACTCATTTCTCCAATGAGAACGTTCCAGAATTGAGGTAATTCATCGAGCCTCCACTTTCTCATGATGGCGCCAAAGGGTGTGCAACGGCTATCTTCATCTTTAGATAATTGAGGTCCACTATTTTCGGCATTTTCATACATAGATCGGAACTTCAATATGGTAAACGGTACCCCTCGGAGGCCAATTCTTTCTTGCCTGTAAAATACGGGCCCAGCAGAGGATTGCTTTACTTTTATGGATAGATAGGCAAAGAGCGGAGCTAATAAAAGTAAAGAAACAAAGGATACCAAAATATCCAGGACCCGCTTGAATGCAATTTGCCAGGGAGGCATTATTTCCTGATTTATTTCAATGAGGGCCGTGCCAAATACCTGATTCATTTTTACCGTACCAAGCATAATATCATACATATCGGGAATAATTTTAACATGTAAAATGGGCCTGAAATCAAATAAGGCAGTTATAAGCTGTTTTAATAAATTATGCTCCTGCGTTTGTATGGCAATAATGACTTCCTCAATTTGATATTCCTTAATAATACTGTCTAAGTCTTTTATATTTCCAAGGTATTTTAATTTGGTCTCTAAAGGAGACGTTTTTTCTTTGTTACTTCTTAAAAATCCAATAAAATGGTAGCCGTAGGAACGTTTTTGTGAAATGATTTCTTCGTAAAGTGTCAACGCCTCTGAATTACCTCCAATAATGATGGTATTAAATTTTACCATTCCCTGACGGATTCGACGGGATGCTGCGGTTAATAAAAACATTCTGGTAACCACGGTAAGTATAAAATGAAAACTGAAAAGGGCTAGAAATGATTGATAGTAAGTGGTATAATTAGAAACAAAATCATCAAGTATCAGGGTAA
Source organism: Saprospiraceae bacterium (assembly GCA_021299835.1). GTDB lineage: Bacteria > Bacteroidota > Bacteroidia > Chitinophagales > Saprospiraceae > BJGN01. The sequence continues at coordinate 32,476 of JAJTER010000035.1, read as the reverse complement.
AAAACAGGATTAAAACGCCAAAAAAGGAGAGAAAAAAGGTTCTTGACAGGGTTTTTAACCTGGAATGCCTGTGTATATCGCCATATTGATCAAACAAGGAATATACCAGGAACCAGCCTATAGGTATAATAATCAGACCGTACCAGAAATTAATATCTTGAAAAATGACTGAAACGTTCTCTTCCTTTTCAATCATCATTTTTCTGTAAGCAAAAAATGAGCCCCAGGCAATCATGGCACAAAAATAATCAGCCCATTTATAAATGAGGGTGTGATTATTCAGGTTCCTTTGTTTTGTTTTGCTCATTAAAAAGAAATTAGTTTGATATTGTCAAAATGAACATTGGCATTTTCCTTTCCCTCTGGTAACGCTGTATTAAAAATAACTCTGTAATAGAGCGATTTTCTTAAGGCAAGGGTGCTTCCTAAGTTAAAATATATCTTTTTCCAATCTGCTGATTCTTTAAATCCTGCAATAGGCACAATTATACCTGCTTCCTCGATATTTTCAGTATCATAAAATTGAACGCCAATAACGCAAGGTGCCTCCCCTTTATAATCCATCTCAAGATAAACCGGTTGACCTGGATTAAAGGTGTTTTTATATTTTGCGTTTGACCCCACGGTTACTATTGGTGCAGATTTGGTTACCTGAATTTTCCCAGAAAATTTACCTTCAAAGACATTGTTATCACTGTAAGGTAAGACCCTGTTTTCGGGTAATCCGCTGACTAGAAAAGAAAAAAAAGAGGTGTTATTTTCAAAATTTTCTATAAAATGAAATTTCGATGTCGATAAATAGCTGGTTTCCAGCTTTAAAGTATCTGTTTTTAAAGCTGTTAAATTAACCTTTACTTTGATTGAGTTGAAAAATGGATAATTCTCAGGCGTTGCTCCTATGCCATTTTCCTTTATGCCGGCTTGAATAGTTAAATTTTGTTCCCCATATAATAATAACGGAATTTTTGCCGGCAAGGGGAACATACCTAAAAATTCAGTATCGTTAAATAACCAGATATCAGTTATCCTTTCTGAAGTACTTCCCTGATTCACCTGGGTTTTTAAACGAAATTCGCTTATGTAAAGATAACTGGGGGTAGGTTCGTTTTGATCTAAAAAAGAACAGGACGAAAATGTCAGCAACAATAAAAAATAAAAATGGGCAAATGGGTGTTTTGATGATATCATTACAGAAAAAATTTACAATATTAGCAGGTATTAAGGTACTTTTGCACAGATAAAAACGCCAGCATTATGAAAAAAATATTTTTAGTTGCTTATCTTTTAGTCCAAACCAGTGTTTTTTCTTTTTCCCTGGATCTGGAACTTAATCAGTGGTACGACTTTACGGGCAAAATGGACGACAAAAGTATTAAACTTTCTTTCTATACCCTAAAAGCAGGAAAACTTATTGGTAGTTATTGTTCCATAGCCAATGAACCCAAAGTGCTTTTATCTGGCAATGTGAAGGGAAATGAAATTTATTTGACAGCTTCTTTGAATGGAAAAACCACCGATGAATTAATAGGTAAAATATTCACCGATGACCAGGACAGGCTGGAGGTAAGCTGGCAAAAAATGCCTGGTGGTGTGAAAAGTATATATAAATCCGTATTGTCATCGGTTACCTCGGGAACAGAGGCTAAAAGATATTCTCATGTTTTAGGATCAGATGCAGCAGTGGAACAATTTGTGGCCAATGTAAAAAAAGCGGTAGCAAAGGGCGATAAAATATGGTTGGCTGCTAACCTCTTCTATCCATTAAATGTCAGAATTTCCGAAAAATTGGCTCTGAACTTAAAAAGCAAAAATCAGTTTTTATTGCAATACGATAAAATTTTCACGACTGCCTTTAAATCTGCACTAAATAAAACTTTTTCCCACAATCTATTTAATAATTATCAAGGTGTTATGATTGGTGATGGGGAAATATGGATAAATAATGCATTAAATGCCACTGAAGCAAAACCTATGTTTCAAATTATTGCTATAAATCCTTAACTGTTGTAGCTTCATTTTTTCACAGCGGTTTTTTTTTCGTTCCTTTGTTCCATGAAAAAAGTAAAATATTTAATTGTTGGTCAAGGGATAGCTGGTACCGTTTTGGCACATACGTTGGAAGATGAACACCTCGATTTCCATATTATTCATCAACGTCAATCGGGTGAATCTTCCTCCGTTGCGGCAGGTATTATCAACCCCATCACCGGAAAATATTTTATAAAATCATGGCAGGTAGATACCTTAATACCTTACGCTGAAAAGAAATATTTTCAATGGGAAAAGAGGCTTAATAGCCATTTTTATTTTCCCCGAATAATTCTTAGGTCCCTTCATGGGGTTTCAGAGCAAAATGATTGGCTTGCCAAGACAGCAGATCCTTTAGTGAAACATTATATTGCTGATTTTGTGGATGTTACCCCGTTTGAATGGATAAATAATGAACCGCTCGGTTATGGTCAAACCGTTGGTGGTGGTCAAGTTAAATGGCATGATTTTCTGACGCAATCGGAGGATTATTGGACTAAAAAGGGGGTGTACACTAAAGCATTATTTGATTATCAGGCTTTGGTAATTTTAGAAAATGGAGTTCAATATGGAGATATATTTGCTGAACAAATTATTTTTTGTGAAGGGCATTTCATGTTACAAAATCCATGGTTCGATTTTTTACCATTAGACGGTGCTAAAGGCGAAGCGCTTTTAGTGCAAATAGATAAGGTTCATCTCGATATTATCATAAAACACAAGTTTTTTCTCTCTCCTTTTTCTGAAAATGTACTTTGGGCAGGAGCCACCAATAAATGGGAATTTTCTCATTTCCTGCCCGATGAAGATTCGGAAATTTTGCTCCATAGTGAGGTGGCTAAAATGATTCATCAAGATTACGCTATATTAAAACATTTGGTGGGTATTCGGCCTACGGTTAAAGATAGAAGGCCTCTCATTGGTCGTCATCCCGTCCATTCCAGATTATTCATATTTAATGGGTTAGGAACCAAAGGAACCTCCCTCGCGCCGTATTGGGCGAATCATTTTGTTGAATTTTTATATAAAAATGGGGATTTAAGCAAAGAAGTTAGCATCAACAGGTTTAAAAATAAATAATCTAAACCTTTTCGTCGTTATCCATTTAATTCAAGTAATAAAAAATTTACCATGAAATGTATTGTTCTCAAAGCATTTTTATTTATACTTCCAATGGTCGGATGGGCTTCAACTTCCAATGTTGAAATCTCTATTCATGAATTTGAAAAAACACCTTCAATGAATTACAGTCAACTATGGAAAACAGTAGATTCTCTCCATCAAAATGGATTGTTTAGAGAAGCATCTTCCAAGGTGGATCTCATTTATATGCTGGCAAAGGAAAATAAAGAAACGGAGCAATTTATTAAGTCTTTACTATATACGGTAAATTATTTAAATGAGTTGGACGAAAATGGAAACATCCTTGGAATTAAAAGGTTAGAAAAAGAGCTTCTTACTATTGGGTTTCCCGAAAATGCTATCATTCACAGTATTTTAGCAGAACTTTATGCAAATTATTTACAAAGGGAATCCTGGTCTTTGATGGATCGGAAAGAGGTAGAGGGCGAAAGACCAGATGACCTCAATTTATGGTCCATCAGACATTTTGAAGATATTATTTCTGAACATTATTTTAAAAGTGTTTCATTTCCAGACGCTAAAAATTTTGAACTAAAAAAAATAGACGGACTTTTTTTGAATCCGGCAAAAGAGACTTATTTTTTTAAAACGCTTTATGATTTTTTGGTCTTTCGTGCCACGCAATATTTTACTATTCAGGAGAGTAGATTAATAAAGCCAGATGATGTTTTCTATTTGCAAAATGCTGCCTCCTTATCCTCTTTAGAAACTTTTATACATATTGATTTTTCAAGGGTAGATGCTACCTCTTTTGTCAGAAAAGCTCTTTTATTATTCCAGGAGGTTTTAGCCTTTCATCGTTTAGATAAGGATCCTACCATTTTAATAGATTTTGATCGTCAACGTTTATTATTTGTCCATCGAAATTTGATTTATGCTGAGAAAGACGTTTTATTGCGTAAGGAATTAGAAAATTTAATAGCAAAGTTCCCCATCCAGGCTACTACGGCTGAAACTTATTATTTGTTAGCCTATGAAAAGTACAAACAAAAATTATTAAACGAATCGGTAGCTTTATGCGAGCAAGCTCTTAAAAAGTTCCCCAAAACCTTCGGGGCGTTTAAATGTAACGAATTATTGCAACGTATCAGGGTAAAAAACTTATCATTAACTATAGAAGACAACGGGTTACCGAATCAGCCCATTTTATTAAAAGTTACTTTTCAAAATATCCAGTCATTTAAAGGAGGGGTCGTTCCTGTTTCTTTTTCAATCTTCCAGCAAAGTAAATTATTGTATATAGAGAAGGACATTCAATTGTTTTTAAAGGATAAAAAGCCTGAAAAAGAGGCTGTAATAGTTCTGCCCACCTCTACTGATTATCAGCAACATGTGACTGAGATTCCTTTGGAGGGACTCCCTGTAGGTCATTACTTGTATGTGTTTAAAAGCGATGAAACAAAGTATTCCTTTTTATCTTTTCAAATATCAAACATTGGCTATTTTGTTAATAATGAGGGATTTGAAAAGGTAGCATTTCAATTTTTCGATAAAAAATCGACGGAACCTAAAGGAGGTACCACTGTTTTGGCAATCCCCGTGAGGACAGGTTATTTTTCGCCTAATGCGCCTGTCATTACCTTTAAAGAAACATGGAAAGAGAGTGATGACCAAGGTTTTCTTTCATATTCTTTGCCCCAGGGTTTTTTTAACTTCAAAATAACGAATGGGGAAGATACCTTACTGACAGAGGAGAATTTTTATATGGGGGAAAGGTATAGGGAAGAATTAACAATTAACAACGGTTTTAAAATCAAATATTTTTACTGACAGGAAGATTTACAGACCGGGACAAACCATTTTTTGGAAAGCCATTTTAATGGAGCGCAATGGCATTGAAAAACCAAAAGTTTCTGAAAATAGGGAGGTAACCATTTCTTTCTTTGATCCAAATGGTAGTTTGTTAGTCCAAAATACCCTGCTGTCTAATGAGATGGGTTCACTCAACGGCCGTTTTGACATTCCTTTGAACCTTGTAAAGGGAAATTATACCCTGGTTAGTTCCCATGGTGGTAACAGGGAGAGTATTCAGGTAGAAGAATATAAGCGTCCGCAGTTTGAGATAATATTTGAAAAAGCTCCCGTTGGGATGCTTGACGATTCTTTAGAAGTTAAAGGAAATGTGTCCTTTTTCAATGGCATATTGATTGAAAATGCCATAGTAAAATGGGAAATTTATAGGAAATCGTTTCCGTATAACTGGCGGTCAATGCGTCGGTTCTATACCCGAGATGCTGGTAGTTTTTTGGCGTCAGGTGAAGGTATAACCAACGAAAAAGGTGCGTTTATTATTCCTTTTTTTGCTAAACCAGATATTTCTATCGGTCAAGATAAACGCCCTGCTTTTCAGTTTGAAGTAAAGGTTACAGTAACTTCTCCGTCTGGTGAAATACAACAAAAGACCCTTACTTTTAATATTGGTTACTCGAAGGTTAAGTTGGATGTTGAGTTACCCGAAAATTGGGATAAACAAAAGGGTACAATAGATTGGTCTCTTTTTTTAACCGATTGGAATGGGGACAAGGTATCAGGCGATGTAAATATTTCCCTGGTCAATTTAAAAGAACCCAGGCAACATTTTGTCCAAAGAAAATGGCCTTTTCCTGATTTACCCTCAATGACCAGGGATGATTATATTCGACTGTTTCCTTACACCCCTTGTTTTAACGAAGATAATTTAGATTCTCTTGAAGTAATACAGACTATTTATGAGGATAATCTTCTTGTGGATGGGGAGAAAAAGTTGGAAATACCCATGACGAATCTTGAACCAGGTTATTATGCAGTAAAAATAAAATGGAAGGATGGATCGACCAATGTAAATACAAAAATAGATCAAAAGTTATTCTATTTATATGATTCAGAATTAGTTAGCATTGCAACACCCAAATGGCTGGATATTCATTTGGAGAAGGATATTTATAATTTAACAGACACGCTTGATTTCAAGATTGCTGCGGCAAATGAAATTAAAAAGGTCCTTGTTTCCTTTACTTTGGGTGAAAAAATATACAAAGAATGGGTGAATGTAGAGAAGGTAAATCGCTTGAAAATTCCAATAGCTGAAGAGCACGCTGGTTTAGGTAAATTGGAAATAATGGCCTACTTTCAGAATGAACCCATTTTTATTTATAAGGTCATAAAAGTGGTCATTCCTGAGGAAAAATTAAAAGTAACTTATCAACGGACGAAGGAAATAGTATCGCCGGGTGAAAAAGTTCATTGGGAACTCAATATATCCTCGGAGAAAGGTGAAAAATGGCCAGTTGAAGCAGTAGCAACTCTTTTTGATGCTTCATTAGAATCTTTTATACCCCATGAATGGTTTTTTAATGGTTTTGAAAAAAGTAATTATTTACCATCTTACTGGGTAGTGCCTCAACCCGTTTTAAGAGACATTTACGTATCATTTCAACTTAAAAAATTAAGATTCAAAACGATTAATAAATATTATCCTACGTTGAATAATTTTTCTTTTTTTCAGGAAAACAATTATTTAAGAGGATTGAACAAAAGACACCTGTCTATGCCTGCAATGGCTATGCAGACTTTTTCTGAATCGGCAATACTAAACGAGGGTATGATAGAAAATGATAATATCAATTTGTCGGAGGAAACGATGGAAATGAATAATTCAGAAGAGGGGCCGATGATCCGGAATGATTTTTCAGAATCGCTGTTTTTTATGCCGGAACTTAAGTCTGATAGTCTTGGAAATATTAAGCTTTCATTTACCATGAATGACGCGCTGACCCGATGGAAATTTATGCTCTTAGCGCACCGTTCAGATATCGCTTTCGGCTATACTGAAAAATACATTGTTTCAACGTTACCCGTTATGCTACAGACCAATGCGCCAAGGTTCTTAAGAGAAGGTGACGAAATTAAATATGCTGTTACGTTGACAAATACTACCAATGAAGATATATCGGGAAAGGTTTTTTTTAAAGCCTTTCATGGTGAAACGGGTCAGGATTGGACAACGAAGCTTGGCTTTAATGATGAATTTATTTCTGTAACTGTTCCAGCCGGTAAAACAGTACCCGCGTTTTTGCCATTTAAAATCCCAGCTAAAGTTGGTTTGAATAGTCTGAACCTGCTTATAAAATTTGCATCGGGTGATTTTGGGGATGCTATAAAAGAATGGATTCCAATACTACCTTCTCAAATATTAGTTACTGAAGCAAAACCATTTCTATTAAGAAAATCCGAAAAAATAGATATTGAATGGCCAAATAAAAACCAAGGGAATCATTTGGGTAATGAAAATTTTGATTTACAGATTACTACCCATCCAGTTTGGATAGCCTTGAAATCGTTACCTTATCTTATGGAGAACCCTTATGACGGTAATGAACAATTATTCAATAAACTTTATGCCAATGTTTTGGGTACTCACTTGTTATCTCAATATCCGACCATTTCAAATGTTTTAGACGAATGGAAAAATACAGGGTCTTTAAATGCTGAACTTGACAAAAATGAGTCCTTGAAATCAGCCTTATTAAAGGAGACTCCCTGGGTTGACGAAGCGAAAAATGAGCAGGAGCAACGACTTAAAATAGCTCAATTACTGGATGTGTCTAAAATGACGAAGCAGGTAAATGCTTTGAGTAAATTATTGGCAGACAGGCAATTATCCAATGGTAGTTGGTCCTGGTTTCCTGGAGGCAATGGTCATTGGTATATCACCCAGTATATTTTAGGAGGATGGGGAAAATTAAAAAAATCAGGATTGTTAGATCCAAATAATCCCCAGCGTTTCATTGACAATGCAAATCAATTTTGTGACGATCAGATGCTTAATTATTATCGGGATATTGTGAAAACTAAAGCTGATGAAGTCGTTTTATCAGATATTATTATTCATTATTTATATACGCAAAGTTTCTTTAAAGACAGGGTTGTAAATAGTCAGGTTAAGGAGGCATTAGCCTATTTTGATGCCCTTGCAAAGAAAAAATGGCTAACTATGAGTCTTTTACAACGAGGTCAACTGGCACTTTTCTGGTATAGAAACGGTGAAATGGATATGGCAAAAAAAGTGATATACAGCTTAAATGACCGGGCCATTAAATCTAAAGATTTAGGCATGTACTGGAAAATAAAAAATGGCTTTCGATGGTATGAAAATCAAGTCGAAATTCAAGCGTTACTCATCGAAGCTTTCTCAGAAACTGGATTTATGAACCAACATTTAGCGGAACTTAAACTGGCCTTATTATTAAATAAACAAACGAATAGTTGGTCCACCACCAAAGAGACTGCTGACGCTGTTTATGCGTTATTGGGCGGTGGAAATGAAAAGTTAGCCGTGGGTGAACCCTATCCCGTTAGTATTTCTTTCGATCCTAAGCTCAATAAAGAAATGACAGAATCTATTGATTTGGCCATGAAAAGCTCGGAAGCCTCCACAGGATTTTTTCAAAAGAATTGGAAAAATGGAGAACTTTCAAATGATGTTAAGTCTGTAAAAATTGAAAATAACTTGTCAGATGTAGTGTGGGGTGCCGCTTTTTGGCAGTATTACAAGGAGATTAATCAAATAGAAGCGTATAATTCTCCTTTTTTGTCCGTTTCCCGCGCTCTTTATTTGAAAAAAGTAGGGTCTTCAGGTGAGGTTCTTTCCCTTGTGGATACTAAGAATACGGTAAAAATGGGAGATAAACTGGTGGTTAGATTGACAGTGAAAGCAGATAGGGATATGGAATTCATTCATTTGAATGACAAACGTGCCGCAGGCTTTGAACCCGAAAGCGTATTATCGGGTTATGTCTTTAAAGAAGGCCTGTATTATTTTGAAAGTAGCAGCGATGTGGGAACAGATTTTTTTATAGATTTTTTACCTAAAGGTACCTTCATCATTGATTATCCGGTAAAAGTAAACGCAGAGGGGGCTTTCTTGCTTGGAATGACCACGATACAATGCATGTATGCACCCGAATTTGGCAGTCACACAAAAGGAGATAAAATTTACATAGTAAAATAATGGCAGAACGTCGAAATTTTTGGGAAAAAGAAAAGGGTAATTATATTTTTAAAGCTGTTAAAAAAGCAAGTGAAATATATATTCATGGATTTTCAAAAAATACTAATATGAGTCAGGATTCGGAACAAAGTAAACATGCAGATACCATCATACGCAACCATGTTATCTGGTCCATGGGAGCGGGATTAATCCCCGTGTTGATAGCAGATATTTTTGCTATTTCTGCCTTGCAACTAGATATGATTAGGCAGTTATGTAAAGTATATAATATTAATTTTGCAGAAACACAGGGTAAAGCCATTGTAACTTCTTTAACAAGTTCTACCCTTGCCAGAATAACGGCGGGGAGTGTAGTTAAGATGATTCCTGGATTGGGAAGTATTATCGGTGGTATAACGGTATCCGTTTTTGCAGGAGCTTCTACTTATGCTCTGGGAGAGGTGTTTAAAAAACATTTTTCTTCCGGTGGAACTATCCTTGACTTTGATCCTGAAAGATTAAGGAAATTGTACAAAGAACAATTTGAAAAAGGGAAAAAAGTGGTGGAAGATCTTAAGAATGAAAAGCCTGCGGATGGTGGAAAGCCATCGACTACAACCGATGTTGTAAGCCGATTAAAAGCTTTAGCCGAGTTAAAGGAGCAAGGAATACTATCGGAAGAAGAGTTCACTGCTATGAAGAAAAAAATATTAGAAGAATAAGTTTTACCCTAAAGGAAATCGCGCTGATGGACTAACGTCCTGGTTTGAAAATTCTCCTTTTTCGTATTTGTAATGTGCGACAATGCCAATCATACCTGCATTATCGGTGCATAATGCGATATCCGGGATGTAAGCATTCCAATGATTTACCGTAGCTTTTTCTTGAAGTAAAGCTCTTAATCGACGGTTAGCTGATACACCCCCAGCAATAGCTATTTCCCTGATTCCAGATAAATGAGCAGCTTTTTCCAGTTGGTACAATAGGGTACGAACGATGGTTTCCTGGATGGAAGCACACAAATCATTTAAATTTTCCTCTACAAAAGCAGGATTCTTTTCCTTTTCTTTTTTCAAAAAATATAAAATGGAGGTTTTAATGCCGCTGAAGCTGTAATTTAATTCTGCCAGTTTTGGTTCAGGGAAGGTGAAAATAGGCTTTCCCAATGCTGCAAACTGATCAATTAATGGACCTGCGGGGTAGGGGAGCCCCATCATTTTTCCCGCTTTGTCAAAGGCTTCTCCGGCCGCATCATCCAATGTTTGACCAAGAATACTCATATCCAAATAGTTATTAACCTGAATAATTTGCGTGTGACCACCACTTACCGTTAGGCACAAAAAGGGAAAGGAAGGGTAGGGCGGTTGGGCAAAATGAGCAAGCACGTGCGCTGCTAAATGATTAACTTCGATGAGAGGAATATTTTTTGCGAGGGCGTAAGCTTTGGCGAAGGAAACACCGACCAGTAATGAACCCAGTAGCCCTGGTCCTTTTGTAAAAGCAACGGCTTCAATGTTGTTTTTATCTATCCCCGATGCGAGTATTGCCTCATTGACTACAGGAACTATTTTTTGTAAATGGGCTCGTGAAGCAACCTCAGGGACTACGCCTCCGTATTCAATATGCATCATTTGAGTCGACACAATATTGGATAATACCTTACCATCTTTTACAATAGCCGCAGAGGTGTCATCACAGGAAGTTTCGATTGCCAAAATAATAGCCATAGTAATTTTATAAAATATTTTTGTAAATTTGAACAAAGGTAACAACCTTTACGAACCGAAAAAATTACACGAAAAATAATATTTATTCGATTTTTATCATTTTGGTGTGTAATTTTTATAAAAAATAGTATAATTGCAACAAAACTGACCGACAAATGAGATTAATAATCAACCTAGCCCTCGTAGCCCTCGTAGCGTTACTTATTTATGCCCTTTATGACAGCATTCGTGAACCTATTGCTTTCAAGGATGTAAAGGAAACGAGAGAGCAAATTGTGCAAGAAAAATTGACCAAAATTAGAGTTGCCCAGGAAGCATACCGCGATATTACCGGTGTATTCGCTCCATCATTCGATACCCTGGCAATGGTACTTAACACGGGCAATTTTACCATTATCAACGTTAATGGTGATCCCGATGATCCAAATTTCACAGGTGAAGTTACTTATGAAACTATTCTTCGCCCGGCGAAAGATTCTATGCTTAACAAATTAGGTATTACCGATTTTGCTTCTTTAGCGTTGGTTCCTTTTGGTAACGGTGCAGAATTTGATATGGAAGCCCTGGAAATTGAATATCAGGGTACTAAGGTTCCAGTTGTACAGGTAGGAACACCTTATTCAAGCTTTATGGGTAGTTTTGGTTCTCTAAAATACTCTAAGTACGATCAAAAGTACGATCCAGCCAATCCAATAAAATTTGGAAATCTGAATTCTCCAAATCTTGCTGGAAACTGGTAATATATGGTTGAATATGTTTACCCTAATTGGGAAAAAGAATATTCTCACAATGTAAAACTGTCCATTCTGTTAGGAGTGGACAGTTTTAGTTTAAGTATTGTTAATTTTAAAAATGTTATTCTCGCTTATCATCAATATGATTGGTCTTCAGAGAATAATAACTTGGAAAATGTCATACATCTGTCTAATGAAATTAAAAATGATGCTCTCTTCAATGCAGCACATCATTCTTTTTCCTATCAGGTGATTCCATCCGTTTTTTCTTTTCTTCCAACCCGATTATTCAATAAGGATAATCTAAATATTTACCTGGAACATCTTTCTCCTAAAGAAGGGAATGCCACAGCTCGATTTGGTATGGTACCCGAGTTGGACCTCGCAGTTATATATAGGTTAAATTTTTTTCAGGATAATCTGTCCCGCCTCCTTTATTCAGAAAGTCTTCCCGCTCCGGTTTTTAATAAAATATTACCTTTTTTAAGAGATCAGGAATTATATGATACGCATATATTCTGCAGAATTTCAAAGAAAAGTGTTCTGATTTTTATCTATAGAGATAACTTTTTTCAATTTGCAAATCAGTTTTATTGTAATCAGTTAACTGATTTTCAATATTATATCATGCTGGTTTGTACCCAATTTCAATTGAACCCAGTGCTTGAAACAGCCTATATTTGGGGCGATTGTGACGACGAGAACGAAGTAGTCATTAGACTTAAGTCTTTATTTAGCCGGGTTAAATTTTTAAATGCTCAGCTAATTATTTCATCTGATGCCAAGACCCGAATAGTCTCTGAATCAAAAGTATTAGACCACTTAATCTAAGGGTCATAGCAGAAAACAAGTCATTTTATGCGTATTATCTCAGGTAAATTTAAAGGCCGACGATTTAGTCCGCCGGCGGATAAATGGCCGACCAGACCAACAACAGATATTGCCAAGGAAGGACTATTCAATATGTTGGGAAATTTACTCGATTATGAAGAGACCAAATTTTTAGATCTTTTTGGTGGAACAGGAAGTCATAGCTATGAATTTATTTCAAGAGGATGTACCTCTGTGACTTATGTGGATAAATTTTCTCCTTGCGTGCAATTTGTTAAAGGAATGGCTAAACAACTGGATATTGAAACGCATATTCGCATTGAACGAGATGATATATTCAGATTTATACCTCGGTGTACAGAAAAATTTAGTTATATTTTTGCGGGTCCACCCTACGCACTTCCTACTTTAGATGATATTCCGGACTTAATATTCAAATACCCGATTTTATTGGAAGATGGGTTCTTTGTTTTGGAGCATAACCCTAATCATAAGTTCAAAGATCATCCCCGTTTTTGGCAAATGAGGAATTATGGGGAAACCCAATTTAGTTTTTTTAGATGAAATAAGGGAAAATTTGGCTACTTTTGTCCAAATTATCATTGTTTTCTACCTGAGTCTATGAAAAATGCCGCCTCGCTGATACAGCACCATCTTACCTTAGCCGTAAAAGAACTTTATGGGTTGGATATTTCTGACAGCTTACTACCTATAACGCCAACAAGGAAAGAGTTTCAGGGAGATTTTACCGTCGTTACTTTTCCCTTAACTAAATTAGCAAAGAAGAAACCAGAAATTATAGGAGAAGAATTGGGTCAGATATTAGCAAGAGATTTTTCCGAATTAGATTCTTTTAATGTTATTCAAGGTTTTTTAAATCTTTCCTTAATACCCGCCTTTTGGAATTCCTTCGTCTTAAGTCTTCAGGATAATCCCTCCTTTGGGGAGCTTCCTGCAAATGGTGAAAAGGTTTTGGTGGAATTTTCTTCCCCAAATACAAACAAGCCACTTCACTTAGGTCATATTCGAAATATATTAATCGGCTGGTCTGTTTCTAAAATTTTAAAGGCTGCTGGTTTCGACGTTTTTAATGTCCAGATTATTAATGACAGAGGTATTGCGATATGCAAAAGCATGCTGGCAAGAAAAATATGGGGTGCCGGTAAAACACCTCAAAATACAGGCATTAAAGGTGATTTTTTTGTAGGTAGTTACTACGTTCTCTTTGAGCAAAAGTTTCAAGAAGAATATGCTGCCTGGCAACTTACCACAGAGGCCAGAGAAGTATTCGAAAGTAAGAAAAAGGAAGATCAATCAGAGCTTGCCTTTTTTAAGTCGTATAAAGATTTATATTTTAACGCCTATAGTGAATTGGGTAAACAAGCTGCTGAAATGTTGAGGAATTGGGAAGCCGGTGAGGAAGAAACCATCGCTACCTGGTCTCAGATGAATCAATGGGTTTATGCCGGTTTTGATCATACCTATCAGTTACTGGGGGTTCATTTCGATAAATTGTACTATGAATCAGAAACTTATCTGTTAGGAAAAGATATCGTTCAAGCGGGAATTGAAAAATCAGTCTTCTATAAAGAAGCTGATGGTTCTGTCTGGATTGATTTGACGGATGTTAAACTCGATAAAAAGGTAGTCCTCAGAAAAGACGGTACCTCCGTGTATATTACCCAGGATTTAGGTACCGCAGAGCTGAGATATGACGATTTCAAAGCCAATAAAATGATTTATGTTGTTGCGGATGAACAAAATTATCATTTTCAAGTGCTTTTCGAAATAGCTAAAAAATTGAAAGTACCTTATGCTGAGGGGCTTCATCATTTGTCTTATGGAATGGTTGATTTACCTACAGGCAAAATGAAGTCGAGAGAAGGTACAGTGGTTGATGCAGATGATTTAATTGCCGAAGTCGTTCTCGAAGCCAGAAAAAATTCGGAAGAACGAGGTGTGTTGGCTGATTTAACCGACGCTGAGCGTTCAGAAATTATCAGGAAAATTGGTCTCGCCGCACTTAAGTATTTTATTATTAAAGTGCAACCGCAAAAAAGAATGACCTTCGATCCAAAAGAATCGGTGGATATGCAAGGGCAAACTGGTCCATATATTCAAAATGCTTTTGTTAGAATACAATCTGTTTTGCGCAAAGCAGGCGATTTTGATGCGACTATAGCAGGTAATTATCTTGAATTTGTATTGGAGGAAAGAGAAATTATTCAGCAATTGTATCAATATCCTAATGTTATTGAGGAATCAGCTTTACAATATGATCCTTCAGCTATCGCAAATTTTGCTTATGCCTTAGCAAAAAATTATCATCGTTTTTATCATGAACATTCTATTCTCAAAGCAGATGATCTGGCAGTGAGGAGTTTTAGATTATGCATGAGTAAAGCAGTAGGCAGTGTTTTAAACCACAGTATGAATCTTTTGGGTATAGAAATGCCTGATAAGATGTGATTTATATATAAGTTAAGAAATTACTATGTCGCAAATTGAGGAAAAAGAAGAAAAATCATTACATTTTATCGAGCAGATAATACTTGATGATTTAGCAGATGGAAAAAATAAGGGGCGATTGCAAACTCGTTTTCCCCCGGAGCCAAATGGATATTTACATATAGGGCATGCCAAAGCTATTGTAGTTAATTTTGGTCTTGCTGCGCAATATGGCGGTGATTGTAATCTTAGATTTGATGACACAAATCCGGTAACGGAGGATACGCTTTTTGTTGATAAAATAAGAGAGGATGTTTCCTGGCTGGGGTATCAATGGGCAAAAGAATGTTATGCATCTGATTATTTTGAAACATTATATGCTTTTGCTCATGACTTGATAGATAAAGGCCTGGCTTATGTTGATGATTCCTCGTCAGAGGAAATTGGCGAAATGAAGGGAAATCCTGTTACTCCTGGTAAAAACAGCCCATTTAGAGAAAGACCCATCGCTGAAAATAAAGCTTTATTTACGGCTATGAAAGATGGTTCTTTTAAGGACGGAGAAAAAGTACTGAGGGCGAAGATTGATATGTCCTCACCAAATATGCACTTTAGAGATCCTATCATTTATCGTATTAAACATGCTCATCATCATAGGACAGCTGATAAATGGTGTATTTATCCTATGTATGACTTTGCTCACGGGCAAAGTGATGCCATAGAAAATGTAACTCATTCCCTCTGTAGTTTAGAATTCAGACATCACAGAGACCTTTACGATTGGTTTATTCAACAGTTAGGTATATTTCCTTCCCGTCAAATTGAATTTGCAAGAATGAATGTAGCTTACATGATTACCAGTAAGCGTAAACTAGTCAGATTGATTCAGGAAAACCTAGTTTCTGGTTGGGATGACCCGAGAATGTCAACGATTTCAGGCATGCGCAGAAGGGGATATCCAGCCAAAGCGATTGTTGCTTTTTGTGATCGTGCCGGGGTGGCGAAAAGAGATAATTTAATATCTATTGAGTTACTTGAATTTTCGGTTAGAGAGGTTTTAAATAAAACGGCGCTAAGGGCTATGGCCGTTCTCGATCCTGTAAAAGTGACACTAAGCAATTTTCCTGAAAATCAAGTGGATTGGTTACCAATGGAAAATAATCCTGAAGATCCGGAGGGAGGTACAAGATTGGTTCCTTTTTCAAATCATTTGTACATTGAAAGGGATGATTTTTCAGAAAATCCTCCTCCAAAGTATTTTAGACTGGCTCCCGGGCAGTTGGTTCGATTAAAAGGTGCATATATTATAAAATGTGACGACGTCATTAAGAATAAAGAAACGGGTGAAGTTATAGAAATTGTTTGTTCCTATTTTCCGGAAAGCAAATCGGGACAAGATACATCTGGATTAAAAGTAAAAGGTACCCTGCATTGGGTTGAAGCCTCTCATGCGGTAACGGCCGAAATACGCGATTACGAAAGGTTGTTTACTGTTCCTGAACCTACGGCAGAGGAAGATATTGATTTTTTACATTTTGTGAATACGGAATCCTTAAAAATTAATACTTCTGCTAAGGTAGAGCCTTCTTTATTAAATGCCAATTCAGGCCAGACGTATCAATTTTTAAGACAAGGTTATTATTGTAAAGACAAAGATAGTACGGGGGATGTTCCTGTATTTAACAGGACGGTAGGATTAAAAGATTCTTTTGTAACGAAATGATTTCGATATGAGTGACGTTGGTCCTGGAAAATTAATCATGGATAAGGAGTTATTCTCTCTTACCATAGAACGTTTGGCACAAACGCTGATGGAGGAGTTTGAGCCTTTTGAAAATGTCAGTTTTGTTGCTATCCAACCCAGAGGCGTAGTACTTGCCAAACGTTTAGTTCAACGAATTTCCATTGAGCCAGGCATGAATCCACCTCTTTTAGGCGTTTTGGATATTACTTTTTACAGGGACGATTTCAGGAGGAGGGATAAGCCGCTGGAAGCAAATTATACCGATATGCCTTTTCTCATTGAGGGTAAAAAAGTCATTTTGGTCGATGATGTATTGTACACTGGTAGAACAACTCAAGCCGCTTTGACCGCGTTAAATCACTTTGGAAGACCTTCCGAGGTAACCCTGCTGGTCATGGTAAATCGACGATTTAACAGACACCTTCCCATACAAAGTACCTTTACGGGCATTCAGGTAGATGCCTTGGATAAAGCATACGTTAGTGTGGAATGGGAGGAGGAAACAGGGGAGGATAAAATCATATTATTTGCTGATAAACAAGAAATTAAGCATTAACAATGCCAATAGATAAAGAAGCGCAGCTGTCAACAAAAAGCCTGCTTGGTATCAAGGATTTGACTAAGCAGGATTTGCGATTGATTTTTCAAACCACGGAGCAATTTAAGGAAGTCCTTAACAGACCTATTAAAAAAGTACCCTCTTTAAGAGATTTGACTATTGCCAATTTATTTTTTGAGAATTCTACCAGAACCAGAATTTCTTTTGAATTGGCAGAAAAAAGATTGTCTGCCGATGTGGTAAATTTTTCCGCAGCATCATCCAGTTTAAAAAAAGGGGAAACCCTGTTAGATACCGTTAATAATATCCTGTCAATGAAAGTGGATATGGTGGTCATGAGACATCCCGCGCCCGGTGCCTGTGTTTTTTTGGCTAATCATATCAATGTACCAATTATTAATGCAGGCGATGGAACACATGAACATCCAACACAGGCGCTACTCGACGCATTTTCCATACAAGAAAGATTAGGCGATCTGGCGGGTAAAAAAATCGCAATTATTGGTGATATTTTGCACTCCAGAGTCGCCTTAAGTAATATTTTATGTTTAAAAAAATTGGGTGCAGAAGTTGAAGTTTGTGGTCCACCTACCTTGATTCCAAATTATATTTCCTCTCTAGGCGTCAGTGTTAGTTATTCCTTAGAGAATACCCTGAAATGGTGCGACGCTGCTAATATCCTTAGAATTCAATTGGAAAGACAAAGTACAAGATATTTTCCCAGCCTAAGAGAGTATGCTACCTATTATGGAGTAAATAAACAGGTTTTAAGTAAAGTCAATAAGGAATTGATTATTCTTCATCCCGGTCCCATTAACCGAGGCGTTGAAATTACATCGGAAGTAGCAGATTCACCCAATGCTATCATACTTGATCAGGTTGAAAATGGGGTAGCTGTTAGAATGGCCGTTTTATATCTCTTAGCCTCAAAAGGATGATCATTTTAATACCTAAATAGATTTTATTTCGTTAATTAATATGAATCTTTAAAAACAGTTCACTCATGTTACGTAATTCATTGTTTTTATTCCTTATTTCTTTAGCACCTTTTTTTGCCCAGGCACAAAAATCAAATGGTTATGAGATAAGTATTCAGATTAACGGTTTTAGTGAGAAGGAGATTTATATGGCCTATCATTTGGGGGAGAAACAGTACATTAAAGATACTTTGAGGCAACAATCTAATGGTTCTTTCCTATTTAAGGGGGATACACCCCTCGAATCAGGCATCTATTTGGTTGTTTTACCTCCAGACAATAATTATTTCCAGTTAATCATAGAAAAGGGGGATCAATTCTTTTCTGTGGTTACAGAGGCTAAAGATCCATCGAAAAATATACAGATAAAAGGTTCTGTGGAGAATAAGCTATTTTATGGCTACATGAATTTTTTAGCTGAGAAGAGGCCACAATCAGAGGCTTTAAATAATCAATTAAAAGAGGAAAAGGATTCCATTAAAATTAAAGAAATAGAAAAAGCGATAGATAAAATTGATGAAGAGGTAGAGCAGTTTCAATCGTCCTTCGTTGTAAACAATGCCAATACTTTCACAGGCGCTATCATAAAGGCAAATACACCCATTAAATTACCTGATTTTTCGGGTACCGAAGAGGAACAGCAAAGAGAAGCATTTTACTATAACAGAGATCATTATTTTGATAATCTGGACCTTGGGGATGCTCGTTTCTTAAGAACTCCTTTTCTTTTTGAAAGGGTCAATACTTATGTTGGAAAGCTGCAGGTTCAAGTGCCTGATTCGTTAATTAAGGCCATTGATTATGTCTTGGAAAAAACCAGAAATGCCCAGGAATCATTCCGTTATTTTGCCGTACATTATTTAAATGAATATGCCAATTCAAAGTTCGTAGGGATGGATGCCGTTTATGTCCATTTGGCAGAAAAGTATTACGGCAGCGGACAAGCTCCCTGGGTCGATTCCACGCAATTAGCTAAAATTGTTGAAAATGCCGTTGCGCTGAAACCTATTTTAATAGGTAAATTGGCTCCAAATATTAAGATGCAACTTAGAGATGGTTCTCCTATTACCCTTCATGATGTAAAATCGCCTTATACCTTACTTTATTTTTGGCGTTATGACTGTGGACATTGTAAAGAATCAATGCCCGATTTAAAGGCTTTCTATGAAGAATATAAAAATAAAGGTGTTAAAATATTTGCCGTTTGTGTGAAATTTAATGACGAAATTGGAGATTGCTGGAAGTATGTTGACGAAAATAAGCTCGATGGTTGGATTCATACCGTTGATCCTTATCTGAAATCGAAATTTTACTCTCTATACAATGTGAAAACTACGCCTCAGATTTTTATCCTGGACAAGAATAAGAAAATAATCAGCAAAGGTATTGGTGCGCCTCAATTAAAAGAGGTTATGGAAAAAATCATAGAATTCGACAAAAAAGCACCAACAGAATAATTCAAATGAGAGAACTATTTATTCTGAGACATGCTGAGGCGGTAAGTGCGAAATATAATACAGCTGATTTTGACAGACAACTTAGTAATGATGGTGTCTTAGAAGCCAGGCAGTTGGGTAAAAAATGTTATGAAGCGCATTTATTACCCTCTGTAATTTATAGTAGCTCGGCAAGAAGAGCACTCACCACCGCTATTATTTTTGCTGAGGAAACTAATTTTCCGCAAGATAAAATAGTCGTTCTTCCAAAACTGTACGATCTCTATCCAGATCAATTAATGGACATTATCTTAGAAACTTCAGATGATTTTTCCAAGGTAATGGTCGTTGGACACAATCCCGTTCTTACCGTTTTTTTGAACATTTATACCATAGAAGGAATAATCAATTTACCTACGGGTACTTTAGTCCAGGTAGAATATCCCAACAATAAAACCTGGCAATCAATTAAGGAGGCGAAAGGAAATATTAAGGCAATATGGAAACCACAATGGTAAAATCATTTGTTTTATTTGTTCTGTCTATCGTCCTTTTAAATGGGTGTGAAGAAAAGGCTGAACCTTACGATTTTTCAGAAAAGGAAATTAAAACAATTCTTGCTGATATTCATACTTCAGAGGCTGCTTTACAATCCGTTTTTGGTAGTAGAAAAGATAGTTTAAGACAAGTTTACATGAATGATATTTATAAAATACATCACACAGATTCTTTAAAATTAGTTCGTTTACTAAACAAATTAAGGGAAGATCCAGAGAAAATAGAAATTATTTATCAACAGCTATTAGAAGAAATGTCTTCCATTCCTGATTAGTTTCTTTAAAATTAACATTTAATTAATATCGATAATTCATTATAAATATTTGTTAAAGTTAGATTTACGCATTCTTTACAAGATACAATGGAATGAATATGGTTAAAATCTTAATTGTTGATGATGAGCCAGATATTTTAGAATTTCTGAGGTACAATCTTGAAAAAGAACAGTTTGTCGTCTTTTCTGCCGGAGATGGGATCACGGGTTTCCAAATAGCAAAGAAAGAAATGCCAGATCTCATTATTTTAGATATTATGATGCCTAAAATGGATGGTGTCGAGTTGTGTAGGTTAATAAGAGCTGATGACAATCTTAAAAATACCTTGATTACCTTTCTGACCGCACGGGAAGAGGAATATTCTCAAATTGCAGCATTGGATGTTGGTGGTGATGATTACATCACAAAGCCTATTCGGCCAAGGGTACTGATAAGTAGAATTAAAGCTTTATTGCGTCGTAAACACACAGGTTCAGCTGAACTGGAAGAAGAAACATGGCTTGAATTTGGAGATTTAAGAATTGATAAGGAAAAGGTGATGATTATCAAAAATGGCGAGCAAATAGATTTAGCTCGTAAAGAGCTGGAATTATTAATGCTGCTCGTGTCAAAACCAGGTAAAGTTTTCTCCAGAGAAGAAATTTTTAATAAAATATGGGGAAATGACGTCATCGTAGGTACCAGAACTATTGATGTGCATATCAGAAAATTAAGAGAAAAAATTGGCGATGATTTTATTAAAACGATAAAAGGTATAGGATATAAATTTGACTTTTAATGCTTAAAAATCCAACGCCACACCAAATATCTATCAGGTCATCTTTGCTAACCTCCCTGGCGGTTATTCTTCTTGTTTTTTCTTATTTTCAATGGTTTTCGATTTCTCTTAAACCTTTGTATTATCTCTATTTTGTAACTATAGTTTTTATTATTAATTATTTTATTTTTAAGCATTATCTCAGCGTATATGTTCAACGAAAAATAAAATTAATTTATAAAACGATCAGAGTTGAAAAATTACAGCCTGTAGAGAAAAAGAAACAAATAAATACCTTCAGAAATGTTTTGGAAGAGGTTGAAACAGAGGTAGCTGCCTGGGTTGAAGAGCAGAAACAGGAAATGGAGAAACAGAAGATTTGGGCAGAGTATAGAAGAAATTTTATGGGTGACGTGTCACATGAACTTAAAACACCTATTTTTAATATTCAGGGCTATATAGAAACTTTGCTCGATGGCGCTGTGGATGAACCTCACATCAACAGGCATTTTTTACAAAAGGCTTCAAAAAATGTAGATCGTTTGCAAACTATAATTAATGATTTGGAAACCATCTCAAGACTGGAATCGGGTGATTCTATGCTTGAATTACGCACTTTTGATATTAAAAAATTAGTAGAAGAAGTTTTTGAGGAGCTCGAAATTAAAGCAGCAGCCAGAAACGTATCACTGATTTTCAAAGAAGGCGCTCAGCAGGGTTTTAAAGTTAAAGCAGATAGAGAAAAAGTACATCAGGTTCTTATCAATCTAGTGCACAACGCTATCAAGTATGGTAAAAATAATGGCTATATAAAGTTGTCATTCTATGACATGGAAAGGCAAATTTTAATTGAAGTGGCTGACAACGGTGCGGGTATTTCTAAGGAACATCTTCCCCATTTGTTTGATCGTTTTTATCGGGTGGAAAAAAGCCGGTCCAGGAATGCCGGCGGAACGGGGCTAGGCCTCGCTATTGTCAAACACATTATTGAAGCACATCAGCAAACAATACATGTTAGAAGTTCTGTAGAAATGGGGTCAACCTTTGGATTTACATTAGAGAAGGCTTAAATTCTTTATTTTAAAAAGGTTTGCCTATCTTTGCGCCCGAAAAAGAAGAACTTACCCATAATATATGATTAATTTATCTAATATTTATGTTCAGTACGGAGACAGAATTCTGCTGAACAAAATCAATCTTGTTATTGGAGAAAAGGATAAAATAGGTCTTGTCGGTCGTAATGGTGCCGGAAAATCTACCCTTCTCAAGATTATCGCCGGGGAATTATCGCCACATGAAGGTAATATTGCGCGTCCCTCTACAAGTACCTTAGGGTATTTACACCAGGATATGGAAATTCCACTGGGTAAAACCGTTCTTGAAGAGACGCTTACTGCTTTTGAAGAGGTGAGAGATCTGGAAATGAGATTAGCAAAAATCAACGAGGAAATGGCTCATAGGACGGACTATGAATCTGATTCTTACTATAAATTGCTGGAGGACTTTTCGTATGTTAATGACAGGTTCCATTATCTGGGTGGTGATTCTATGCAGGCTGATGCGGAGAGAGTTCTTAAGGGCTTAGGCTTCAAACCTTCGGACATGTCCCGTTTGACTGACGAATTTAGTGGCGGATGGAAAATGAGGGTGGAATTAGCGAAAATGTTGTTGAAAAGACCCGATTATTTATTGCTCGATGAACCTACCAATCACCTGGATATTGAATCTATTATTTGGTTAGAAAATTTTTTAGTTGGTAATTCTGGCGCCCTTATTCTTATTTCTCACGATAGAGAGTTTCTGAATAAAGTTACAGGGAGAACGGTCGAGGTTGAACTTGGCACCTTACAAGATTATAAAGCCTCCTATAGCGATTATGTTGTGTTGCGTGAGGATAGAAGAGATAAATTAAAGTCGGCTTTTGATAACCAACAAAGGGTTATTGCAGATAAGGAAAAAACCATTTCCCGATTTATGGCTAAGTCCTCTAAAACGAAAATGGCGCAATCAATGCAAAAGCAATTGAATAAAATTGAGCGCATTGAACTTGACGAGACAGATATTTCAGTAATGAATATTCGATTCCCAACAGCTCCCCGGTCGGGGCAGGTGGCTCTCGATATAGTCAATTTAAGTAAATCTTACGGAACTTTAAACATTCTGGATGATATCCATTTCAGAATGGATAGGGGAGAAAGAATATCTTTTGTGGGTCAGAATGGTCAGGGTAAAACGACCTTGGCTAAGATTATAGTGAATGAATTAACTTATTCCAGCGGGGAACTGGTATTGGGTCATAATGTAAAAATTGGTTACTATGCTCAAAATCAGGCCGAGAATATGTCGGGTTCAAAAACGGTTCTTGAAACCATGGAGGATTCCTCACCACCAGAAATGCGAACTAAAATAAGGTCTATTTTGGGTGCATTTCTTTTTTCAGGTTCCGACGCTGAGAAAAAAGTGTCCGTCCTTTCCGGTGGGGAAAGAGCTCGCCTCGCACTGGCTTGTTTACTACTGAATCCTTTCAATTTACTTGTCCTGGATGAACCTACCAATCACCTGGATATGTTGTCAAAAGATGTTTTGAAAAAAGCACTGTTGGAATATGACGGTACCTTGATAGTTGTCTCCCACGATAGGGAGTTTTTACAGGGTCTTACTGAAAAAACACTGGAATTCAGAGATAGAAAACTGTTTGAATATCTGGGAGATGTAAATTTCTTTTTAGAAAAGAGAGATTTGCAGAATATGAGGGAAGTTGAAAAAATAAATGTCCCGGTGGTTGAAAAAATTCAAACGCCAGTCGTTTCCAATGAAGAGAAAAAAAGACTTCAAAAAAATGTACAACAATCCGAAAGGAAAATTCAGGAATTTGAGAAGGAAATAGCTAAAATGGAAAATGAAATGGCTTCTCCAGGTTATTTTGATCGCCCGGATATTAGCAAGCTGACAGATAAATACCATACGGTGAAAAAGCAGTTGGAAAATACCTTGGAACTTTGGGAAACAGCTGTGTCTGAAATTGAGGCGGCAGGGGTTTCTTTTGATTAATCCTGCTTCTTTTACCCTTTTTTTATGTCTACTCCATACTTTTTTATATGTTTTATCGTTTTTTTGACAAATAAACCGCTATGATAACTCGAATTTTCGCCTTTCTATTTTTTGTAATTTCTTTTTCTTCTTTTGCTCAAACCTCTACTATTACGCTAAAGATTGACAGTAAAGAAGCATCTTCAGGGGAGGTAGTCTGTTTAAATGTTTCTGGTTCAAATTTCAGACGTATTCTATCCACTCAATATTCAATTCAATGGGATCCCGCCGTGTTGTCCTATTCAGGCCTGACGAATTTTAAATTACCTTATATGACTAAAGAAAATTTTGGTATTCAAGCGGTGAGTAAAGGTATTCTGACATGTATGTGGATTGATAATTCCTTAAAAGGCGTAAATCTGGTAGACGATTCTTCTTTGTATCAAGTCTGTTTCAAGGTAATTGGTAAATCGGGTGGCGTTTCAAGTATCAAATTTACGCAAAAACCGACCCCTTTTGAGTCAGTTAATCTTGAAGAAAAGCTGGTCACCATACAGCCAGTAGCTGGTAATATAAAGGTTAAATAAAGCGTTGAGGCTCAAAAATATTATTCTTGAAGGGGTACGATGAAACCCTCAATACCATATTTTTCTTTTAAGTTTTCTTTGTAACTACTAGCTTTTTCTCTGGTTGAAAAAGGTCCCAATAAAAGTTTGTGGAGTATCAATCCATTGATACCTTCTTTCGATTGAACCATAATCTGTTTAAACCATGCGTTGTGTAACTTTGAAACTTCATTCCATAGCACAGAAACATTTTGAAATGAGCCTACTTGAATGGCAAAGCCTTTTTCAGGCAGCCTGTTCAATTGAATTTGATATAAGCCGGGTTTGAGAGATTCGCTCACAAGGGGCGAGACAATACTACTTTCTGTACCAGTGTTTTGTTGTGTTTTTGTGCCTTCAACAGGCGTAAGCCGTAGCTGCAATTCTTCTGTTTCCTTTGTTTCTGTTTTGGTACTTCCCGGCTGGTAAAACGGAATATCCGGTTTTTTTTCTGGTTTTTCAACTAAAGGTTCTGCAATTTCCTTTTTTGGTAAAATCGTTAATTGAACATTTACCTTTTCGTATTTCTTTAATCCAATTTTGGCTGCAGCTGCTTTTGATATAGCTAAGATTCTGTTTGGTATGAAGGGCCCTCTATCATTTATTTTAACTATTACAGACATACCGTTATCCAGTCTGGTTACATTAACCATAGTGCCGAAGGGTAAGGTATTATGTGCCGCTGTTAATTTGGACGGATCGTATAATTCACTTGAAGAAGTAACCCTACTCGCGTCAGATTCTTTATAATTAATGGCAAATCCTTTCTCCTGTCCCATAAGAAAAGCTGTTCCTATGAATGAAAGCAAGCCTGGCAAGATTAATCTTTGTAAAATCATTTTAACTAATTTGAGCAGCTAAATCAAAAATAAATAATCGGAACATTTGAAATAAACCCATCATTATCAGCAAAATTCCTATCAACTTAGGAAGTAATTTTTTAAATTTTCCCAGGTGAGGTAAAAATCTGTTGGCTAATAAAGCGTAGGTGCTTAAGGTTATTAATTTCCCCAGTGCAGCAGCAGAAATAAAACATATAATCAAATAATAAGGTGTATCTCCCTTAATATCAAACAAATTTATAGATCTAAAATAGGTTGTCATGGCAATCCAAAACGCTATGGTTGGTATATTCAACAAGGCAATAAGCATTCCCCTACAAAATTGTAAAAAGCCAGTATATTCTTTCTCGTTAGCTAAAACCACTTTTTTGTTTTTTTCCTTTTTGAAAATAAAAAAGATACCAAAAAATATTAGAAAAGTGGAGGTGAATATAATGGTCAGATGATGGTCTAAGAAAGGAACTAAATAGGCCGGACTAACCTGAATGGCAATAAATGATTGCAATAATTCTATTAATGCAGCCGCAGCGGCAAAGCTTAACCCTGCTTTTTTATTTTTTTGAACGGTTGTGTAAATCACATTTAAATTTATTGGTCCAAATGGAATGGATGCCAATAAACTGGTTAAAAAAGTTACTGAAAAAATTAACGTGTATTTAAAATACATAAGAATAAAATATTTGCAAAGATAACTTAAAAAAGGGGAATTGAATTACCCAAAAAATGAGTTATATTTGGAATAAAGGAATAGAAATTCATTTTAAAAAAAGAATCATGAGGCTTTTATTAGGCATAATTTTTTCGTCGCTAATCTTTTCTTTATCCGGTCAGATTGCAGACGCTCCGAAAGTAAAAGAGGGTGAGGGACCTTATAATCAATTAATTATTAGAGGGGTTACCCTAATCAACGGTAACGGGGCACCGCCTATTGGCCCCGTCGATATCGTGGTAGAAAATAATTTAATCAAGCAAGTAAGTGTCGTTGGTTATCCTGGCGTTCCCATTCCAGAGAAAAACAGACCGGTCTTAAAGGTAGGAGGAAGAGAACTCGACGCTACGGGTAAATTCTTACTTCCTGGCTTGATTGACATGCACGGACACAGCGGTGGGGCCGCTCAAGGTGCTGGAGGTGAATATGTTTTTAAGCTATGGATGGGGCATGGTATAACTACTGTTCGCGATCCTGCCGCCGGAAATGGTCTCGATTGGACATTGAGACATAAAAAACTTAGCCTGACTAACGAGATTACGGCGCCTCGATTGTTTGTTTATAACGCTTTTGGTTCAGGTGCCAAAAATCCGATTACCACCCCTGCTCAAGCCATTGAATGGGTGAATGATAATGCAGCCAAAGGAGCTGACGGTATTAAATTTTTTGGTGCAGCACCTGAAATTATGGATGCCGCGCTTAGGGAAAATAAAAGAATTGGATTGCGTTCAGCTTGTCATCACGCACAAATGGATGTCGCTCGCTGGAATGTTTTAAAATCGGCCAGGGCTGGTTTGACCACTATGGAACATTGGTATGGCCTGCCCGAAGCTTTATTTAATGACAGAACCGTTCAGAATTATCCCCTAAATTATAATTATCAGAACGAACAACATCGTTTTGAAGGAGCTGGAAATCTTTGGAAACAAGCGGCAGCCCCCTTTTCTGATCATTGGAACAAAGTGATGGATGAACTTATTGCCCTGGATTTTACCATAGATCCTACCTTTAATATTTATGAGGCAAACAGAGATTTAATGCGCGCGCGTCGTGCAGAATGGCATGAGGAATACACACTTCCTTCTCTTTGGCGATTTTATTTGCCGAGCAGAATTTCTCACGGTTCCTACTGGCATAGCTGGGGAACAGAACAAGAGGTCGCCTGGAAAGAAAATTATAAATTATGGATGACCTTTTTACAGGAATTTAAGAATAGAGGAGGGCGCGTAACAGCCGGTTCTGATTCAGGTTTTATTTTTCAACTCTATGGTTTCGCTTTTATTAGAGAGTTGGAATTATTGAGAGAAGCTGGCTTTCATCCTCTCGAAATCATTCGTTCTGCTACTTTAAATGGGGCAGAGGCCTTAGGTGTTGCCGATAAATTGGGTAGCATAGAAGTAGGTAAGTTCGCCGATATGTTGATTGTTGACGAAAATCCACTGGAAAATCTACAAGTTCTTTATGGCATGGGTGCCATAAAATTAAATGATAATAATGAAATTATCAGAGTAGGTGGCGTGAGATATACTATCAAGGACGGTATTATCTATGATGCAAAGAAACTTCTCGACGATGTTAAGAAAATGGTTAAAGAAGCAAAGGAAAAAGAAGATTATGAAATAAAACAACCAGGTGATTCGAAAAAATAAATGAATTAAAGGTTTAATAAGCCTGATGGTAAGTTAAAAACTAATTCTTTTTTTTCTTTATTAATTCTTACGATCAGGCTTTCATGAAGTGGAATAAGCACTTCTTTTTCGTCATGCATTATTAAGGCAGTAAAATGCCCTGGCAAACTCAATATTTGTTCTATTTTTCCTATTAGGCCCATTTCTTCATCAATAATGGTGTACCCAATCCATTTTTCATACCGATCGTCGCTGAATTCGTCTTCCTCCTCTTCCTCATGTTCCATCAAATCTTCTTCTCTCAGGAAAATAGGTTTATGGGCTAAGGTCTCCGCATCTTCTTTAGAATTAACATCTTCTAATTTTACTAAAAAGCTATTACCCTCTCTCGCTGATTCAATAAAATAGGGAATTGGGTTAGCGCCTACGCCAATAAATATGGCCTTTGCCTGAAGCACATCATCCAGGTATCTTTCATCAATCTGGCATTTTAACGTACCGTTTAGCCCGTGCGGTTTTCCACATTTTCCTATTTCAATCATTGTACATCCAATTTTGGTAAATAACTACTGTGAATAATTCCTCCCCCTACGACATCGTCACCTTCATAAAAAACGGCAGATTGTCCGGGGGCAATGCCATTTACCGGGGCTAAAAATTCGATGCCTAGCAATTGCTCATCGGTCCAGTTTAGAATTCCCAGGGTACCGGCATCTTTATATCTTACTTTTGTAATAACTTCCAGATCTGGAGAAATTGAAGCATATTTTTGAAGATTTGGTTGCCTGACTTTTAATCCATTTCTTGTCAATTCTTCAACGGGGCCAAGAACTACCTCGTTTTCATTGGGACGTATTTCTGAGACAAACATAGGTTGTCCAAAGGCCATACCCAGGCCTTTTCTTTGACCTATGGTAAAAAATGGATATCCTTCATGTTTACCTAATATTTTACCTGTTTTATCTACAAAATGTCCGCCTTTCACCAAATCATCCAGTCCGTCCACTTTTCTTCTAAGGAAATTGCGATAGTCATTATCGGGGACAAAACAGATTTCATAGCTTTCCCCTTTTTTTGCTAAATCGGTATATCCGGCATCGTGAGCAAGTTGTCTTACTTCCGGCTTTGTTAAATCGCCTAATGGAAATTGGCTCATTGCCAGGGCAGACTGAGTTAAGCCCCATAAAACATAAGATTGATCTTTATTTTCATCTTTGCTTTTAGAGATATAGTATCGGTCATCCTTTTTATTGATTTTCGCATAGTGTCCCGTTGCAATGGTTTCACAATCAAGGGCTTTGGCCCTTTTGAGCAATGCATTCCACTTTATGTGAGTATTACACAAAACACAGGGATTGGGCGTTCTTCCAGCCATGTATTCGTCCACGAAATTATCAATAACATAATCGCCAAATTCATCTCTAATATCCAGGATAAAATGATGGAAACCCATATCAACGGCCACTTGCCTGGCATCGTTTATTGAATCGAGACTACAACACCCTGTTTCCTTTTTACTACCGCCCGACTGCGCATAATCCCATGTTTTCATAGTAATTCCAACAACCTCATACCCCATTTCGTGTAATAAAATGGCAGTTACCGTACTATCGATGCCTCCACTCATTGCCACTAAAACTTTTCCCATTTTGCTCATAATTCCACGATTATTTAGAGTAAATTATTGGATATTTCATGTCCAATTCTCAAAGATTCCCTTACTAAAATATCAAAATCAATTTGTTGACTTCTCTGGTTCACATTAGCCACTCGTATAACAAAATGGCCGTTCAGAATAGTCGAAGAAGGGGCTGCAATGCCTTGATTTTGTAATTCGAGGAGTAATTTATTATTATTTTTATTTTGCACAGCTAAATCATCTGTTGGAAAATGAAATCGGTAGCATACAATATTCATAGACACAGGGGTCATTAACTCTAAAGGTGGGTGACTACTAATTAGAGACCCCAGATATTGACATTGCAGACAATTTTTTTCAATCATTCTTATGTATGCGAGGCTTCCAAGTTCTTTTATGCTCATCCATACTTTTAAAGCCTTAAATCCTCTGGAAAGTTCAATACCGAAATTATTAAATGGTTCCGGCCCTCCGGCTAAACCGCCTGGATCTGAATGTAAATAGGAAGGATTTAAAGCAAAGGTATCTCTGTGTGCTTTTTTATTTTTTATTAAAACACAACCAGCTTCATAGGGCATATACATCCATTTATGAAGATCGAATGCTACGGAATCAGCTTCCTCGATAGGTTTTAAAGCGGCAGATAGAGAGGTAACCACTTTAGCTAAAGCACCAAAGGCACCGTCCACATGAAACCATATTTTTTCAATTTTACAAATAGCGAGTAACTCTTCCAGAGGATCTATGGCACCGGTGTTCACTGTTCCAGCATTACCGACGATACAAAATGGTAAGAAATTATTTTCTTTATCTATTTGTATTTGTCTTTTTAAGGCAGGGATATCTATTTGAAAGGCTTCATTAACGGGAATTTTCCGAAGGTTTTCTGTTCCAATTCCCAAGGCCTCGATAGATTTTTGAATACAGCTATGAGATTCTGTTGAGCAGTAAGCAACAAGTTGTTTTTCAGCGGCATGCAAACCTGATTTTCTGATTTTTTCTGGCAAAATATTGTTTCGGGCCACATTTAAGGCGGTAAAATTTGCCATGGAACCACCGCTCAATAAAATACCTGAAGCATCGGCCGGATAGCCGAGAAATTCCTTGAACCAATCTAAAACCTGGCCTTCCACGTACATGGCAGCATGTTCACCAATAGCGAGATTGGGATTCATGGCTGCGGCCAGCATTTCTGCAAAAACACCCATTGGGGTACCCGTTCCTTGAACGAAAGCAAAAAAGCGGGGATGCACATTTCCTTTATTATAGGGAAGTATATTTTTTTTAAAATCCTCGTAAACGGCTAAAGAATTTGTTGGATTATGTGGTATGCTGGTACTAAAAGTGTCTTTGACTTCGTCGGGGATTGGGCGCCAAACGGGTTGATCTCTTATGGTCGATAAATACGAAATCATATCATCTACCATAAGGTGTCCTAACTGCCTCATTTCATCCCAATTAGAAGGATCTAACGTTTCGTTCATCGAATTTTATTTTTTGATGTCGCAAAATTAAGTAATTTCGTGCAAACGTTTTTGCTATTCAACTTTTAGAATGA
Source organism: Saprospiraceae bacterium (assembly GCA_021299835.1). Lineage (GTDB taxonomy): Bacteria > Bacteroidota > Bacteroidia > Chitinophagales > Saprospiraceae > BJGN01. The sequence continues at coordinate 1,280 of JAJTER010000035.1, read as the reverse complement.
AAACCCGGGAAAGAATAATTTATAAGGCTATAGATTTATTAAATGAGAAGGGTATTCCGAATGTAAGTATGCGAGAGATAGCCGACGCCCTTGATATGAGCGTTGGAAATGTTACCTATTATTTTCCTCGCTGGAACGATTTAATGGAAGAACTTAATCATCAGATGATGTTGGAAATTAGTCATCTTCCCCGGATTCCCTTTGATTTAAGCGACTTGCATTCTGTTTTTGAAAGAGTGCCTATGGTTCAGGAAAAGTATGGATTTATTACCAGAGATATTCATTTGTTTATTTCCCATTATCCGGAATTTGCAAGATTAAGAAAAACATTGGTGGGTTCAAGAATAGAGGACATGATTAATCAACTTTCTGTTTGGGCTCAACAGGGTATTTGCCATGAAAATTCAAGCGATCACAATCACAAGCGAATTGCTGTTAAAATGTGGTTATTGCTGGCAAGTTGGTCTGTACAAGATACTTTACTACGGGAAACGGAATATGCTTTAAGCAAGGAAGAATTTTTAGCTATTATCTGGCAGATATTTACGCCACACTTTACCCCCCTAGGAATGGAAAAATTCAAAGAAATAAAGGGAAGAGCTAAGTTTTAAATAAAAAAGCCCATTTGAACATAATCAAATGGGCTTTTCTTAGATTGAAAAACTTATTCCTCTAAGGAATTATCCCAGCAACCTTTCATTTGTAATTCAAATGAAGGCATTCTTCCAATAAGAGGAGAAGCTGGTTTAGGATATTCACCGCTTAAAATTAAGCTAGCACGTTGTGCTAAGTCTAAATAGTGCGCTTTTGTTGCTGCATCAGCTGCTGTAGCAGATTCTCTCGTTGCAGCCATTTTTACCTGACTAACAGTTAGTCTTGCCAATGAACTTATATCAGATTGTGAAACATCCATATTATCCATAGTAAGAAGGCTTGCCAACTTATCAAGAAATGCTCTGTGGAGATTTCTTCTATAAGGATCAGGTACAGTATGTAAGTCTAACTCTCTGAAAATCATTTTTTTACTATCGACAAACAGGTCACTTAAGCTGTATGCTTTTTTGCCTTGTAATGCTGCCTGTTCAGACAACCTTTTCATTCTATCCTGGGCAAAAAGTGCGCTCAGCGTGGAAGTTTGAAGAGATCTTATTCTGTCCATTGTACCAGATCCTTCAATTTTGCCAAGAATATCGTTGTTAATCATCCAATAAGGAGTGGTAAACAACTGGCGATCGAAGAATTGCATAGCTCTAATTTGTTTTTCGCGGGCAACGTTTACA
>JAJTER010000133.1 GCA_021299835.1 Saprospiraceae bacterium | reverse complement strand
AGTTCTTCCTTAACACTAAGCAAAGATTCATTTTTGTGAATCAGGGTAAAAGTAGCATTGGCCAACTCCCGGCTTTTATTTAGGTTATCGGCCTCCAATTGTTCATTTTTTGCTTTAACAACCTGCTGCTCCAGTTCAAATTCCTTTTTCTTAATTTGTTTTTGGTGTCTTATTTCAATGCTTTTCAGGTAAGTTTTAAGGAGAAAAAAGAGAAGGGAAAGCGAAAGAAAAATCATTCCCACTTTAAAGAAGACGGTTTGGTACCATTGTGGTAAAACAAAAATGGGTACTCTCAGTATTTTTGGAGAAACATTAGCTTGAATTTCAAGTATATAATCGCCTGGTGACAAATTATTCCAGTTAAGAGACTTCATTACTTGCCAGGACGACCAGTTGTCTTGCCATCCAATCAATCGGAATCTGAATAAAACACCACTTTCAAAGGAAGGAAATCCAAATTTAACACTCAGATTATAACCTGAGGGGGGAATTTCTACCCCTTCCGTTTTGCCCTTACTCACCCAATTCAAAACAACTGGCTTCCCATCTTTTGATTGAGCCTTGAGATCACTGAGGAGGGGTGAAATAAGTTTATTTTTAAGAAAAGTATTTTCAAATTTATATTTAGGAATCAGCGCGTAACCATCTTCCAAACCAACAAAAAATTCCTCTTTATTCAAATTTACAATATGTTCATTTTCTGGAATCATAGAAATAGGATGAATAGCCTTTATTTCATTATTTTTCCAATGTTTCAGTTGATTATTCTTGTAAGTAAAACCTTCATTTTCTGCTTCCAGCCAAATAGCACCTTTTTCCAAAGAATTCTCTTTCCATGGAAAAAACCTTTGAGAAGTTTCATCAAAATAAAAATTCATATCTCTTGAATGCACCACCAGGGTATCTCTGAAAAAGCGAATATCCAATCTGGTCTGGTCTGAAAGCCCATCCTTCTTATCCAGTTTTACCTGAGATACTACGGCACCTTTACCCCAGTCAATTTTTAGTTTATATAGACCATTATTAGCATGTAATGCCCAAAAATAATTATCACCTGCGGGTAATATTTTTCTGAGAGGCTCATTTAAACCATCTAATCTTTTGTTGAATGTCCACTGATTATTTTGAAAAGTAAATAAGGCCAGACCTGTGTAGGTAGATTGTAATAATTCATTTTTTTTACCGGGGATTTCACAAAATGACCATCCTCCGGTAATATTTGAAATAAGCTTAGGTTTTCCATTTTCCAATAAAAAAGTACCACTATTGTGTCCGCACAAGAGTTTATTATTCTGTTTCAACAACTGCCAAACCTGTCCCTGGGTGCCCTCAATAAAAGAAAATGGGCTTTTTCCTACCTTATTTTTAACAAAAACCCCTTGATTTGTGCCGACGTAAAATAAATTTCCATCCATTATGGCCGTATAAACTGTTCCCAATACACCTTTAGTATCATGATAATAGGAAAGCGGTGATGAACGGTGAATAAAGTCGATTCCTTTATCTAAACCGACCCAAAGATTTTGTAATTTGTCTTCAAATAAAGAAAGTATCGTATTATTTTGAAGCCCATTTTCTTTATTCAAATGAAGTTTTAACTGGCCATTTAAGTCCACAATAAACAAGCCATCCAACACCGTACCCAAGGCAAGACTTCCGTCTTTCAATCTAATAGCCTTATTGAGTTGTTTTTGTTTTAAGACCTTATTCAAAGAATTTTCCCAGGGTTTAAAAACACGGCCATTGTACCTAAAAACGCCAGCAAGCTGGGTGCCAATCAACCAATCGGACTTATCTTGAAGAATAAAGGAGATGGTTTCATTTTGAAGAATCTCACTATTTTTAATCCAACTAAACGTATTATTTTCTTCATTTAAAAGAAACAAGCCTTTACCTATAACGGGAACGACTATTTTATTTCCCACTTTTTGCAGAAACATAATATTTCCAGGAGGAGTAATTCTGGTGACTTTTTTGTTATTCCATTTATAGATTACAGAAAAAGACTGAAAATACAGATCATTATTCTTTTCTAAAATATGCCAGAACTCCTCTTTCAGATGCAGAGAATCTAAGTTATTTGCCGCTAAATCAAGGTAATGGAAATGACCAAATTCGTCTTTCTCCCAATAACCAAAGGTACCAACACTGCCTGTAAACACCTTATTTTGTGCAGAAACGGAAAGGGATCTAATAATTTGACCCTTTGGCAACTCAAATTTCCTCCAATTCTGTCCATCTGCAACGAGTAACCCAGCAGAATTTGCCGAAAATATGAAGCCGTCCGATGATTGTCCCAGGCTCCAATTCTGATTCAGACCTTGATAATCATTTCTTGAAAAATGCGATATGAAGGGCGTTTCCTGTGCAAAAAGAGCAAAAGAAAAAAGGATGAACAGGCTTAATAATTGGTTTTTTCTATGGACCATATCCTGAAGATAGTCAGTAAAGGATTAAATAATGACTGAGAATGCAAAGGCTAATATTATATTTGCTATGCAAAGTTTACAATAATACAAAATTAAGCAAGGAATGAAAAATATGATTTTCCTATTGGTTCCCTTCTTTTTATGTGGAATCAATAAAATAGAGGCACAAGAATCCCTTCGTGCCTTCCAAAAACGAGAATTTTTGGACAATAATGGAAATAGAATGCCCTACCGTATTTTATTACCCATAGACTATGATTGCGGTAAAAAATATCCATTGCTTGTTTTTTTACATGGTTCAGGAGAGCGGGGTGATGACAATGAAGCACAATTGAAGCATGGTGCTAATTTATTTTTGGAGGAAAGTACCAGAAAAAATTTCCAATCCATAATTGTTTTCCCACAATGTCCTTCAGGCGAAAGTTGGTCCAGTATGGAATCTGATTCCACAGGAAAATGGGATTTTCCATTTACAGAGGAACCGTCTAAGCAAATGAAATTACTTAGTGGATTATTAAGTGAGTTAATGGTCAATAATTGTGTGGACGAGCAAAAGGTTTATTTAGGAGGATTATCTTTGGGCGCCTTTGGCACATTGGAGTGGATAGCCAGAGAGCCTAATAGATTTGCTGCTGCTTTCCCCATCTGTGGCGGTGGAAATACCCTACTTACCTCCATTTATGGCAGCAAAACACCTACCTGGTTTTTTCACGGAGACGCAGATAATGTAGTTCCGGTAAGTTATTCCAGAGAACTTGTCAATAAAATAAAAGCAGAAAAGGGAAATGTACGTTATACGGAATACCCTGGCGTAGGACATGATTCCTGGAATAATGCTTTCAAAGAACCTGAACTTTTATCCTGGCTATTGAAAAATACAAAATTCGATCCAGCTAATGTCAGCAGCATTCCCTCCTACGCTGCAAAGAAAATGCAGACGTTAACTTATTTCACCGATGGAAAGGATAAACTTGAACTGGATTTATACCTACCTGATATACCGGCAGTTGATAAAAAATTACCGCTGGTATTATATGTTCATGGCGGAGGTTTTTCCGGAGGAAATCGAATAGACCCACTTATTTCTGCTACAGCTGCTGAAATGAATGCCGCAGGCTATGCTTTTGTATCTATGTCTTATCGTTTGCTTATGAAGGGAAAATCGTTTGGTTGTGACCAACCTGCTCATCAAAAGATTATGGTTTTTCAACAATCCATGATAGATGTCAGAAGAGCCACAGCCTATTTGATGACCCAACAAAATGAATTTAATCTGGATATGTCCAAGGTAATTCTGGCAGGAAGTTCTGCAGGAGCGGAAGCCGTTTTACATACTGCCTACTGGCCTACGGCTAATTTACCAACCGAAGCCCTTGTTTTGCCCGTTGATTTTAAATATGCGGGAATCATTAGTATGGCAGGTGCATTGATTGACCCAACGATGATTACGCCTGAAAATGCCCTACCCTCTTTATTTTTCCATGGTACTTGCGATGCTTTAGTTCCTTTTGATATCAGATCGCACCGTTTATGTAGCCCTGGACAAAGTGGCTATTTACTTTTACATGGCGCAGGTGAACTAAAAACCAGACATACACAACTTAATAAATCTATTTACCTAGTTTCATACCTTAATGGAGGGCACGAATATGCTTCATTACCAATGGCAGAAGAACGGGAAAGAATGCTCGATTTTATAAAGAATGATGTTTTGGGAAAGGAAAAAAGGCAGGTTTATGTGCAATTAGCCCTGGATAAGCCTTGTAACTATCAATCTAATCATACTGATTTTATTAAACCTTAATCCAATATTATGCAATCAGGAACTGAAATGCCTTTTTTTATAAAACCATCAGTCACCCTTTCAGATGAGGATAAAGTATTAGCTTATAACCAATTATCAGGAGCTGTAAAACTACAATTAGCCGATGAGGAGGATGACATTTTGAAGATGGCAACCTTCAATGCTTTGGCCAAAACCTATTTGCCCTATTATTACTGGGTAGGTTTTTATAGGGTAAATAATGGAAAGTTAAGTGTTGGGCCATATCAGGGAACGACAGGTTGTTTGCATATTGAATTTTCAAAAGGGGTTTGTGGAAAAGTAGCCAGAGAGAGGAAAACCTGTTTGGTCATTGATACCCATGAATTGGTTGAAGGAACTGAACACATTACCTGCGATGCGCATTCCAGATCTGAAATTGTTGTCCCCGTGTTTGATAAAACAGGAGAATTATTAGCCGTTTTAGATGTGGATAGTACCGAAAAAGGAGCTTTTGATGCTACCGATGCTACCTTTTTAGAGGCTATCATGATGCAATTATTTGGATCGTGATGGGTTAACCTGATGGGATGGGTGACCTGACAGGATGGATGACCTGACGGTGGAGAGACCTGACAGGATGGGTGACCTGACGGTGGAGAGACCTGACGGGATGGATGACCTGACGGTAGAGAGTTACGAAGATGGCGGAGCTATGCCCCTTAGAGTTTATGCTTACATGCACTTCTGGTTGGAAATTATGCGCGTGGTAGCTGGATGTTTGAATCAGGATTTACAGGATTTTGAGGATTAACTATAAGGTCGTTGGTTTGGGTGGGAAGTTTATTATTAAATGGTGCTTTCATTGCCAGGCCTCTCGCCGATGCGTTACGCATCGGCGAAAAACGTTGCAAATAGTAATTCTCTATGAATAACCATTGGGGTTAAACCGAAGACGTCCTCTGTAATCCTGTAAATCCTGTAAATCCTGATTCAGAAAAGGGGTTTTGACATAGGATGGTATTGAGTGGTTTTTTCACAATCATTTTCTACCACCTTTTAAAATTTGAGTCCTGACGTTTTTAAGACGATGCATTAATCCGACCCTATGGGATATGGAATAGGTCTTCTGCTAATCCCATATTTATTTATTTTTGAAGTTTTGCTGCCCGCATTTGCTCGCCCACAAATAGTCAAACAGACAAATAGTCAATCCCTAAGGCAACGAACAGAAGCACCAACTGACTTAGCATTGCCACTGAATTCACCTCTGTTCACACGGCCATCGTCGTTGTACAGGGAGCGGTTCCAGGCGTAGTTGCTGTCGCGCTCAGACGCACTCCAGAAGCGAGCGAGGCCTCTTATAACACTGAAATTACCATCTGGCTGGCGATAACCACCTGGAAGAGCGGAAAAGCCACTTATATTAGTTCCGGGATTTGGTGGAGAAGCAGGATTCCATCCTAAACCAGAACCCACAGCAGTGTTTGTTACTGTTGATTTCATTACAGTCCCTGCGGTAGTACTCTGAATACCAAAAAAAGTTGAAACATTCGTACTATTTACAAGTTGATAAGGATCTAAGGCTTGAATCATAATGGTCCATTCTGCATCTGTGGGAACATGCCATCCGGCAGGGCACAATTTCCGTGAGTCTGTAACAGCATACCAATTGTACAAATAGCCAAAAGTTCCAACATAGTCACTCAATAGTACTACACTGACATCATACCCCGTGCGAGCTCCAATTACCGCCGTTCCCCAGGTGCTATTTGTTGAGTCACCAATCAAGGTACCATCATTATACTTAGTAACCTTTAAATTTGTCTTCGTCCAGCATTGGGTGCCAATAGCAATCGTTTCGTAGGCGTTTCCATCAATGTCTGAAACGGCAGGGGTATCGCAGATAAAACACGGAACACCAGGACAATTCTCTAAAGCCGCCTTCTTCCAGCGAACTTTAATTTCCTCTAATTTAAACGATGCACTTCGTTTGATTCCCTCCATTATATCTAATTCTTGTTTATTATTAACTTGACCATTCAGACTGATAGTTAGACTGATATATAGATAGATATAGATAGATTTTTTCATACAACCTGATTTATTTATGGCACAATTATAACTCGAATTTAATCCTAAATAATTAAAAACCAAATTATTACATTAATTATTTTTAGAATCACTATAATTTACTCATTTTTATGCTTCACCTTTTCATACGATACCTTCATTCATAATATCAGAGTGTCGATGTTACGAAGATAGCAGGACTCTTCCCCTTTGTAATATAGTACACAACAAGAAAGTAATCTTCTATGAATAAACTTTACACTTAAACCGAAGACATTAGCTATCCTCCGTGAAATCCTATAATCCTTAAAATCCGTGATTCAGAACCAGGTGGTAGGGGTAGGGGTAAATTTAAATTGAAAACTACCGGGGAGAAGACGCGAGGCATCGCGTCTCTACATTACAAACAGAAACCTAATGGGATGGATGACCTGATGGTGGGGTTCTATTATTCCGACAATAGGGAAATACACCTGTATCATGATAAGGCGAATGCCATTCGCCCCTACAATAATGGAATAATATAATCCGTGAAATCCCATAATCCTTAAAATCCGTGATTCAAAACCAGGTGGTAGGGTAAATTTTACCTATAAAACCAAAAAAAAGAGGCTACCATTTTAGATAGCCTCTTTATCAAAATATAACTTATTTGATTAATTCAAATCAAAGCGATCCAGGTTCATTACTTTTGCCCATACTTTAACAAAATCTTTAACAAACTTAGATTTTGCGCTTTCAAAGCCATAGACTTCAGCATAAGCACGAAGTTCTGAATTGGAACCAAAAATTAAATCTACTCTGGTACCCGTCCATTTCAAATCACCCGTTTTTCTATCGCGACCTTCAAAAATATTTTGATCTTCTGACGTTGCTTTCCAGGTAGTATTCAGATCAAGTAAATTGATAAAAAAGTCGTTAGAAAG
>JAJTER010000034.1 GCA_021299835.1 Saprospiraceae bacterium | reverse complement strand
CTGTATCATCAGCGACGTGCCAAACCTTTTCCCAGGTAATTCCACCATTTATACTTTTATAAATACCTCTTAATTTGTCTCGTTGAAATGGTAAACCCATACTGGAGGCATATAGAATGAGAGGATTAACAGGATTAATAAGTATTTTGGAAATAACCTGAGTACCAGCTGGCCCTATATTTTTCCAGGTTTTACCGCCGTCAACACTTTTATATACACCGTCGCCTACAAAAGGATAGCCAGAAATATTAGGATCTCCTGTGGCAACATATATAATTTTACTATTTGTCGGATCTATGTTTATGTCGGCTATGGCTAACCAAGGGAAATTATCAAAAATAGCATTCCAGGTTTGACCACCATCCATTGTTTTCCATAATCCACCCGATGAAAATCCAAGGTATACAATTTGATTATTTTTTGGATCAGGTTTTATCACATTAACTCTGGCTCCAATTTTATTAGGACCTCTTAACGTCCAGGATTCATCAAATCCTTTGGGTACCGATCTTAAACTTGGTGTATTGAATATATTTTTTAATGATTCAATGTATTTTTTTGTCGTTGATTCGTCATTAAAAAATTGTCGTATCAGGAAAAAATTTTCAATAGGTTTAAAAGAATTAAAACTTGAAGAATGCCGAATGTCTGAAACAGCTACTAAAAACAATAGAAAAATCCAATAAAATTTATTTTTCCCCTTGATAGACCATACCTTAGAAACCATTTGTACATTCATCATTTCCAACAAAAGTTTACCTACCTCCTAATAATAATCTCATGTCTCTTCTTTGAGGCGCTGAATCAAATAATTTATTTTCATTGTCTGTAAGGGCTATAACCATAGGCACAGGTACAGGTTTACCCTCTGGTGTACTCAGAGCAACGAAGGTGTAATAAGCATGATTACATCGTCTATAATTATGTCCTTTGATATCCGCCGCATATACTTCCACGTAAACTTCTACCGAGGTATTAAATGAACGTGTGACCATAGCCTCAATAGTTACTATATCACCTACATGAATTGGTTTTTTAAAAGCAACATTATCTACAGATACAGTAACTACTTGGTTTTCACAATGTTTTCCTGCACAAATACTAGAGATAATATCCATCCATCTCAATAAATTTCCGCCCATGAGATTACCCATAGGATTTGCATCATTTGGCATGACCATTTCTGTCATGACAGATTTTGATTCAGCAACTCTTTTAGCTTTATTTTCCACACTCATAGATTTTATAACATATCAAATTCAAAAATAGATGAAATTTTATTTTTTAAAATGTACTTAACCTCATCTATATTTTGCTTTGCACCTAACTCTTTTTCTAAAGAGGTAACAGATTTACCTTCATCTTTAATGCCGCAAGGTATAATATAGTTGAAGTGGTCAAGATTAGTATTGATATTAAAGGCAAAACCATGTAATGAAATCCATCGACTTAAATGAACCCCTATAGCACATATTTTTCGCTTTTCGTTTCCCCTATTTATCCAAACACCTGTGTACCCGGGTTCTCTGTAGCCTCTAATATTGTAATGTTCCAGCGTTTGGATGACAGATTCCTCAAGTAATCTAACATATTTATGAACATCATTAAAAAAGAGATCTAAATCAAATATAGGATAGCCAACAATTTGTCCAGGACCATGGTAGGTTATATCACCTCCACGATTAATTTTATAAAACTGAATATTATTTTCTGCTAAATATTCTGGTGAAACGATTAAATTTTCCTGTGATCCGCTTCTACCAAGTGTAAAAACGGCATGATGTTCACAAAAAATAAGGTTATGTGAAGGATTAGGATTATTGATAATTTTTTTTTCATCCTTAAGTTTTTGGTGAATTTCTGTTTGGTACTGCCAGGTATCAAAATAATCCGTTAATCCTAAATCTTGGAATTTAACCTTTTGACGCATTTATTTTTGGACAAAGTTAGGATAAATCTATCATTATCAAAAAATCACCGATACAAGAAACTCTTACTTTGCAACTATATTAAGGAAAAATCAAGGAAGTATGAAAGTCAAATTAATTCTTATAATAACCATGGTACTTAAATATACCATAGTTTATGCCCAAAACATTGATTTTGCGAGGTTAGGTAACGAAATACAACCACTTTTGGGAAGAAATTTCTTTGAAAAAAGTCAAACCAATATTATTAATCAGGATAAACTTTGGGGTATTTTAGGTCAGGAATCACAATGGTTAGGAGTAAAATCAAGGCAATCATTAGATTTAATCCTTTTTTTTAAGGACAAAAATCAATATTCTTCGATTTCGTATTCATCTCCGTATTCAAAACATAGAGAATTAGTTTTTAATTATCATAAATTACTTCATCATAATTTTATGTTGGGCACTGAGATTGAATATAAAACACAGTCATTTCCAGAAGATAAAATGAGTCGTAAATTAACCATTGGGGTTCACGCAATCGCCAGGATACATGTGAATCATCACTTGTATATTAAGTATGCCAGAGATTTATATTCATCTCCAATAGAAAAGATGAATTTCCTTCTATTAGGTATCGACAACAAAATTGGAAAGTATAATCACATAAATATTTTTTACACCTATCAAGGTCATCAGATTTTTAATGGTATAAGGGGAAATATTACCAGTCAGTTTAAGTTATTTGAGGGAGAAATTGGATGGGAACCTCTACCCTATTCTTTTACCTTTGGATTAGCATATAACCTACCAAAAAGTATTAGATTTGGTTTAAAAGTGAGACAGCATCAATGGTTAGGTCTTTTAACTTCTGTCTTTTTTCAAAAACATTGGAATTATAAAGTAAAATGAACCTATTATTAACGAGTGCAACCTATTTTGAAGTTAAACAAACAATAGACTATTTAGATAAGTCCTGGCAGAAAGTGGAAGAAGGAACATGGAAAACAGGAAACCACGAAATTCATCTGCTGATTACAGGCGTAGGTGTTTTTAATGTTTTGTATGAATTGAAGAATAGATTAAACCAATTTTCTTTTTCATTAATTATTCAAGCGGGCATTGGTGGGGCTTTTCAAAAGAATAAGCCATTGGGAAAAGTCTATTATATGGCTACAGAACGATTTGGAGATATAGGTATGGAAGAAAAGAATGGTAGCTTTACTTCTATTTTTGAAACACCCCTTATAGATAAGAATTCATTTCCTTTTAAAGATGGCATCTTGATAAATCCGGAAGCGTCGCTGACTAAATTTCTTCCTCTGGCCCATGGAATTACATTAAATACAGTGACAGGTACTCAAAGTAAGGCGGATAAAATTATTATAAAATACCCTGAGGTGGAGATTGAAAACATGGAAGGTGCGTCATTTTTTTATGTCTGTCTAAAAGAAAATATTCCCTTTATGTCCATAAGGAGTATTTCAAATTATGTGGAGGACAGGAATAAAGAAAATTGGAAAATGGTGGAAGCCACAGAATCATTGAATAACACCTTAGCAGAATTATTTGATATTATAAAGGAGATGTAGCTATTTGGGTCTAAATCCCTTCACCATTCTTTGTTTTCCACTTACATCACTTAGTATTTGAACATTTTCGAATCCATTTGCTATTAAAAGATTTGAAACGTTATAAATAAATTCAGGATGACATTCAAAGAACAATCCTCCTTTTGGCATGATAGCTTTTGTGGAAAGCGCTATTATTCTTTCATAAAATAATAGAGGAGAATCATCGGGTACAAATAATGCTACATCAGGTTCGTAATTTAAAACGGAATCCAACATAATTTTTTTATCCATTATCGGTATATACGGAGGATTGCTTACTATAAATGAGTAATTTCCTTGTAGAGGAGATTTTAAAATATCGCTATGTATTAAATTGACTCGTGCTGAATATTTTTCAATATTCGACATAGCAATTTGTAATGCTCCCTGACTAATATCCAGTGCATCCATTTCCCAATTGCTTTCCAAGGCAATAGACAACGCGATAGCTCCGGATCCTGTTCCTAGATCAATACCTTTCCCAGGCGGTAATACGGGTAAATTAGCTAAAACCAGAGATACCAACTCTTCTGTTTCTGGTCTGGGGATAAGCACATTTTTATTTACTTTTAGCAGATAATTCCTAAAAGGAGCAAAACCACAGACATATTGTGTTGGCTCACCGGCATTTATTCTACTAATTGATTGATTTATTTTAAGGATTAATTCGTCGGATATAGTTGTCTCTGCACTCCATGGCATTGTAAAATGGGCAATATCAAATAATATGGATTTAGCTATGGCTCTTTTTTCATAAGCATCAAAATCATCATTCAGGTTAACCAAGATGTGTTGAAACAAATCTTCCCCATTCCTCATAAACACTAACCTAACCTATTTTTGAAATCTGAATAATCAAATTTTTTCCATAATTTATAGCCATTATCTTCTGACCAACATCCTATTTCCGGATGACCAACACCATTAAACATTGTTGTTTTAACCATAGTGTAATGCATCATGTCCAGAAAAATTATTTTTTGACCAACTTGTAAAGGGGTTGAAAAAAAGTATTCTTCTAGAAAATCTCCAGCCAGGCAACTCACACCACCTAGTCTATAGGCAGCATGAAAATCTGAATTTAGACCCCTTGAAGCGTTTAAGATATTTGGCCGGTAAGGCATTTCTAACGTATCAGGCATGTGTGCGGTAAAAGATACATCCAGTATAGCTGTTTTAATACCGTTATTATCTACAATATCTAATACAGTTGAAACCAACTCCCCTGTTTCCCAAACTATAGCACTTCCTGGTTCAAGAATTACACTTAAATTTGGGTATTTAAGTTTGAACTTTTGAAGTACTGAGATGAGATGGGGTACATCATAATCAGATTTAGTCATAAGGTGTCCACCGCCAAAATTTATCCATTTTAGCTTAGGTAATAATTCTTCAAAATTAAGGATTACCGCGTCAATTAATTTCTCCAGATGATAAGAATCTGATTCACATAATGTATGAATATGTAAACCTTCCAAATTAGGTAATTGATTTAACTCTTTTATTCTATCGACGGTAACACCTAACCTTGAGCCTTCAGCAGCGGGATTATACAAGGCAACATCCACGGGAGAATATCCGGGATTAACTCTTATTCCAGGAGAAAACAAAGGATTTTTAGAGGAAATAAATGGAAGGTACCTGATATATTCTGCACAGGAGTTAAAAGTAATATGACTGCTGTATTGAACAACTTTATCAAAATCGGTGGGAATATAAGCTGGGGAATAAGTATGAGCTTTTGTCCCCATTTCATTAAATATCAATAATGCTTCATGAAAAGAACTGGCAGTTGCACCGGCAAGATATTTTTTAATAAGGGGAAATACATGCCAAAGTGAAAAACCTTTTAGGGCTAAAATAATGTTAATCCCAGCTTTTTCTTGAATTTCCTTCAGTAGATTAAGGTTGCTTGTGAACCTTTTTAGATCCAAAACAAAAGCGGGAGAAGGAATTTGATTATAATCTGAAAGGTTCATAGCATGTGAGCATTTAGCTATAATAAATTTGACAAAACTAAGCTGGATAATCGAACTGAAGATTTCCATTCACCTGTTCATGCCATGGTAGACCAGCCAGGCCTAATGCCTCAAGGAATGGATCAGGATTAAATTCTTCGACATTATAAACGCCTGGTTTCGACCATTGACCTGTTAAAAACATTTTTGCTCCAACCATTGCAGGAACACCTGTGGTATAGGATACGCCCTGTGTGCCTGTTTCTTTATAAGCATCGGCATGTTGGCAATTATTCCAGATATAATAATTTACCCAATTACCGTCTTTTTTACCTCTTATTCTTACGCCAATACTTGTTTGACCTGTATAATTTTCACCCAGATCACCAGGATCTGGTAATACAGCTTTTAGAAATTCCAAAGGAATAATTTCTCTACCCTGAAACATAACAGGTTCAATATTTGCCATTCCTATGTTTTGAATGACCCGTAAATGCGTCAAATATTCCTCGCTGAAGGTCATCCAAAATCTAGCTCTTTTTAACGTAGGAAAATTTTGAACTAAGGATTCAAGTTCCTCATGGTAAATGAGATAAGAAGATTTTGGGCCAATATTTGGGTAATCAATATCCATTTTAATCTCATGGGGTTCTGTTATGACCCAATCACCATTTTCCCAATATTTTCCTTTTTGTGTTACCTCTCGGATATTTATTTCAGGATTAAAATTTGTGGCAAAAGCTTTACCATGACTTCCGGCATTTGCGTCAATAATATCTAAATAGACCATTTCATCGAAATAATGTTTTGCTGCATAGGCTGTAAACACACCGGTAACACCAGGGTCAAAACCGCATCCCAAAATGGCGGTTAAATTAGCCTGTTTAAACCTCTCTCTGTATGCCCATTGCCAGCTATACTCAAATTTAGCTTCATCTTTAGGCTCATAATTCGCGGTGTCAAGGTAATGAACCCCTGTTTGTAAGCAAGCCTCCATGATGGTTAAATCCTGATAAGGTAAGGCTACATTGATAATCATTTTAGGTTTAAAAAGATTTATCAATTTAACCAATTCAGGAACATTATCAGCATCAACTTTTGCTGTTGACATTGCATTGTAACCAAGCTGTATTTTAATATCGTCAGCAATACGATCGCACTTAGAAACTGTTCTACTGGCTAGTAAAATTTCAGAAAAAACCTCTGGATCCTGAGCACATTTAAAGGCAACTACCCTTCCAACTCCGCCCGCTCCAATAATCATTATCCTTGACATAACAATAATTTAAATTTAAAATGTGGCCAAATATACAGCATTAACCGTTAATAAAATAACTGACTATTAAAAGTATTGAATAAAATAACCACCAATTAAAAGGTATTAATTGAGTTATAATTATTCCCTTTTTCCACCATAAATAAATGAGTCCCGCTAATTTTTCGAAGGAATAAGCAAAAATTGTTGCGTAGGCTAAGCCGATTAAACCAAACCAATGCAAACACAGATAACTGGCAATAAGATGAATAGCCAATTCCAAAAGACCAATAATGGCTAGAATCCTGGAATGACCTAAAGCATTGATTACTGTATTGGTTGGTATTGTTCTACATATAACCAAAAAAATAAATATTTTGAAAATAGGAATACTATCCATGAATTGATCAGAGAATAAAATAGGAAACCAACTATTTACAAATGACATTAAAATAATAGTTACCGGAAAAACAAGATGTAAAAGATGTAGGGTGTTTTTTCTTAATTGAAACAATCCATCCTTCCTATTTTTAATCAGCGAGGGAATAATTCCCAGACCAAGACCTTCAAACAAACCATTAATAAACGGTAACTCTCTCGCTCCATAGCGATAAACGGCAAAAATAGCGGTACTGCCATGATAGTAATACTGAACTAATGATGCATTAATTACGGATGCTAATCCGCCGACTAAAGCTGAAAATATTAAGGGTAAAGAATAGCTAATCCAGGGATATATTATTTTTTTATCAAAATGAAAAGATAAGGAAAAAGAATGAAATGCAAGAATAAAAAACCTTAGAAAAGCCCACAAGGTTAGACCTATTATTCCCAAACTGATGTTATTAAACCAAAATAAAGGTATAGAAAACAATACTATTTGTAAGGGATATGAAACTAAACAAGATATCTTAAGCCATTGGTACTTTTCTTCCAGGAATAAGGAATATTCGAGTAATTGAGCAGGAGTATTAAATAATAAAAAAAGTAAAAAGATCCATACAAATGGAATAGTTGAAAAAGTTTGAAAAACGGAGAGATTAAAATAAATGCTTAAACCAACAAAAACAACAAAAAAGATAGTAAGCAAACTGAATAGAAAAATAGCTGCGGTAAGCATTTTTTGTTTACTCTGGATAGGTAAAGAAGGATAAATATGCATTAGGCCTTGAACAAGACCTGAAATCCAGAAAAAACTAAGCGAATAAGCTAGTATTTGTAAAAGTTCAAAAGAGCCGATTTCACCAATTGAAAAGTTTAAAAAAGGAAGTAAAAAGGCATAAAAAAGTACACTTACCTGCCTGCTTAGATTAAAAAATTGAAGCAAACGAATAGGCGTAAACATTATAACTCGATAAGCTTCTCGTTAAATACAACAGAATAATCTTCCTCTAACTCTCTTAAAACAGGTTCGTAAACTTCACGCATTACGGGGATTTGTACACCTCTTGCTGAAATTTTACCTTCTAATACTAACTTTACAAAAATTCCTAAAGGTAGACCTACCGTTTTTGACATGGCTGTATCCTGACTATCTTCCCCCAGTAATTTCATACTGGATATTTTCAAGAACTTTTTACCCTCTTTTTTATATTCCACCTCATGTTGCATGATTATCATGTCTTTATCATCAGGTTGTAAGGCCCATTTTTCTCTTAGCAGATTTTCCAGGATTAAAGCTGGAGTGGCAAAATTATGTTTAATTTTTTTCTTTCTAAACAATCCGAGCCATTCTAATTGATCCATAACCAGAGAATTAGCTGGTTTATTTAATAGTTGAGCTACCCTTTCTCTTAAAGTACCACCATTGTACTGATCGACATAAGCATCTAAAAGTTCGTGATATGTTATATTGCCTGAATCTAGTATTGGAAAATCAGCATCAGTTAAACCAATTTGAATTAATGCATCCCAGGCTTCACAAAAACCGACGGCACGAAGCGTTCCTCTGATAATATTAGGGATATTAGATAATCCGTAAACATCCATATAGAGGAGAGAATCTCTATTTGCATACATCTCAAAAGGTCCTTCATTTAAAATATTAACAATTTTCTTTTCGCGAAACAATCTGTGATAAGGAACGTATTTTAATTTGCTATTTTCAATAAACTGAGCTGTACCCTGACCGGAAAGAACTACATTTCTTGGATTCCAGGTGAACTTATAATGCCAGGGATTATCATCACTTTCTGGAGAAATTAAACCACCTGTATAGGAACGAAAGGAGGTAATCTGTCCGCCATCTTCTTTGATTCCGTCGATAAGACGCATAGCAGACATGTGATCAATTCCAGGGTCGAGTCCCATTTCACCCATAAAGATAAGTTCTCTATCACGTGCTTCATCACCCAATCTATACATTTCTTGTGAAACATAAGAAGCGGTAATTAAGTGTTTTTTCAATTTTATACAATCATGAGCCACCTCTAAATGCAAATGGGCAGGAATGAGAGAAACGACAACATCTGCTCTGCTAATCAGTTCACGTCGGTCATTCACTTTCATTACATCGAGCCAGGCAGCTCTGGCCATTACATGACCAGCTATAAGTTTTTCCGCTTTTAAAGGGTCTGCATCAGCTACAGTAACATTCCAACCCTTAATTTCTGCATTTTTTAAAACGTAATGAATAAGTGCACTTGAAGAAAGTCCGGCACCGATTATAAGTATATTATGCATTTTTATTATCTTTATGAAAAGAGAAAAAAAAATTGGAAAAAACCATACAAATCCACTTCACCAGATTTCAGGATATTGACGAAGTTCCGGACAAATATAAAGAATTATTAGACTCTGCCCGCCTTGCATTTCATAATTCTTATGCTCCTTACTCAAGATTTAAAGTGGGAGCATGTATTTTATTGGATAATGGACATCAGATACTAGGTACAAATATTGAAAATGCCTCTTATCCATTATGTATGTGTGCGGAGAGAAATGCTGTTGCCAAATTATCTTTTGAAGGAGTCATTCAAAAAATAAAAGTAATTGCTGTGGTTGCAGATAAAAAAGATGCTCTCGTCAGCCCATGCGGGGCATGTCGGCAGGTACTCATTGAAATGGAGACAAGGCAAAAGAGCCCTGTTGAAATAATTTTTCAAGGAGAGGAAGGTAGTTACTACCTTTTAGATAGTATTTCCTCCATTTTGCCATTTAGTTTTTCTGCTGATTCACTACCTTAGTTTTTCTTATCTTTAGAAGCTCTGATTACAGCTTCTCCAAAAAGGCTTAAACCGGTGTTGAAAATTAAAAGACCAAGCGTTCCCATCAGCACCCACTCCCAGATTGGGTAACCATTCCATTTCCAAAAACCGGCTTCTATGGAAAGGGACAATCCCAAACCTATTAGTGCGAGGCTAACCCCGGGTAGTATTAATTTTTTATAGTTGCTCATCTTAATTATTATTTATCTTTCTATTTGCCTCAATAAGATCTTCCGGCGTATCAATACTAAATAACGATTCTTCTACAAATCCCAGATTAACCGTTAAACCTTCCTCTAACCAACGAAGTTGCTCTAAAGATTCAGCCCTTTCGTAAAAACCTGGAGGAAGTTTCGAAATCGTTTGTAGTACCTCGTTTTTAAACCCATAAATTCCGATATGCTGGTAGGTCAATGCATCCGGAAAATCACCTTTTTGATAGGGTATATTAAATCTGCTGAAATACATAGCCTCCCTTTTTTTGTTAAAAACCACCTTTACTCTATTAGGATTCAATTTTTGGATTTCATCTGTAATTTGACAGGCTAAAGTAGCTATTCCATCTTTTGCGTTATCAAGTGTTTCTATCAACTTTTTAATATCCGATTCTTTTATAAATGGTTCATCGCCTTGTAAATTAATGATATTATAGAAGGCGGGATAATTTTTTGCCACCTCTGCCACCCGATCAGTGCCACTTTGATGATTTTCATTGGTGAAAGCATAAGGAATAAACATTTCTATACAATGATTTACTATTCTTATATCGTCTGTGGCAATAATTATTTTGTCTATAAATGAATAATTTTTAATACTATCGTAAATATATTGTATCATTGATTTATCAGAAATTTTTGCCAGAGGCTTTCCTGGAAAACGAATTGATTTATATCTTGCAGGAATTATGACTATATTTTTTTTCATTCGAAATACCTTTGTTTCATTCATTTTGTCAAAATTGAAGAATAATTTACTTTTATTATCATTTATTTTGTTTTTTATTCTGACCGAAGGAAAAAGTCAAACATCATCTTTTCCTGAAAGACCTATAAAGGATACGGTTTTTATTGGTTATAACGAGGGAAAGTATTACTTGTCTCATCCTATAAAAAAAGAAGATAATTTGAGCAGTATTGCTTCATATTATGGAAGTTCATTGTCCGCAATCAGAGAATTAAATAGTATGACTGATTCTCAATTGAAAGTAAATAAAACAATTAAAATTCCTATATCATACAAAAGTGTTAAGAGTCCCGTGCAACGAAGTTCATTTGAAAAATATACCTATATCCCTGTTTTCTACAAAGTCAAAAAAGGAGATACAGTATATAGACTATTTAGAATTTATTTCCCCAGAGATTCCAATGAAATTAAGGAAATAAACTTAATAAAAAATAACGTATTAAAGACTGACTCCAAATTATTAATAGGTTATTTTATTGATCAATCTATTAGTAAATCTCCTGCAGACCTTTCATTGCAACCTAATAGGAAAAAGGATACTCTTTCACTCACCACCGATAAATCTAAAAAAGTATTAGTTAAAGTGTCCGGAGCAGCCAAAACATTTGATTCACTCTTTGAAAAAACAGAATATCCCTATATCCTATCCAACAAAATACCAGAACATTCTGTTGTAGAAATAACAAATCCGATGTCAAATAAAAAAATAACAGGCAAAGTAATAGGTAAAATTCCTCCAGGAAAATACCCTTTAGATATTTTACTTTTGTTAGCCAAAAATGATGCCTCAGATTTAGGTTTTCTGGATTTAAAATTTTTTGTATCTGTCAAATATTATAAATAGTATGAAATACTGTGAAACTATTTTAGAAACTATTGGAAATACACCATTAGTTCAAATCAAGAAAATTATACCAGGTATTAATGCAACGGTTCTTATAAAAGTAGAAACATTTAATCCAGGTAATTCTATAAAAGATCGAATGGCTCTTAAAATGTTATTAGATGCAGAGGCTAATGGTAATTTGAAGCCCGGTGGAACAATTATAGAATGTACTTCTGGCAATACAGGGATGGGATTGGCCATAGCCGCTGCAGTAAGAGGTTACAAATGTATCTTTACCACGACAGATAAACAGTCTAAAGAGAAAATTGATTTATTAAAAGCGTTGGGAGCTGATGTAATTGTTTGTCCTACCAATGTTCATCCTGATGACCCAGGTTCCTATTATTCTGTTGCGAAAAGAATCAGTACAGAAATTCCTAATTCATTTTGGTTTAATCAATACGACAACCTATCAAACAGGCAGGCTCACTATGAATCGACAGGTCCTGAAATTTGGGAACAAACTGATGGGAAAGTTACCCATATTATAACCGGCGTTGGAACAGGTGGAACTATTTCTGGAACGGCTAGATTTTTAAAGGAGCAAAATAAAGATATTAAAGTTTGGGGAATAGATACTTATGGATCAGTTTTTAAAAAATACCACGAAACAGGTATTTTCGACGAACAAGAAATTTATCCTTATATAACAGAAGGAATCGGTGAAGATATACTCCCTAAGAATGTAGATTTTAGTTTAATAGACCATTTTGAAAAAGTTTCAGATAAAGACGGAGCTTTAATGGCAAGAAAAATAGCCAGAGAAGAAGGTATGCTCTTAGGCTATTCCGCTGGTTCAGCCGTAGCAGGACTTTGGCAAATGAGGGCTGAATTAAAAGAAGACGATGTCGTGGTTGTCATAATTCATGACCACGGTAGTCGGTATGTTGGCAAAATATATAACGATGATTGGATGAGGGAACGCGGATTTCTAGAAAGTGAATTAAGAGCAAAAGATATTTTGGCTAAAAAGTTTAAAAAGGAATTTATAAGTATTAATCCTGATACAGCTATCCAGGAGGTTCTAAGATTGATGCGGGACTTTGATATATCTCAATTACCTGTAATGGAAAATGATGAATGGGTAGGTTCCGTTGGAGAACAACAAGTGATAAGTGCTCTTTCTGAAAATCGTTTGCAAAATTCATCGGTAAGAGATATTATGGCCCCTGCTTTACCAGTGGTCAGCGAAGACATGACTGTTTCACAATTAAGTAAGATAATATCCCGACAAACACCCGCTGTCATTGTTAAAAAAACAGCAGGCGATTTCCAGATTATATCTCAATATGACTTAATACAAAGTTTATAAGAGTTGAAGTTAGTCAATGTATCGTTTTATAATTTCACCGTAAGCATCAATACGACGATCTCTAAAAAACGGCCACATTCTGCGAACTTCTTCCGTCCTGTTTTTACTTATCTCTACTAAAAAGCCATTTGATGAGGTATTATCCGCTTTAAAAAGGATTTCCCCTTGAGGTCCACAAACGAAGCTTTGTCCCCAAAAGGTTATGCCATTGGTATTTCCCGTCCAATCTGGTTCAAATCCACATCGGTTAATGGAAACTAAAGGTAAGCCATTGGCTATAGCGTGAGCTCTTTGTATGGTAAACCAAGCATCGTATTGTCTGTCTTTTTCTTCTTCAGTATCAGTATGTTCCCAACCAATAGCCGTTGGATAGATCAAAATTTCTGCCCCTTTTAAGGCCATCAACCTGGCAGCTTCGGGATACCACTGATCCCAACACACAAGAATCCCCAATTTACCTACACTCGTTTGAATAGGTTCAAAACCCATATCTCCTGGTGTAAAATAAAACTTCTCATAATAAGCGGGATCATCTGGAATATGCATTTTTCTGTATTTGCCAGCAATACTGCCATCACTTTCAAAAACCACAGCGGTATTATGGTAAAGACCAGGCGCTCTTTTTTCGAAAAGTGAAGAAACTATGACCACTTTATTATCAACTGCAGCTTTACTTAATATTTCTGTTGATTTACCTGGGATGGTTTCTGCAAGATCAAAAATGGATGGATCTTCTGCCTGACAAAAATAAATGCTATTATGTAACTCCTGCAGCGTTATAAGTTCTGCTCCCATGCCAGCCAGTCGTTTTATCTCTGGAATGATTTTATCTAAATTTTCACCAGAATTTTGGCTGGATGCTTGTTGAATGAGGCCAACTTTGATACTATTATTTTTCATCGTTTCGACATTATAGATTGATAGATCCTTCGGGATACTGCATAGTAATGCAATGTAAGGATCCGTGTTGTTCAATTAAGGTGCGGCAAAGCACAGGAATAATTTTTCTATCTGGGAATATACTGGTTAAAACATTAACTGCTTCTTGGTCTTGTTTTACATTATAAATAGGGAGTATCACCGCCTCATTGATTATTAAGAAATTAGCATAAGTAGCCGGTAATCTATGTCCGTCGCCAGCAAAGCAAGCATCAGGCCATGGCAATGGAACTAAATGAAAAGCATTCCCATTCATATCGACCAGTTTCATCAGCTCTGCCTCCATTTTCAACAAAGACTCATAGTGCTCATCTTGTTGATCATCGCATTTTACATAGGCAAGAGTGGTTGGATTACAAAAACGCACTAAAGTATCAATGTGTGAATCCGTGTCATCTCCTGCCAAATATCCATGATTAAGCCAATAAATATTTGAGGTTCCAAAACTTTGAAACAACAAATTATTAATCTGTTCCTCAGAAAAAGAAGGATTTCTATTGGGTGACTGCATACAATGACGGGTGGTAATAAGAGTACCCAATCCATTTGTTTCTATAGCACCACCCTCCAGAACAAAATCAATTTTCTCCATAGGTACTTTAAATGCATTGGATAAGTGTAACTTTTCAGTAATCAGATTATCCTTTTTTGCATCGAATTTTAGTCCCCAACCATTGAAAGTAAAATCTAATATTTTTATATCCATACCATTAGAAACAGTAATGCCACCGTGATCTCTTGCCCAGGTATCATTACTATCTATTTCATAAAAAAATAAATTTGATGAAGAATAATCTTTGAAATAGCTTTTTGTTTTAGTAATATCTCTGGTTACAACAATTACCTTTTCGAAAGGTAAAATGGCGATAATAACGTCAATGAAAACTTGAATGGCATCTTCTAAAATTAATTTCCAATCTGAGTCAGCATGAGGAAATGTAAATTGCACAGCGTCTTGTTTTTCCCATTCAGCAGGTAATCTATAGAACATTTTTTTCATCAAAGTTAATTTATTTTATTTTTATTCACTAGTTGATTAATCATTTGTTAGCTAAATTAAAAATGGTATTTTGTATTGAAATATAGAATCAAACCTTGTATGATAGAAAGAATCAACCCAGTCCTTAGAAATAAAGCCATGGAATATTGGTCAGATTTCCAATTTATCTTTAAAACGCTTTATCCTAATTCAAAGGAAAAGGATTTATACGACATTATAGAAACAATAAATACAGCTTATGTAAATAGGAAGGATTCATTAAAAGAGATAGATAAGAAGAGAGAATTAATAAAAGATTGGCATTTGGATCAGAAATGGGTTGCCACTATGCTTTATGTTGATTTATATGCAGGTAATATTAAGAAAATGGAAAAGCACCTTCCCTATTTAAAAGAGTTGGGAATAAATTATGTGCATTTAATGCCCTTATTGGAACCCAGGGAAGGTCAGGCAGACGGTGGTTATGCAGTTAAAAATTTCAGAAAAGTCAATACAAAATTTGGAGATAATGATGATTTGATAGCACTTATAGATAAAATGCATGCCGAAGACCAGATTATTGCTATTGATTTTGTTATGAATCACACCGCAAGGGAACATGAATGGGCACAAAGTATATTGAAAGGAGAAAATCGTTTCAAAGATTATTATTACTTATATCCGGATCGCTCAATTCCTGATCAGTATGAAAAAAATCTACCGGAAGTTTTTCCAGACTTTGCTCCTGGAAATTTCACGTATCAAAAGGAAATTGGAAAATGGGTTTGGACTACATTTAACGAATATCAATGGGATTTAAATTACAGTGAACCTAAAGTATTTAATGCAATGCTTGGGGAAATGTTATTCCTTGCTAATTTGGGTGTGGATGTTTTAAGGCTTGATGCGGTGCCTTTTTTATGGAAAAAAATGGGTACGAATTGTCAGAATCAAGAAGAAGCAATTATGCTTCTAGTGGCATACAAATATTTGATTAACTTAGTAGCACCCGGAGTCCTTTTTAAATCTGAAGCAATTGTTGCCCCTAATGATATTATTAGATACTTAGGAGCAGGTGGTTATGAGGGAAAAGCTTGCGAAATTGGTTACAATGCTACTTTAATGAATCACTTATGGCATGCGATAGCCTGTGAAAATACAATGTTATTAAGGACAACGCTATCAAAACTTCCAAAGATTCCTAATTCTTCTACCTGGATTAATTATATACGGTGTCATGATGACATAGGTTGGGGAATCTCCGACCAAAACGCTGCCGATGTTGGCCAGAATGGACACGAAACCCGATTATTTTGCTCTGCATTTTATACAGGAGTTTGGAAAGATAGTTTTGCTCAGGGTTACTCCTTTCAGATAGATAAATCGAATGGAGAATCAAGAATCTCTGGGAGTACAGCCGCGTTAATTGGTATTCAAAAGTCATATATAGAAAATAAAAAAGAAGAATTAGTTCATGCAATAGATCGCTTTAAACTATTACACGGCGTAATCTTTTTTATGAGAGGTATTCCTTTGGTATATGCAGGGGATGAAATTGGACACTTAAATAATTTTGATTATCTCAAAGACAACGAAAAAAGAGAGGATAATCGTTGGTTACACAGACCTGTCATGGATTGGGACAAAGCCTTATTAAGAAAGGAAGTAGGTACGGTTGAAAATGTTTTGTTTAATATTATCGCTAATCTTTCCCGTCGAAGAAAGGAAATACAATGTCTTCACGGAAATGCAGATGAAACCATAATCCCTCTAAAAAGCAATACCCTGTTTTGTGTAGAAAAAACATTAAAAGAGGAAAATCTTCTATTGGTTGCTAATTTTAGTATTGATTATCAAAGGATTATCAAAATGGAATTGCCGGAGAAATGGCATGGTAATTATTTTTTAGATGTAATAAGTTCATTATCAATTATTTATCAGGGCGATACTTTAATAATACCTCCTTATGGTATTTTTTGGTTAACTGAAATAACGGGGAAAGTACCTCGAGCTAAAGAATATCGGTTAAAAATGGAAGCTCAAACAGTACCTGGAGAATCATTGTACTTTATCGAAAATGAAAGTACCGTATCAAAAGGTGAAAAAATAAGGAACATAACCTGTTATTGGATAGACGATTTAGGTTGGCATGTAGATTTAAATCTTGTACCGGGCACATGGTTGAGTTATCATTGGGTTAAAATGTATGGTAATATCTTAATAGAAAAATCTAAGGATTATTATTATCAAGCTAAATAATATTCATTGATATTATTTAAAATTAATAGTAGGTTACTATTAAATAATTTCAAGAGATAACTGATTAGAATTCAAAAAGTTTTCACTTTTTTGAATATACTCATTTTTAGTAATGGTAGGAAGTAATCTTTTAATAATACGCAAAGATTTAAGGTAATGGTTTTTGTTTATATCAAAAACACCATAATGATCCATAACATCAATTTTTACCTGACCAAGTGAATGAAGTAGTTGATTATCAGGTAAAATAATACCAGAATGGACTATTCTACCAAATCTATTTTCAAAAAAAGCTATATCACCAGGTTGTGCCAATTCTATAAACTCAACAGACGAACCCATTTTAACTTGTTCTAAGGGGTCACGTGGAAGCGAAATTCCTACCATTTGATAAACTATTTGCACAAGACCTGAGCTATCTATGCCAAAAGGAGACCGACCTCCCCATAAAAAAGGTGTATTAAGGTACTTTCTTGCTAATTTAACTATCATTTCTGGAGTCGGATTTAACTTATTTATTGGTAAAGCCTGACCGGTAAATGAAAACTTTGCTTTATTAATAGAAAACCGTAGACCATCATATTCGGGTAAACGTGCTGCCAGGGTAATCGAAACAAAAGAATCAGGACCAACTGCTGGCTGCATTAATTCTAAGCAATAAGCATAATTTGTTTTATATTTTAAATAGGTACTTTCAGATAAAGGTAGAATTTGGTCTTTTTCTACCCATCCAATAAATCCATCAGACTCACAGATTATTCTTAGCCAATGATTACCTTTGGATTCAAGAACTTCTGCCATTTCTCCAAAAAGCATTTGCGAAATAAGCTCACTCCTATGAGAGGGAGAAATGCGAATTGGAATAACACTTAATGGACAAATTCCAAATTCAATTTTACCAGTAAAATTCTTAATTTCTGAGGGTTGCGACATGATAGGACAAAAATACTAAAAGTTATATTTTTACCGTTATGCAAATATTAAAATTAAACATTATTTTAGCGCTTTTCAAATATATTTCATGCAGGCATTAACAAAAGCTAACATATTTACCAGCGTATTCTGTTTAATCATTACGTTCCTTTGGGGTCAGGATCCTAATTTTTCTCAGTATAATAATGTATCCATTTTTCTAAATCCAAGTTTAAGCGGTAGTTTTGAAGGTAGCTATAGAGCCACTGTAGCACATAGAAATCAAGGTAATAATCAGTTTAATGAACCATTTGTTTCGTTATATAGTAGTTTTGATTTACGATTACCTATTCGCTATGATGGTAAAGTATTAAATGATGCTGCGGGAGTAGGTGTTATGTTTATGCAGGATAAAAATTCCAGCATTGGCTGGAATACGCAGAATATTTATGTTTCCGGTGCATATCATAAAAGTTTAGATCCCACAACTAATCAATTTATAAGTGCTGGATTTCAGATGGGTATTATCCAAAAAAGTGTTGGGTATAGTAATGTTACCTTTGAGGATCAGTTTAATGGGACCGATGGTTACAGCGATTCAACAGATGAATTATTGCCTTCAAATAATTTTGCCTTTTCCGATTTAAATGCAGGAATTCAATATTCCTTTATGACTATTAATCAGCTGGGTGGATTTTTAGGGGCTTCAATTTCACATTTTAACAAACCAAATCAGAGTTTTTACCAAAATAATCTATTATTCGTAAATTCCATTACGAATAGACCTTTACCGATTAAATATACTATTCACGGTGGTTTTCAAATTCCAGTCACAGAAAAATTACAGATTCACCCAAGGGTTTTAGCACAAAAGCAAGGCAGCCATCTTACAGGTATGGCTGGAATGAATGTTAGAACTATAGTGAATGATGTTTCTAACACCTCACTTCATTTTGGTGCTTCAGTGAGACCTACCATAATAACTGGCAATAATCCCAAAATTGAATCTTTAATTATATTGTTAGGTATAGAACTGAACGAATTATTAATTGGAATTTCTTACGACGCAGGAATATCCAATCTTTTTGATGGCATTTCAGGAAGAAAAAATGCCATTGAAATGACTTTAACCTATATGGGAAGATATAATAACGATGATAATTTTTGTCCTAAATTTTAATCTGATATATCAATATTTTCAATTATTTCCAAACCATATCCGTCTAATGCTACTCTCTTTTTAGGATTATTGGTAAGCAATTTAATTTTTGAAACACCCAAATCTTTTAATATTTGAGCACCTACTCCAAATTCTCTTGGATTCATATCCTGTTTCCATATATTTTCAGTCAAATAATTTGGTTGAGAAGCAAGATTTTTTAAATCTTCAAGAAAATCTTCCTCTGATTTAACATTAGGTCTCATAAAGAGAAATACCCCTTTCCCCTCTCTGGCAATTTGTTTTAAGGCTTTGTGAATAAGACTTGAATTATCAGAGAACAAAGAAGCGAAAATATCATTAGGAGCTAACGAAGAATGAACTCTCACCAAAACTGGTTCATCAATTGACCACTTTCCGATGGTTACTGCCAAATGAACTTCCCCTGAATAAATTTGTGTGTAAGCGGTAATTAAAAACTTACCATGAGGAGAATCTAATGGAAAAGATAATTCTTTTTTAATTAAGCTTTCCATCTTTAGTCGGTATGCAACTAAATCACGAATAGCCACTATTTTAAGTTCAAATTTTTTAGCTATTTCAAAAAGTTCGGGTAAACGTGCCATTGTACCATCTGGATTAAGAATTTCCACGAGTACTCCCGCTGGATAAAATCCAGCAAGTCTGGCTAAATCTATGGCCGCCTCAGTATGACCTGTTCTTCTTAAAACCCCACCTTGTCTTGCTTTAAGTGGAAAAATATGACCTGGTCTGGCATAATCTTTAGCAACTATTGATGGATCCGTTAACTTTTTTATACCTGTGGCTCTATCGTAGGCAGAAATTCCTGTTGAACAATCATATCCCATTAAATCTATCGAAACAGTGAATGCAGTTTCATGTAAAGCAGTATTATTAGAAACCATCATGTTTAGTTCTAATTCTTCTACCCTTCTTTCATCTAATGGTGCACATATCAGACCTCTTCCATGAGTAGCCATGAAATTAATAATTTCAGGAGTAACTGTTTCAGCAGCACAAATAAAATCACCCTCATTTTCACGATCTTCATCATCAACCACAATAATAATCTTACCCTCACGGATATCAACTATTGCATCTTCAATCTTGTCAAGTTGAAAATTACTGATTTCTTTTTGTTGGTTCCCAGACATTATTTTTAATTCCTTTTAAAAAATCAAAGCAACCTAATAATAAAGCTGCGTTAATTACTATAAAATAGCGTACTCCTCTTAGAAACGACAAATGTATGTTAATGTTCTCAAAAAATTTATCAAAAATTAAAACAGCAACTATAATTAATGATAAAATAATGATGGCTTTATATAAAATAACTTGATAAAAAGCTAAATAAAACAAGGATAAAAATGAAAATATTAAAAACATGGGGCCAAACCATCGTATTATTTTATGTGAAAAAAATACAAACCACAGAGATAATTGTTTCATTGTAAATAATGGAAGAAAGTAAAATAGATTTTGAAAATTACCTGCAGATATACGTCTTCTTCTTTTAAATTCTGTACTTATGGAAGAAGAAACTTCTTCGTAACAGATGGCCATAGGATTTAAAATAGCTTTTTTTCCAGTTAGTAAGATATTGAAAGATATAAAAAAATCATCCACAAGAAAATCCTTTGGAACAGGAACATAATCATTTGATCTAATGGCATAACAGCCTCCTGAAGCTCCCATTGATAACCCCCTCCATTTCCCCTCATTTTGTTTTAATAAAGTCTCTCTATTAAGATAAAAATTCTCGGAATTTGAAATTCCTTTGGACACTTTGCATAGCGGTTCTATTTTTGAATCAACTAATGAAATGTCAGGTAAAATAAATGGTTGAACAAGAAAGGAAACTAAGTCATTTTTAAAAATAACATTGGCATCTGTAAGTAATATGATAAAATCTGTATCCTTGTAAAACGCTTTAGCTTTTGATACCAAATCATTAATCACCGTCGGCTTTCCTCTCCGGTTATCGAATATAAAAACATGGCTATTGGACAAATTTATACATTCATCTTGTATAATCTGATTGGTTCCATCCATACTTCCGTCTGAGGCTATCCAAAACGTAAGTAAATCTGTGGGATAATTTTGTTCTTTTAAACTTTTTAGTTTTTCTCTTATAATAAATTCCTCTTGATAAGCTGACATGATGACAGCAACTTTAGGAAAGAATGATTGATTAATATTTACTGATGGTTTATTGCTTAATTTTTTCATAATTAAAGGAAAAATTATGTAGCTGTAAACCATCATAGTTAATGAAAATATAATAAAAAAAAAGATTATTACATTCATGGATATCAATTAAAATGACAATCTAAAGAATCAAGTAATTTCTTCCCAATCGTTACGCTTTCATAATTATTCATTATATTATAATGTGCATTTATACCAATCTGCATCATTTGATTCGGATGAGTTAATAAAAACTCAATTACGTTTACGAAATCCTCTGGTGAATCAGCCAGACAGACATCGTAGGTATCTTTTGCTTCTATTCCTTCCAATCCGATAGATGTAGTAATAATAACTTTCCCTAAAGCCATGGCTTCTATTATTTTAGCACGCATACCACTTCCCGAAAGCAATGGAACAATAGCTATATCATGTTGGTTTACAAAGGAGGAGGCATCTTTCACTTCACCCATCATAATTACGCCGTCAATATTCAATTGCTTTATTTTTTCAGGCATATTTCGTCCCGCCACATAAAATGTTAAGTGAGGAAATCTAGCATAGCATAATGGCCAGACTTTACTTAAAAACCAAATTAGTCCTTCCTGATTAGGTTTCCAGTCTAAAGAACCAATAAAAAACAAGCTTATATTTTGAGCATTACTTTTTATGGTTATTTGATATCTTTCTTTTGAGGCATTCCAGGTAATAGGAACAACGATGCCATTTAAAGAAGGATAAAAAGCTTTAAACATTAATAGTTCACGGTCTGAAATGGCAATAAGATAATCGATATCGTGTAGTCGAAAAGATTCATATCTAAACATCTGATGTGCCAACCATTTATATAATAATTTAGAAACACCCCAATTCGCTCCTTTATACAGTCTTTCCCATATTTCATATTCCAAATTGTGTGTTCTTAGAAGAACCTTTGCCGAAGAATATCTTTTAATTAAAGGAATATAAGGCGTCAAATAAACAGTTTCTAGTAGGATATAATCATACTTGTTTTGGTTTAAAAGTGAAATCAATTTAACCTTATAGTCCCTCTTAACAAATCTGCTAATTTGATAAGGAATATTAGACAATAAGTTAATGAGAAATGAAATAGGATGAAAATTTGTATTGATATCCACCATATTAATGAAGCGATACAAAGTTAAATCTAAATCATCTAAGTCACTTGAAAATTTGTGTTTATTAGTGTTTAAAGACAATAAATCGACAGATACACCATTCGATACCAAGGAGCTCGCGAGGGAAAGAATAGCCATAGACTCGCCATCTTTCGATGGGAAAGGAACTTTTTTAGTTAACTGAAGAACCCGCATTA
The DNA here is from genome assembly GCA_021299835.1 of Saprospiraceae bacterium. Lineage (GTDB taxonomy): Bacteria > Bacteroidota > Bacteroidia > Chitinophagales > Saprospiraceae > BJGN01. The sequence goes on along the minus strand of JAJTER010000034.1, from coordinate 4,877 downwards.
CAGGCGAAACACCCAATTTTAAATTTTATTTGGCATTCGCCGGATTATTCCAAACATTATTTAATCTTTCAATATCTGCCATGCGTTCAGACGGATCAATCTCTACATTTAAAATATCCTCTAGTTTCAAGGGTAAATTCAAAGAATACTGAGGATTTGTCCAAGCCCAATCAGGACTAACAATCCAATTGATACCAGATAAATCCGCTCCTTTTGCTCCCCTCATTATTTGTAGAGGAATAGTGTAACCCATTTTAGTACCATCTTTTTTAGTTATAACAATATCGACAGGCATAGGTACTTTACCTTTTCTTTCCAGGACAACTAAGGTATTATTATCCATGGAAGAGACATTACTTATAGCATAATCAACCGTTAAGGTAGTGTGATAGAAATATTCTTTGTACCAATCTAATTCCAGCTGACTTGATTTTTCAAAAACCCTGATAAAATCATTTACATTTGGATGTTTTCCTTTCCAGGTATAAAAATATCTAAGTAAAGCCTGATCGAATATTGGTTTCCCGAGAACATATTCAAGTTGTGCAAGAAAAACGGAACCCTTTGAATAAGCAGCTAGTCCATAAGCTCTATTCGTCTGAAAATGATCGGCATGCGTGGACAAAGGTTCTTCAAATCCAGATTTAGCCAGATTGAAATACCCTGCGTAATTGCCTGCCTGTGGATTAACTGCTACCCTACCCGGCTTTAATATTTTATTCTCAATGAGATTTTGCATAACTCTTGAACTGGCATAAGATGTAAAACCTTCGTCCATCCATGAATACAAACTTTCATTTGTAGCCAACATCATTTGGTACCAGCTATGCATTAATTCATGAACAGCCACACCAGCAAGACTACCAATATTTCTTTCGCCGGTGATTAATGTTGCCATTGGATATTCCATTCCACCATCGCCTCCTTGAATAAATGAGTATTGTTTATAATCGTATTGCCCAAAATTTTTATTGATATAATCGAAAGCTTTATCCATAATAGCGGGTAAAGCCTCCCAATTATCTTTTGTTTTTTCATTGGATTGATAATAAAAATGAAGGGTTAGTCCGTCAGCTCTTTTTAAAGAGGTATGGGTATAATCCGGATCAGCAGCCCATAAAAAATCATGAACATTTGGCGCAACAAAGTGCCAGGAAAGCTTACCATTTTTATCAGTTTTTGGTGTCACCGTATTTTGGGTATAACCTTTTCCAATTTGCTCTGGATTTTGGAGATAACCTGTTCCACCTACCATATAATTAGCATCAATGTGTAAAGTCACATCGAAATCACCCCAAACACCGTAAAATTCTCGACCTATATAAGGATTTGCATGCCAGCCCTGATAATCATATTCACATAATTTTGGATACCACTGAGCCATGGAATAATCAATACCCTCCGCATTATTTCTACCGGAACGTCTAATTTGTAGCGGTACCTGGCTTGAAAAAGACATGTCTAATGTAGTTGTTTTACCGGGTAGAATTGGTTTTGCCAGTTTTACTTCCAAAATAGTCTCCACCATTTCAAATTTTAAAGGAATCCCGTCTTGACTTAAAGCAGAAATTTTGTGGAAACCGATTTCATCAGGAGTAAGTTTGAATATACGATCATCAACCCTGGGATCAGGGTCAGAAATAGTCCTGGAGCGAACATCCATCATACTTCCAGGTTGAAATGCGTTAAAATAAAGATGATAAAAAATCCTATCTAAAGTGTCAGGGGAATTATTTGTATACTTAATAGTTTGATTACCATTAAATTGATGTTTTTTTACATCGAAATCAATATCCATTTTATATTGAACTCGTTGCTGCCATCTTTCCGGTTGGGCAATAATAAATTGAATAGATAGAAGTAAAAGAAAAGAAAATGCGAAACCTTTTTTCATGGTTTAGGTTTTGATATATTAATAAACGGTTAAAAATAATTCAGCGATGAATCAACGGTCAAAATAAAACCCTAAAATAAGGAAATCTTTTTAATTTTACATTCTTAATTACACAACGAGAAATGAATCACGAGAAACAAAATACTTTAAAATTTGTATTGGTGCTTATATTCATCGCCGCTTTAAGCCGTATAATACCCCACCCGCACAACTTCACACCAGTAGGTGGCATAGCAGTTTTTGGCAGCTATTTTTTGGGCAGGAAAATTTGGGCTTTTTTGGTTCCTTTATTTTCACTTTGGCTAAGTGATTTATTTATAAATAATATTATCTATCCTATTCAATATCCTCAGTATTACGAAGGATTTACTTTGTTTGGTTCGTTTTGGGTTTATGGTTCATTTTTACTAATGATTCCAATCGCCTGGGGGCTCCTTTCTACTTTTACATTACCTAGATTAGCTATTACTGGATTCTCAACGGCAAGTTTATTTTTTCTTGTGACAAATTTTGGTAGCTGGTTAAATAATCCAATCTACCCACAAAATTTTTCAGGTTTACTTACCTCGTATGTAGCAGGTTTGCCATTTTTCCAAAACACCTTGTTAGGAGATATTTGTTACCTGGTCATTTTATTCGGTGCCACAAAGGTTTCTGGTTTTTCTTTAAAACCCTTATATGAAAAACAAGCTAAGATTTAAATTTCTTGTTTTTTTTTATACCTCTTACCTTTCTATACCTTCCTTTTTAACCTCACAACCATTTCTTTCTGCGGCTACAGTAGTTCGAGTTGGTAATGATTGTACAGGTTACTTGTTACCAGAAACGAATTATATATGGACACTAAACCAGTGCCTGGAATATGAAAATACTCATGGAATTAACTCTATAAAAAGTAAAATTTCCATTCAAAAAAATCGTTCAGAGTTATCGGCCTCTGGAATAAATAATACAATAATGGAGTTAGATATGCTCCAGAATCCTACCATAATTTATAAAAATAAAGATTGGGTTTTGTTGAGCGTAAACTTACCCGTTGATTTTCAATTTAATAAAAAGCAATATTCCACTGTATTGTCTTCAATGGTTGACACTTTTTCTATAGGCTTCCCTGTAGTTACTAATTACAAAGCAGATGCTGTAAAAAATTATGTTGATTGGTTACTTGTTCCCCAATGGCAATATCAAATAGATACATTTACAAAAAGAAGTCAGTTTAATAAAGATCAACTAATTAAAACAAGTAACTTTAATCCATTGAAGGAGCTCATAACCAATGGTAAAAATTATATGATAGATATTAGAAAATCTGATGCTGATGTTTTAAAATCTTATACCTTACATAAAGCAGTTGAGTTTTGTATTAAAAAATGGACGGATAATCGGTTTATCCTAAATAGATTAGCCACCTTATCGACCTTTGAAAGCAGTAATGAAAGGAATAGAATAATAAATGAACTAACTCAAAAAGAGAATAGAATAAATGAAATAAATGGTTTGGCAACAAGATTATTCATTACTTATTCCATTTTACCTAAAGATTTGTTACCTGTAACAGGAAATGAGATTATTTTAACCTTCCAAAAAGACTATTTTGCCAGTGCCCGTTTTTTAATTGATCAACCTGAAATTTTAAATAAAATAAACTTATCCATAAGAAACATTCAGTTGGCTGACACAAAAATTCCCTCTAAATATCCAATTTGGAATCAACAAGATACCGTTTTAGAGGGAAATGGAAAGCTTCAAATTATCAAAAAAGTAAGGGGTAATTATTGGAAGGTTTCAGGAATGTCAGGAGCACCGGTATTTTCTGAGGGTAAATTAATAGGCATACAAACTTACCTTCCGTTTTATACCAGCAGGGAAATAACATTTGAAAAAGATATGAACTACTTTTCAATAAATGAGTTAAAGGAACTTCAATATTTGGAGGAGTATACTGAGATATGGAAAAAAATAAGCGGGATTATTGGACAATAACCCCGCTCATTTATCTATTTAAACTAAATTATTTTTTATCGTTTACTTCTTCGTATTCTACATCAGTGACATCACCGTTATTATTAGAAGTATTTCCAGACTGACCACCTGCATTAGGATCTTGGCCTGAATTAGGATCACCAGCCTGTCCGCTTTGGTACATTTCTTGAGTTGCTGCCTGCCAGATTGCATTTAAACTAGTAATTGCAGCGTCAATAGAAGGAATATCCTGAGATTTATGAGCATCTTTTAGTGTATTCAAAGCAGTTTCCAATTCGGGTTTTTTATCAGCTGGAAGCTTATCGCCGAATTCTTTGATTTGCTTTTCTGTTTGGAAAATCAAATTATCAGCTTCATTTAATTTTTCTACTTTTTCGCGTGCTAATTTGTCTGATTCAGAATTAGCGGCAGCTTCAGCTTTCATTCTTTCTACTTCCTCTTTAGACAAGCCAGTAGAAGCTTCAATTCTAATAGATTGCTCCTTACCAGTTCCTTTATCTTTAGCGCCAACACTTAGAATTCCATTGGCATCAATATCAAAGGAGACTTCAATTTGAGGTACACCTCTTGGTGATGGAGGAATTCCATCGAGAATAAACTTACCAATAGGTCTGTTATCTTTCGCCATAGGTCTTTCTCCTTGTAGCACATGAATTTCAACACTTGGTTGATTATCTGCCGCAGTAGAATAAACTTTTGACTTTTTGGTTGGTATAGTACAATTTGCTTCAATTACTACGTCATATACACCACCCATAGTTTCAATACCTAAAGAAAGAGGTGTTACGTCGAGTAATAGAACATCTTGTACGTCACCACTGAGGACACCCCCTTGAATTGAGGCACCAACGGCTACAACCTCATCCGGGTTAACTCCTTTATTTGGTTTTTTACCAAAGAAATTTTCAACGGCTTGTTGAATTTTAGGTATTCTGGTTGAACCACCTACTAAAATCACTTCAGATATCTGGGAAAGTGAAAGACCTGAATCAGCCAGTGC